>CAYMES010000001.1:0-6685 GCA_964389765.1 Candidatus Woesearchaeota archaeon
TATTTGTCTTGCATCTTTTACCTGTCTTATATTTCCTGGAAAAGCTTTTGCATCATTTGGTTTAATTCCAAACTTTGGATAAAATGCCATCATCTTTTTGTCTTCACATTTTCTTAACATCCCAGACCATTGTGCTGTTGGATCAAAAACAATTACTGCTATATTTTTCATTAAAGCTTCCTCTATAATTACTTGGGCAGTTATGCTTTTTCCCCCTCCAGTAGCTCCTGCAACTATTGTATGGGTTTTCATTCTTTCTGGTTCTAGATAAGATGTATGGTTGGTTTCTGCTATTTTTCCTAACCAAAAAAAGTTAGGGTCTTTTTTTGGGACTTTTTTTAAATCAAGTTTCATCTTATATTTTTTCTTTTTTTCTATATGCCTTTTAATTAGGAAATAACTTAAGATTAACAGAGTAATTATTGTCAATATTGAGATTAAAAGCCACATTGGAAGAATACCAAAGATCTTTATATGTAGGAAAGCTCTTTTTAAAATTATAGGAGATTTGTAAATTATTGTTTTTTTGCCATGTTCTGCATTAATAAATAAAACATATTCTCCTGATTCTATTTTTTCTGGAACAGAAAGTTTTTTCATAAATTGCGCTGAATTTACAAGTTCTTTTGTTTCTTCTTGTAAAAGATAAGAATTATTTTGATCGTCATAGAGATAATATGAAAGAGTTATGTTTTTTAGTTCAACTGGTTTTAATTTATTAATAATTAATTTAAATTCTATAAATTTATTTAATTTAAATTCATTTTTTTGAAATTCTGTTTCAAACAAAAAAATAGGATCTAAAGATTCTGAGACAACACTTATATTAACAGGAATTTCTTGTTCTGTATCTCCACTAATTAATATTTCTCCTTGAAAATTTCCTTTTTCTGCTCCTTTAATTAGAAAATTTATTTCTGATTTGTTTTTAGAACTTATAATTAAACCTTTTGTATCAAATTCAACAACCTTGCTTATTCCTTCTGAAACAGAAAAACTTGTTTCTAAATTGGTATTTTTAAGATTTTCAATTATTATTGAATCTTCAAATAAATTTCCTGTAGATATTTCTCTATCTACTTTACTTCTTGAAATAATATAATAGTCTTTTTTTATTTTTGGGCCATAAGCAGATTCTGCAACTATTAAAGGAAGTAAAACTATGCAAATTAAAATTATGCTTGGAATAAAAAATGAAATTTTTATTGTTTTTTCCATATTTCCTCTTTTTATATATTATAATTCTTAAGTTTTTATATCTTATTTTTAATCTTATTTATTATTTTGTTCCCCAGTTTTATTTTCTTTTGTTTTCTGTTTTTCATCTTTTTCTTAGTTTTTGTCTTTGTCTTGTCCTTGTTGTTCTCTATCTTTTGACTTTTCACCTTTGTCTGGTTTTTTTTCAGATTTTCCTTCTTCATCTCCTTTATCTTTGTCTGTTTTTTGTTCTTTATTTTTTTCTTTGCTATCTTCCTCCTCTTTAGCTTCTTCTTTTGGTTGTTTTTTTTCAGATTCTGAGTTTTTATCTTCTTCTGAATCTGTTTTATCAGATTCTTCTTTATTTTCTTTTTTATCTTTGTCCTTTTTATTTTTTTTCTGGCCATCACCATCTTTTTGTTTAGGTATTTTCTGTTTTTTCAATCTTCTTGATAATTTTTTTATTTCTTTTTTTAATTTTTGTTTGTCTTTTTTTACTTCTTCTGGTACTTTTTCTCCATACATTGTTTTTATTCTTATATAAACATTTAAAGCTTCATCTAATTTGTTATCTTTAATTAATTTTTTCATTTCATTAACCATCAAATACAATCTCAATAATTTTTCTCTTTCTTTTTTTCTTTTTAATCTAACCATAAAAATCGCTAAAATTATGCATAAAAATAAAATTAGTAAAAATAAAAAACTTGATTTTAAAAAAGATAAAAATATTGCTCTAACACCTACTTGAAAGGATTCTGCTCCAATTGCCATGCTTTCATTATTAGATATTCTTGCATAATATAAGTAGTCTCCTTCATTTGCAGTTTCTGGAATTTGTAGTTCTTTTTGTAAAGAAAGTGATGAAGTAAATTCTAATTTCTGTTCTGAGGAATCATAGATATTTCCCCAAAAGTCTTTTATGGCAATGTATAAATTTGCATTTGTTTTTTCAATATCTTTTACATTGCTTATGGTTATGTTTGCTTTAATAGGATTTCCTGGTTTTATTATTTTATATTCTTCTGATATATTGACACCAATATCAAATACTAATTCAAAGGGATTAATAATAAGAACTACTGGAACTTTTCTTGTTTCTGTAGAATTTATAACTATTATTCCATTATATTCTCCAATTTCTGAATCTTTTGGAATATTATAATCTATGATAATATCTTTAGATGCTCCTGGATCAAGATAAAAGGAATTATCACTTATAACTGCAAAATCTTCAAGACCTTTTAGATAAATTTCAAAACTTAAATTTTGGTTACCTATATTAGTTATTTTTAAATAAGTAGTGGTTGTTTTTCCTTGTTTTAAAGAAATTTTAAAAGAATCAAGACTAACTGTAAAATTTTCGCTTTTTCTTGTTACTCCTCTAATTGCACGATATGCTTCTCTTAATAATCCTTCTCCATCTCCTGTTACTTCTTCTGACGGGGGAGGATAAGTAGGAAGTGAAGAAATATTAAAACTTCTAACAGGAGAATGATTTATGTTTCCTGAAGTATCAAAAGCATAGAATTTCCAATAAACTTCTGTTCCAGAAGAAGCACTTATTTTTAATCTATATGTGGAGGTATTTTGTTTTCCTGAAAAATTAGTTTCAGTATAATTTTCCCAAGAATTGCCTTGTTTAATAGAGAAAATATAACTTCTTAATTCTACATTATCTGTCCATATAGCAGAAAAATTAATATAATCATTTTGATATATTGTGCTTCCTCCTGTTCTTGAACTAGATACCCATTGCGGAGGTTCATTATCTGTTCCTACATTTAAATAAACTTGGTTGCTGGGAGTTGAAAACTGTCCATCAGATGCAAAAAAGGTCACGTTTCTTGTTCCTATAAAACCATCGTCTGGATAAAAGGATACTGTATTTTCTGAACCTATTACTATGGTTATGTTAGTTAGATTTGAATGTGTATAATTTATTGTGCCTGCATTTGGATCTATAAAATAATCATCTAAATCAAAAGCATTTAAATTAGTTTTATTTTCAGGCCAGGTTTGATTAGGTATATTTTCCAGAAGTATTGGTGCGGCATTAGAAACATTTACTTCTGTTGTTACATCATCTGCTGAAACTATAAAAGTTGTAAAAATGGAAACTAAAATTAGGAATATAAGAAAAAAGATACATCTACCCTCTTTTTTTAAAAGATTATCCATATCTTGTAATATTCCTGAGTTTATTTAAATGTTTTTAAGTAAAAGAATCAAGATATAATAAAAAAACCCAAAACTTTATAAATACCTAATTAATACCTTATATATGCCTAAAAAGAACCTAAAAAGGAATAGAGTAGAGACTGTCTCAATTAAAGGAACGGTTACAAAAAAACAAAAAGAAGTTATAAGAAATCTAATAGGTGTTCTTGGAAGCAATGAACAAGATGTTATTGGTAAGATCATTGTATTGTGGTTATATAACGAAGGTTTTTTAAAAAATAAAAAAGAAAAATAATAAGATGATAAAAAAAAGAGATATAATAATTATTTGTATTTTTATAATACTTCTAGGTTTTGTATTTTTTGTAAAAGCAGAACAAATAAATAATGAAAATGTAAATCTTGATACTTCTGAAAAAGAAGTCTTAGGTATGGAAAAAATAAAATCAAATACTGAAAATGAAAATCAAAACATATATGAAGAAAAAGAAACATTTGGAGAAGAACAAAATAAAAATGAAGAAGATAAACAAAAATCTGGGCAAGAAGAAGTTGATGAAGAACATAAAGATATAGGGGAAATTGATGAAAATAAAAAAGAAAAAGATTATCAGGAGAAAAAATCTGAAGGATCTTCAGAAAAAAATAATAAAGAGTCTGGAAATAAAGATACTCAAAATCAAGAAAAAAATCAAAACAATGAATCAGAAAAGAAAATAGATGAAAAAGTTCTTAAAGATAAAAACAAAAATATCCTGTCTGCAGATAATAGAACAAATAATGAAGGTTTAATTAATATTGATGAAATTAATAATTCTTCAGAAATTAGTAACAATACATGGAGGAATATAAATAAAACAAATAACTCTATTAAAGATAATTCTGAAAATAGTCAAAAATCTACAAAGAAGTGTCCTGAATTTATTGAGAATATTCAAAACAGTACAAATAACAAAACAAATAATGAAACAAAAGAAAATAAACAATCAAATAGTAAAAAAACAGGATCTTATGTTAGTCTAGATAATATTTTATCTAAAAATCATGGAAATAAAACAAAAGAAAATAAAACTGAGGAACAAAATAAAACATATGAAAATGAAGAATATGAAAAAAGAACTTTATATAAAGATGGTAAAAAACAAATAGAGGTTGAAGTTTTAAAAAACTCAGATATTGAAATAGAAAAACAAGAAAAAGAAGAAGGTTTAAAAAAACAAATTAAAATTTCTAGTGAAGAGCATATAAATAAAAATTTAACAGTTTATACTGACTTGCCAAAAGAAACTAAAAAAGAAAACATTAGAATATATTGGAAAAATGAAGATGCAGAGATAACTAAAGCAAAAAAACATGAGATAAAATATTATGATGAAAATAAAAATAATCTAGTAGATAGGATTTCTTGGATAGTTCCTCATCTTTCAGAGCAGATATTTGAGATTATAATTAATTTTTCAGCAAATAATGAAAGTGATAAAATAATGATAGATGTTTTATCTCCTTCTCCAGGAGAGGAAGTTATTAACCCAATTGAATTTAAATTTAATATTAGTTATAAGGGTTTAGAAAATTTATTATGTTTACTTCCACAAGGTTATAAAAACGATTCTCTTCCAGTCAATAAAACTGGAGAAGTTTCTTATAAGTTTCAAGAAGACTTTAGCAATAAAGAATATGAATGGGTTTTATATTGCTGGGATAAAAATAATGAAAGCATAAATTCTTCAAAATATGGATATTTTTATGTAAATGAAAGTTATGCTTTTGATATTGAAAAAGATTTTTATATTATAGGTGAAGACATACAGGATTCAGATATTGAAATGGAGGTTGATTCAAAAGAACAATGTAGTGCAGAGATTAGGCTTTTAGATTCTCAAAACAATATTTTATTTAATAAAAATATTCAAAGCCCTTATCAAAACTTTAAAATAAATACTGATAATATTTCATCAGAAGGAAGATATGAAATTAAAGCGTTATTTAATAAGCCTTGTGCAGAAAAAAATATAAGCAGCTTTTTTTCTGTAGCTTCTGTAGCTAAAGCAAAATTAGATTTAAATAAAAACAATATAGAAACAGGAGAAGAGGTTAAAATAACTGCAGATATTAGGTCTCCTATAGAAAAAATAAGTAGTGTAATTTTAGATTATAGGGATGGAAAAAGTAATTTAAGTTATGCTACTATAAATCAGAATAATTTTAATAAAGACTTTTATCATGTTTATGATTCTTCTGGAGAAGATACTATCAAGTTATTGGCTAGTATTAATGGTGAAGGGTTTAATATTGAAGATACAAGCTCTCCAGATATTAATTTAATTTATCCTGAAGAAAAAACATATCCCAACAATGTAACAGAATTAAATTATACTGTTTCAGACACTAATCTTGATCCTTGTTGGTGGACAAATAATTCTGGAAAAACTAATCATACTATAAATTGTGGAGAAAATATAACAGGTTTAAATGCAGGTGATGGAACCAATACATGGATAGTTTATGCAAATGATAGTATGAGTAATGTTGGAAATGATGAAATTACATTTAATATAGATACAATATCTCCTAAGTTAACAATTCATTCTCCAAAAAATAAAAATTATTCAACATCTTATATAGATTTTAATATTTCTGGAAATGAAAATCTTGATTATTGTAAATTTAGTTTAGATAATTGGCAGACAAATTATACTATGTCAAAATATAATGATACTTATTTTAATTATACAAATTCATCTATGGTAGAAGGCTCATTTACAGTTAGATTTTGGTGTAATGATACGGCTGGAAACAAGAATGGGACTGTGCAGAGAGATTTTGGTGTTGATACTTTGTCTCCTTTAATAGATTATGGAAATAAAACAGAGCCAGATTATTCTAATTTTTCAAGAGATTGGATTTTTGTAAATGTGACAGTTATAGAAGATAATCCTTCTAATATAACTTTTAATTTATTTAATCAAACAAGATTAGTTAATTCTACAACTTTTTTTATGAAAAACCAATATTCAAATAATTCAATAAATTTTACAAATCTTATTCCAGAAACTTATTACTATAATGTTACCATAGTAGATTTTGTTGGAAACAGCAATACAACTAAAACAAGAACAATAAATATAGATTCATTATCTCCAGATATTGAAGATACAAGCTCTCCAGATATTAATTTAATTTATCCTGAAGATGGGGACATAATAGGGAAAAAGAAGATAAAGTTTGAATATGAAGCAGAAGATGGTGTAAAAATAGATAATTGCACATTTAAACTATATGGGGTTTCTAAATCATATGATGGATG
>CAYMES010000001.1:6785-63569 GCA_964389765.1 Candidatus Woesearchaeota archaeon
GAGTTATGATGAAGAAGATTTATTATGGAGTTATGATGAAGAAGATTTATTATGGAGTTATGATGAAGAAGATTTATTATGGGATAAAGTGCATAAAGATTTTGATGATAAGGGAAAAGAATTAACTTTGGATGATTTTGATGAAGGAGATTATTATTGGGAAGTGGAATGTTATGATAACTCCTCAAACAATAATCGGAAAGGATATGTTTTTGAAGTTAATTTTTCAGATAATGGAGGAAACAAGGATAATGGAGAAGGTAATGAAAACACTGTTAATCTAAATTCAGATGAAGATGAAAACAACACTTATGAAAGAAAAGGGGAAGTAGAAAATCTTGTAGATTCTATAAATAGTTTTTTAGAAAAAGAAAAAACATTTGATGCTGAACAAAAAGAGGCTCTAGAAGATCTTGATTTGGGAAAAAAACTTAATTTTTATAAAAAAAGGCTGCTTCAAATTGATCAGGATTTGAAACATAATATTAAATTTATTACAGATCAGGATTTGAAACAACAAAGAATAAAGGATATGAATGAAGAAATAGACGAAATAAATGGGAAAGTTCCAACAGATTTGCAGGTAAAAGAAAGCTATAGTTTTGTTAAAAATAGTGTAGAAGGAGATTTAGAAGAAGTTATTAAAAATTATATGGAAGCTCAAAATACAGAAGTAAGTAAAAGAACAATTAGGAAAATAACTCAGGCTAATTTATTGCTTCAACAACATATTTCAATTAAAGCAGAAGTAAGGAAAGTTAAGATGACATATGAAAATAAAGAAAAAGAAATTACATTAATTAAAAAAGAAATAAATATTAAAAATAATTCTCATGAAAAAATCCTTGAAATAATTCCCAAGCAAATTGAAGAAAATGCAGATAATCTTGTTTTTTTACAAGACGTGGAAGTAATTAAACAAGACCCTATTATTGAAATAAATTATAATGATCTTGAAAATGGAAAATTAGTTTATTATGTTGAAAAATTTGTTAATCTAAAAGATACTGAGAAAATTCAAACAATTTTATTTGATGAAAAATTAAAAAGTTCTGGAATAGGAATTACTGGTTTTTTTATATTTGAATTAGGAGAAGAAAGCCCTTTATATTATGCTCTTTTTGTAATTCTTCTTATAGGGCTTGTTTATTTATCTACTTTTATATTTCAAAAATTAAAGATAGGAAGATGGAAAAAAGAGCCAAATGTTGTTAGAAGTTTTGAGCTTGTTTCAAGCACAAATAGAGCAATAAAAGAAAAGGATTTGGAAAAAGCAAGGGAAGATTATCATAAATTAAAAGAAATATACCCTTTATTACCTCAAAACTGTAAAAACTTCTTTTATAAAAAAATTAATAAATTATTATTAGAAATAGATAAAAGAGATATTTTTAATCTTGTAAGAGAATATGAAGAAGCAAGAAGAGAAAAAAGAAAAGAAGATAAATTAAGAATTTATGAGGATATTAAAAAGATTTATAAAAGACTTCCTAAAAAATATAGGGAGAAGGTTTATGAAAGAGTTATAAAAAGAGAGTTTTAAAACAAATTCTTATGAAAACATAAATATTTATAAATCTTAATAAACATATTATATTCTCTTCTGGGAAAAAGAGTTTAGTGATGTTTTAAATTAGATGAAATATTTTAAGGATATAATGATGCAGGGCAGATTTGAAGCAATTGGAAAATGGGAAGATGAAATTGAAGAGGTGAGAAAGGATAAAGATGCTCTTGGTTTGTTAATTCAAAAAGGTCCTGAATATTCTTATAAAGATACAGAAGAGATAGATTTTGTAGGAAAAGATTTATGGAATTATAGAAATGATTGGAGGGAAAAAGAAAAAAATAATTCTGAAATAAATGTTATTAAAGCTTACTATTGCAAGGTTATTGCAGCTAAAAATTTTCAAAGATTAGGAGAAAGAGATAGATATCCTAAAAATGTAGATACTTTAGAAAAAGCTGCTTTTTCATATGACAAAGCAGCTAAAAATGCAGATTGGCTTCACTTATATGAAACAGCTGCTATATGCAGGATTAAAGCTTGCAAGATTTATGATTTTCTTAAAAAAATAACTAAAACTTCAAGATATGATGGAGATTTAAAGCATGCAGCTGAACATATAAAAGAAATTGCTAAACCAGTTGAAAATAACCCCTACTAAAAAATAAAATGGCTACATTTATTGCAACAGATTATCATGGAAAAAATCCCTTTCCTATTATAAAAAAATTACAAAGAAAAGGGATTAATAAAATAGTAAGCTTAGGAGATTATGATGACCCTAAAATTCTTGAATTGTTAATTGATTTAGATATAGAAAAAAGGTTGTTAGTTGGAAATCATGACTATCATTTTTCAAGAAGCGAGAAAGTTTATTCTAGTCTTCTTCAACGCCCTCCTGAACATTATATAGAAATGTGGTTAAATAATCCAAAATCGCTTAAATTCGTATTAGAAGCAGGCAGGATAGGGAATAAAAGGGCTGGAAAGAAAAAAGGCAAAAAAATTGTTGAAAGAATAAAAGATAAAAGAGTTGCATATGTTCATGGCTCTTTAGGAAGATATGATGGAGATGATCCATGGAGAGATTGTTTTTTATGGGGAAGGCTTATTAAAGGAAAAAATAGGGCAAAAGATACATTTAAAGAAATGAAAAGATTAGATTATTGGATATTGTTCAGAGGACATGATCATTTTTCAGAAGTCTGGAGCATATATAAAAAATCTAACCCTTATAAGGGAAAGATAAAATCAGTAATTCCTAAAAAAAATAAAAAAATAAAATTTAGAAAAGATAGGAGATATATTGTTAATATTGGGGCTTTTAAATTTGGAACATATGTTTTATTTGATGAAAAAAATGCAGAAATAGAGTTTTGTTCTTGGAAAGATTTAAGATAATTTGGATGTTTGTGATTTAAAATATAAATTTTTATATATTTTGATGTTTTTATATGGAAAATGGGAAGCCGGGTCTCAAGGATTAATTTGCAATATATAAATTTCCAAGAAGAAAGAAAACCGAAAATAGGGATTTATTATGTATTTTCAGAATATCTTGATAAAGGATTATGTAAGGAATTTAAGATAGATCTTAAAAATTATTCAGAAAATAGAAAACAAAAAATAGAGCCAGTGTTAGATTATGAATTTATAAGTGAATCAGAACTTTTAGAGGGTTTAAAAAGAAATTTTGTTCAAGGTATAAAAACTAAAATTCCTGATAAGATAAGTTTTGAACAATTTTGTAAAGTTATAGCAGGAGTACATTTAAAAGAATTTTTTAAAAGGCATGAATGGATTAGAGAAATATAGTTAAATAGCAATAGAAAATTTTAATTTTTTAGATATGGAGCATATTATCTAAGATAGATTTCCTCTTTTTATAATAAAGAATTGGGTATTTTTATAGAAGGTTATAGTTAAACTATTATAATAAAGAATAAAATTCTATAAATCATCTAAAAGATTTCTAAAATAAACAGAAGATTTTAATTGGAATTTTCTTAATTTTGTTCCATTTCTGAGAATTTTAAGAGGTTTTAAAAACTCTCTTTTTCTAAGTATAGATACGATGGAATTTCCAAAGTGTCCTAAGTGTAATGAGGGAAAACTTGTTCCATTTTCTTTTAAAGAAGATGTTTTTGAGAAATGGAAATGTACTCATTGCGGTTTTGAGTTGAAAAAGAAAGAATAGAGAAAAATTAAAAAGATTAATTTTTATAAAATTAAAAATTTAGCAAAGAATATTTAAATTTAAGTCTATTTGTAAGTATATGGTAAAGATATGGTATTCTGTTTTTGGTGAAGGGTATGGGCACGCTATAAGAAGTAACACCATAATAGATAAATTAAGAAAAAAACATAAAATAATCATAACTGCATGTGACAAAGCATATCCTTATTTAAAGAAAAAACATAAAAATGTACATAAAATTAAAGGAGCAGGATTTGTTTATAAATCTAATCAAGTAGATATTGGCAAAACTATTAGAGAATTTTTAAATACATATCCAGAAAAAACAAAGAAGAATATAAAACATATTTTTAATTTAATAAAAAGATTTAAACCAGATATTATTATAAGTGATTTTGAACCTATTAGCCATTATTTTGCATTATTTCTTGGAATTCCTATCATAAGTATTGATAATATTAATATATTAGAAAAATGCAAGACAGATATTGGTCCAGAATATTGGTTTGATTTTTTAAATGCTAAACAGTTAATAAAGCTAATTAATCCTTATTCTGATTATTTTATTATTCCTTCTATAATTAATCTTCAACCAAAATATAAAGATGTTTTTATTGTTCCTCCTGTTTTAAGGGAAAAAATTTTAGAGAAAAAACCAGTAGAAAAAGATTTTATACTAGTTTATCAAAGTTCTTCTACATATAAAAAGCTTTTAAATGAACTTAAAAAAATTGATAAAAAATTTGTTATTTATGGGTTAGGTAAAAATAAAAAAGATAAAAATCTTGTTTTTAAAGATTTTAGCGAAAGAGGGTTTATTAAAGATTTAAAAAATTGCAAAGCAGCTATAGTTAATGGAGGTTTTACTACAATAAGCGAGGCTATTTATTTTAAAAAACCTGTTCTTGCTGTTCCTTTAAAAAATCAATTTGAACAGGTATTTAATGGGAAAACTATTAAAAAATTAGGCTATGGAACATGGTATAAAGAACTTGATAAAAATAAAATTAAAAAATTTCTTTCTCAATTAAAAAAATATAAAAAAAATCTTGGTGATTTTGAAAAGAAAGATAATAAAGAATTATTTGATAAATTAGATTATTTGATAGGTGAGTTATCTCATAGAAAAAAACCAGTATTTGAATTTGTTAGAAAAATTGAAAAACAACTAAGATGGCCCAAATATGAAAGAACTCTCACAATTATTAAACCAGATGCTATTGAAAGCTCATTAGTGGGAGAAGTTATAAAAAAATTAGAAAAAAAACAAATAAATCCTGTTGGAATGAAAATGGTTAAATTAAATAAAAAAGATGCAGAAAAATTTTATAGCCATCTTAAAACAAAAATTCCAGAAGATGTCTTTGATTCTATAATAGATTATATAACTTCTAATAGGGTGATAGTTATTGTATGGCAAGGTAAAGGGGTTGTGAAAAAAGTTAGAAAAACATGCGGCCCTACTAATCCTAAAGAAGCTGGAAAAAGAACAATTAGATCTCTTTCTAAAGAGGATATGGGAAAGGAATTTAGAAAAGGAAAAGCTGTTAAAAACATAATTCATTCAAGTTCTAATTCTAAAGAAGCTAAAAAAGAGATAAAGTTCTTTTTCAAGCCTTGGGAGATTTATAGAATAAAATGAAAAAAATAGCATTAGTATATATGGTTGCAGGAATTTCTTCTAGATTTGGGGGAAAAATAAAGCAATTTGCAAAAATTGGGCCAAATAAAGAAACATTAATAGAAATATCTTTAAACCAAGCATTAAATGCAGGTTTTAATAAAATTATATTTATTGTGGGAAATAAAACAGAGGAGCCATTTAAAAAGATGTTTGGAGATAATTATAAAGGGGTCCCTATTTCTTATACTTTACAAAAATTTAATCCCAAAAAAAGAGATAAGCCTTGGGGCACCACTGATGCATTATGTTCAGCTGAAAATATTATCCATGAACCTTTTGTTGTTTGTAATGGAGATGATCTTTATGGAAAAAAAGGTTTTATTGATTTATACAGTCATTTAAAAAATAGTGATGAAGAAGCAATATTAGCATATAAATTAAAACAGGTTCTTCCAAAAAAAGGTAAAGTAAATAGAGGGATTGTTAAGGTTTCTGAAGGTTATGTACAAGATATAATAGAAACTTTTAATATAGAAAAAGATAAATTAAGTGAGAAAAATCTTAGTCTAAATAATTTATGTTCATTAAATATATTTGCTTTACATCCTCGAGTATTAAAATTATTAAAAGAAAAATTAAAAGAATTTAAAAAACAAAATAAAGGAAGCAGAAATTCAGAATGTTTGTTACCCATAGAAATTCCGAAATTGATTAAAGAGAAAAAAATTAAAATGAAGATAATCCCTGCTAAAGAAAAATGGATAGGAATTACAAATCCTGAAGATGAGATAATAGTCAGAAAAGCTTTATCGTTGGGAAAGTTATATTCTTAAATAATTTTAGAAAATGCAAGTAGATAAAAATATAGAAAAAAATAACTTGGTTCAGATTAATAATCTTATTCAGAGAGGGGAAAGAATGTTAAGTATGGTTGATTTGTTAAATGACAAAACTATCGATGATAAATTAGCAGGGTTTCTTTCATTACATATGCTGAATTGTTCTAGTTTTTTAACTGCTGCTAACCCAAATTTAGCTGGAAAAACAACCCTTATTGGTTCTATGTTAAATTTATTAAATCCTAAACAAAAAATAATTGCCGTCGATAAATTGCCATTTATCAGAGGAAAAATAAGTGAAGAATATTGTTTTCTTGCACATGAAATAGGTTCTGGACCATATTATAGCTATATATGGGGGCAAAAAGCGAAGGAATTTTTTTCTCTCGTCGATAAATCGATGGTTGTTTCTTGTATTCATGCTGATACATTAAAAGAAATGCAGGAGATATTAATAGAAGATGTAGAAATAAATAAAAAAGATTTTCAAAAAATAGATTTAAAATTGTTTTTAAAAATGTTTTATCTTCGAGGAAAAACAGAAAGAAGAGTTTCTGAGATTTATGAAAATCAAAAAGGCAGGCATGTTTTAATTTATAAGTGGGATGAAGAAAAAGATGTTTTTAAAAAATTAAATACATCTATTTTCGAAGATAAGTTTCAGGAAAAAACTTCTAACCTCCTCGGGAAGTTTTTTAAAAAAATGTTGGATGAAAAGATATTTAAAATTGAAGATATAAGAAAAAAATATTTAAAATTTCTTAAAAATAATCCAGATATACTTAATAAAATATAGTTTAAAACATATAAATATTTTTATAATAATTTTTGGATTATTGTTTATGGAAGATTTTGTTTCAGTTGGGGTAAGTTTAGGAAGAATTCATAATATGTTTATAGCTTTTTATGAAGGCTATGATCAAAGAAATAAAAAGGGAATAACTGATTATAGACAAGAAGCAAGATATTTTTCAGGAACTTATTTTTGTACTTCTTTAAAAAAAGATGATTTTGGAGATGTTTGTGAAAATTTAGCTAAATTTTTATTTGAACACCAATTACATCCATTATTTGAATATAACAAATTAATTAATGAAAAAGCTTTAGAAAATACTTCTTTACAAGGTTTAGAAAAAGAAATTCAGGGAATAAAAAAACAAGATATTGACAGAGCAAGAAATACAGGGCATAAATTAGCTTGTTTAAGCTGAAATCCTATTATTATTTAATCTAAACTGTTATTAATTTATGTATATACTTTTGTATATAATAATTTTTATTGTATTTTGTTTTTAAATTTAGGGTGTTTTAAATTTTCCAAGAAAGTTTTTCAGAAGGTATTTTTTGATATTTTCTCAAATTAGAAAAATAGATATTTTGTTTTCTTATAAACCTTCCTTTTGAACTATTAACATCTGCTTCAAGTCATTCATTACCTCTTTGTCCTTCTTGACACTAAAAAGCTAAAATTTGGTAAGGTTCTGAATTATTATCTTGAAAAATAAACCAATTACTTGGTTAAGGTTTATTAATAGAATCATATAAGCTTTCCATACATTATTATGTAGATTTAGATATTTATATAATTAATTGATTATTTAAAAGAACAATTATACATTACTTAAAAAAGACAAAGATTTAAATACCCGCAAAAATAAAGATTAATATGGGAAATAAAATTTATGTTGGAAATTTGCCATATAGTGTTGACGATGGCCAACTTCAGAAAATGTTTTCTGAATTTGGAGAAATAAGTGAAGCAACCATGATAACTGACAAATTTTCAGGAAGATCAAAAGGCTTTGGTTTTGTTACTTTTGCAGATGAAGAATCTGCTAAAAAAGCTATTTCTGAGATGAATGAGAAAGAAATTGAAGGAAGAGCAATTAAAGTTGCAGAAGCTAGACCTCAAAGAGAATAAGTAAAAAAGGCTTGTAAAGAATAAGTATTTTTCTTTTTTTGTTGTTTTTTTTATTATATGTATTTTGGAATCTGAGAGATTATAAAAAAATAAGAGAAAGCAGATCTATTATAAAAAATCCAGAATTAGAGAAATTATTAAAACTAATATTATTTTAGCTATCTGCTTAGGTTTTGTCCAAAAACTACCTCTCCAAACACTCCTTATTTTATTACATTATCTGTCTGTTGTTTAGGATATTGTAAAGTTAGTGAATTTTCTTCTAGATCTTGTTTTTGAGATTTTTTCATATTATTATAAAAATAAATGTATTTAAACAATTATCTAAATTTGTTTTAAATCCTAAGTAGGATAATACCAAATTTTGAAAAAAATCTCTCAAAATGCCTATAATTAAATAATTTTAAAATAAAGTTAGGATTACGGATAATGTATCTTGTGCGAAGTTTTATGCTATTTTGCAAGTTTTTTTGTTATTTTTATGGATTTTTGCTATTTTTTTATACTTGCAGGAAGTTTTAGGTTTTGCTTAAAAGTTTATCAGTTTTAATATTCCAAATGCTATTAAATAAAATCCAATAGCATAATTTATTACTTTTGGCCAAATTAAAACAATTAATCCTACAACAATTGCTAAAATTGCAGATATTGTTAAAGAAATTGATACCATTGTTTATTAAAGAATTTAAGGTTTATATAATTATTGTTTTAAGATTTTATTGATTTATTTAGATTTTTTAGTATTTTTTCTATGTTTTTTGGGGATTTTTTGGATTTTTATGCTTGCAGGAAGTTTTAGGTTTTGCTTAAAGGTTTTAACTTATTGTTTTGTTGCTGGTTTGGTGGTTGTTCTGGTTTTCTTGACCATTTTGAAACAAGGATTATTCCAAAAATTGCTAAAAGAGTTATTCATATAGTTGTAGGAATATGTACAATAAAAGGATATTTCTCAACTAATCCGGGATTTAAAGAAAATTCTACTAAATGAGTTATTAAATCTTTCCAAGATAAAGCAATAAGAAAAGAAAAAGCAGCAATAATTGCAGTTGCTGTATGTTGTTTAACTTGGGAACTAAAAAAATCAGTTTTAGAGATAAGATGTTTTGATAATCTATGATCTATGTGTCTTTCTATATGCTCTTGCTGATTTTTTGATAATTTTTTTGAGTTTTTTATTTTTTTGGATTTGTTTGTTTTCGGCATTTTTTAGATTCTTTTGGAAATTTTTTATTTTTTAGGATTTTTATTGTAAAACTTTGGAGTTAATTAATATTAAGATAACTCCTATAAAAGTTATTAAAATTGATGAGATAAAACCTACTAAATGAATGTTTGTTAAAACAGATAATTGTAAAATTTTATTTCTTGTTAATTCAAAAATAAAATTTCTCCAACTAAAAGCAATTATAAATCCTATTGCTGCTGAAATTGCCACTCTTAATTGTTTTTTAAGTTCTTTTTTGAATTTTTTTGCAACCATTATTTATTTTTTATGATTTTTTGGTTTTTTGTTTATTTTTTTAGGATTTTTTGGATTTTTTTAGATTTTTATGATTGCAGGAAGTTTTAGGTTTTGCTTAAAAGTTTTAACTTATTGTTTTTACTTATTATTTAGTTTTTTATTTTTTTGGTTTTTTAGATTTTTACTTAATTTTTTTGATTTTCTGGAAATTTTTTATTTTTTAGGATTTTTTGTTTATTTTTCTTTAATTTGTATTTTTGATGCAATCATTATTCCTAAAATTGCTATGATTGTTATTAAAATTGCAATTATTAATTTATAAAAATAAAGTTGATTAGATATTCCAAAATTTTCTACAATTTTATTTAAAGATTCTGTAATAAAATCTCTCCAAGAAAGGGCAATTAAAAATCCTAAAGCAGCAACAATTGCTGTAATTGATTGTTTTTTAAACTCTTTTCTAAAATTTGAAATGTGTTTTTTAACCATTTAAAAAATAAAAGATTTAAGAGTATAAAAACTTTACTATTTTAAATTTTCTTAATAAATTGTTAAAAAAACCCCAAATTAGCAATATTTGCTAATTTTTTAACAAATATTTGTTAATTACGTTTAAAATTTCTTAGCAATATTTGCTAATTTTTGCTAAAAATGTAAAAAATTAGATAAAATAATGGTAAATCTGTTATTTTTGAGAAAAAATAGGTATGTTTTGAAAAATAATAACTAAGATATTTAAAAAGAATTTTATCGACGATTAAACACTCAAAGAAGAGGTTTAAACAGCTTTAAACAGTGTTTAAAGAGCGTAAAGTTTAAAAATAGAAAGAATTTAAGGTTAATATGTTTGGATGGTTTAAGAAAAAAGCAGTAAAAGAAGATGTTGAAAAAATAGAAAAGGCTGTTCAAACAGGTTTCAACAACGTTAAACAAGATATATCGAATATCTCAGAGTGGATAAAACACCTTGATTCAAAAGATTCTGAGCAAGAAGATGAAATTTCAGAAATAAAAGAAGAAATATCGACGATAAAATATGAGCTTGGAGAAATTAAAAATATGTTAGAAATTCTTGGAAATGATGGGTTGTTTAAACAGCGACAAACAGTGTTTAATAAACAAACAGCTGTTCAAGGTGTTCAAACAGCTGTTCAAACACCTGTTCAAACAGTAGAATTAGGCAATTTTTTGAATAATCTATCAGTTACAGAAAGAGCATTGGTGTGGGTATTGCTAAATTCAGATATGAAACTAAGTTATGATGATCTTTCAGCAATGCTTGGAAAAGATAAAACTACTATTAGAGGCCAAATAAACAGTATAAAGCAGAAAAGTGAGAGTTTAATAAAAGAACAAATTGGCAAAAATAACAAAAAAAGATACTATATATCTGAAAAAATCAAGCAAACACTGTTAAAAAGCAGAAAAGTGAGAGTTAAAAACAAAAAGAAAAGCAAAAAAAGAGAAAGTATGGATGAGGAAGAATAGAAAAAGTGAGGAAAATAGGTTTATTTGATGATTTTAAGGGTTAAAGTGAGGAAAAATAAGTATTTTAATAAGTAAAAACAAAAAAATGAGAATACCTCTTTAAAAAGAGAGTGTAAAAGCAAAAAATATTGGAAAGAAAAATTTTAGCTTTTTAGAGGCTAAAGGGAGGAAAATTGAAAAAGAATGGGAAAAGGACTAGTTAGATGTATCCAACTTAATCGTTACACCGAAAAACCATCTTTGATATGAAACAATTTTAAAAAGATCAATAAAAGAGTGTAAAAAATTGAAAATTAAAGTTTTTAGACTCTGAAACCTTTAATTCCCCTTAATTCAATAATAGTGTCTAAAGTAGCTATTTTCTTTAATTCAGGGGAGATATGCAGGATTATTTTTTTATTATTAAGTTTTTGTTTGATTATAGGTATTCCTTTAATAATAAGCCTATTAACATAATCTCTTATCGACGACTGGCTTAAATTAAGTTTTTTAGCTATTTCTTTATAATCTACTTCTTCAATATCTTGTTCTTCTAGTTGATAAATTGTTGAAAAAACAAGCATTTCTTGACTAGTTATTTTTTTGAATTTGTTCCTTATATCTTTTTTAATATGGTCTAAAGAATCTAAAATTTCTGAAGCTTCTGATATTTGTGTTTGAATTGGTTTTTGAATATTATTTTGGTTAAAATCTATCTGTCTGACTGTCTGTCTGTCTGTCTGTCTGTCTGTCGAAACCCCTCTATTTCCTGTGGAGATTATCAAATTTTGGTTTTTTAACCCCTCTATTTCCTGTGGATGTGTCGAAGTCGCAGGATGTGTCGAAGTTTTTTTAGGATGTGTCGAATTATGTGTCGAAGTGTTTAAATCAGAATTTTTGCTTATTTTTTGGTAATTTTCTAATTTTAATTGCATAATTTCATCATTTATCTGTTGCATAAATCCATTAATTTGGGAAATTTCTTGTTTTAACTCTTTTACTTGATTTCCTAAATTATCCATATCTTGTTTTATTTTAAAAAAAGCCTCTTTTATTTTTTCCTCTTTCATTTTCTTATTAATATAATATTTTATTTAAAGATTTGTTTATTCAAAAAATATGTTTTATTATATAAATGTTTAAATAAAAGTATCTTCTAAAAATTTTATGAATGATGAGAATTTTGTGAAATTAGAAGATATTCCTCAAGAAATAGCTCCTCCAATTATTAGAGTAAGATACAGTCAAGGCCCTCCCTTATTTGTTGAAAAAGTAGAAGATCAGTGTGATTTTTATGCAACAGGGTTTTTTGGATTTTTTAATGCGAGCAATAAACACTTAAAGGGAAGATGTGATACATTTTACCATTATGTTATTTTAAGAAGTAACAGGCATAATAAAAACAGAACTCCTGAAAAAGATTTAAAAAATGTTAAGTTAGTAGAAATGGTTTTAAAAAGAGGTAAGCTTGAGCCCCAATTAAGGGTTTATTTATGGGCTAAAAAAGAAGCAAAGGTTCTTGCTGAAGAAATGGGTATTGAAATAGAAGATAATACAGAAATAGGAAAATACCTAAAAAATCGTTTTCCTTATATAAATTTTCCTTATAGGAAAATAAGTGATTTAGATGCTCGTGGACATAGAGAAGCAGGAGTTTTAAGAAGAAATTCGAAAAGACCTATAATGGAATCATTAAATTTAGGTCCAAATTTTTTAAGAGAAATAGGTACTGGAAAACGAAGCTAGTAGATAAGATAAAATTTAAACCTTTAATTTTTTTGACAGATTTAAAAGAAATTTAACTTCTCTAAATTTGAGAAGAAGAACAAGAGAAATAAAAAGACATTTAAGATATGAGTCTCCAAAAACAAGTGAACAAATAAAATATACTCTTATAAATGAATATTTTGTAGAAGCTTGTTGCAGAAGATATGAAAATAATTAATTATATTGATGTTGTTTATTGATGTTGTTTATAAGCTTGATAAGCTTTGTTGGAGATTCTCCATCTTATTCTTCTACTAAAAGGGATTCCTTTTGAATTTTTTCTAATTGCTGCTACAAATCCTTTTTTTCTTAAATTAAATAATAGTTTTTTTACAAATTCTTCATCTCTTGCAATTTCTCTGGCTATTTGGGCAGTAAATAATGATTTTGGAAATTGTCTAAACAATAATGCAAGAATCTGCTCTAAAATTTTTTGTTTTTTTTCTTCACTTATCCTCATTTTGTATATTTCAAAAAGAGGAAGGAATTTTTAAATATATCTTAAATAAAAAAAGTTTATTAAACCTAAATTCTTATATTGTTTATGCAAAAAAAGAAGGTAATTTTATCTATAGTTGGAATTTTAGCATGGATTTGTTTGTTTTTAATATCTGTAAATTATTTTCCAGAACAAGATAGGAAGATAACTGGAAAAGTAATAAATGAACCCTATATTCCTGATGGATGTAGTGATTCTGAATTAAAAAAAGTATGGGAAGATATATTTCTTGAAAATTCTGACAATATTGCTATAATGAAAAATACTTCTTCAGAAAATTGTGGAGAAGTTTATTTTATGTATAAAGTTAAAGAAAATAACGAAACTTTTCTCTTTATTGAATTTAATTTAGAGGGGCTAAGAAACAATTATGCAATATATCTTAATGCTAGCCCTGAACTTGCTGAAAAAGTTAGAGCAATAGATTCTTATAATTTAACAGAAATATTTCGTCTAGACCTGGAGGGAGGAGCCAAAAAAAGAATCAAAGCAATAGAAAATATTTCTGAAGCTAATTATGAATTTAAAAATTACTTTAAACCAGAAAATAGTAGTTGGGAAGAAAAAACAAAGGAATTTGAATTTGAAGAGGAAAACGAAACAGAAAAAATTAGAATTAAAAAAGAGGGGGCAGTTTATAAAGATGAATATTTTATGGTTTTCGGGGTTTATAAAAAAATATTTCCTCAAATAATTTCAACAAAACAAATTCCTGATTTTACATATGAAATGAATGCTGGTTGGAGCAATGATTTAGATTTAGATGACTATTTTAATGACATAACTAAAGAAGAAAATAATATTGGATATTCTATAATTTGGATAAATGGGTCTAATGAAGAGAGAGTAGTATGCCAAGAAACATGGAGATGTTATTATGGGGATAAAAATGTACTTAATAGAATCAATATTACTATAAAAGAGGATAATAAAGTTAAATTTAAACCAGGAAATAATTTTACTGGGCAGGAAAAATTTAAAATTATGGCAGAAGATTATCCTAACTATACTGAATCAAATGAATTTTATGTGAAGATAATGGAAGAAATTAATCATGCTCCAAATCTAACAGAAGATTTTGAAGATTTTATATGGCTTAAAAATACAAATTATTCTGTTGATTTATTTGATTATTTTGAAGACCCTGATGGAGATGACCTTATATTTAGAACAAATTATATTGAAAATATAAGTGTAGAAATAGATGAAGGTAGGTGGTTAAATCTTATTCCTGATAAAAACTTTACAGGAATCAGAACTTTATGGATTTATGCTAATGATTCTGAATTTGAAACAAGAAGCGAAAAAATAGATATCAGTGTTTTTGAGGAGGTAATCTTAGATGTAGAAATAGTTAATAATACCAATGTTAGTCAAGAAAATTCACCTTCTAATAATCTTCCAGAAATAGTTAACTTTAGTGAATTTTCTTCTAACAATCTTACAAAAAGGGGAAATATTGGTTTTTATGTAAATGTTATAGATGTTGATGGGGATGAGTTAAGTTATGGATGGTATTTAAATGATAATTTGGTTGGAGAAAATATTACTAAAAAAATATTTAATAATTTAAGTGATGGAGAAAACATAATTAAAGTTGAAATAAGTGATGGAAAAGATAAAATTTCAAAGGTCTGGAATGTTTTTGTAAAAAAAGATAAATCTCCAGATGGAGGAAAGATATTTCTTGCAATAACTATTTTTATTATGGCCCTAATATTGATTATTGCCATATTAATTACAGTTAGTTTGATAAATGAAAATAAAGGAAATATTGGGGAAAGCAATATAGAAATTAAACAAAAGCCTTCTAATCAGAATTTTGGAAACATATGATTAACAAAAAGTTTAAAAGCTCTAAAATTTATTTAAAAGAATAGTTTATAGAAAATTATTTTAGGTGACTTCTTTAATCTTATTATTTTTTAAATAAAAAATCTTTTATAAGTAGTATTGAAAATGGATAAACAAAAATATAAAATTGCTAAAAAAAGAAATAAAAAAGAAATTAAACAAGAACTGGATCCTTTAGTTAAAGAGTGGTTTTTTTCAAGATTTAAAGATTTTTCTTTACCTCAGCTATATGGAGTTATGCCTATTTATGAAAGAAAGAATATTCTTATAAGTGCTCCAACTGGAGGAACAAAAACTCTTACTGCTTTTTTATCCATTTTAAATTATTTAGTTAATTTAGCAAGAAAAAATGAATTAGAAGATAAGATATATGCAGTTTATACTTCTCCTTTAAAGGCTTTAAGTAATGATATCCATGTTAATCTAGTTAGACCTTTAGAAGAAATCCAAGAAATTGCTAAAAATAAAAAAATAAAACTTCAAAAAATAAAGGTAGCATTAAGAACTGGAGATACTCCTACAAAAGAAAGAAGTAAAATGTTAAAAAATCCTCCACATATTCTTGTCACAACTCCTGAAACTTTGGCAATTGTTTTAACAACAAAAAAATTTATAGAAAAATTAAAAGGAACTGAATTTATTATTGTAGATGAAATCCATGCTTTAGCTAATAAAAGGGGGACTTATCTTTCTTTAACTATTGAAAGATTAGAAGAAGCAAGCATAATGCCTTTAGTTAGAATAGGGCTTTCTGCAACTGTGGCTCCTTTAGAAGAAATTGCTAATTTTTTAGTTGGGCAATCAGGTGAAGAAAGAGATAAGAGGGATTGCATTATTGCTGATGTGCAATTTACAAAAAAAACTGATATAAAGGTTTTAACACCTGTAACTGATCTTATTGAAACTACAAGTTTTAATTTGCATTCCTCTCTTTATAAACTAATAGATAATCTTATACAAAAACATAAGACTACTTTAATTTTTACTAATACGAGAAGTGCTACTGAAAGAGTAGTTCATCATCTTCAAGAGATGTTTCCAAAAAAATATCTTGAGAATATTGGAGCCCATCATTCTTCTTTAAGTAAAAAACACAGATTTCAGATAGAAGAAAAATTAAGGAAAGGAGAGTTAAAAGTAGCAGTTACTTCTACAAGTTTAGAATTAGGAATTGATATTGGTTATATTGATCTTGTAATTTTATTAGGAAGTCCAAAATCAGTAGCAAGAGCACTTCAAAGAATAGGTAGGGCTGGGCATAAACTGCATGAAGTTGCTAAAGGAAGATTTATGGTTTTAGATAGAGATGATTTAATAGAGTGCTGTGTATTATCCAAACAAGCAATAGAAAAAAAGATTGATAGAGTAAGAATTCCAACAAATTGTCTGGATGTTTTAAGTCAACAGATTTATGGTATGGCAATTTATAAGATCTGGGAAGAGGAAGAGATGTTTAAACTTATTAAAAAAAGTTATTGTTATAAAAATCTATCTAGACAAGATTTTTTAAGTGTTTTAAGTTATCTTGCAGGAGAATATGAATTAGAAGCAAGAAATGTTTATGCTAAAATATGGTATGATAGAAATGAAAAAAAAATTGGAAAAAGGGGAAGATTAGCTAGGGTTATTTATATGACCAATATAGGGACAATTCCAGAAGAGTCTTTTGTTAATGTAGTCGTAGGTAGAGGGGATGGAAGAGGAGAAAAAGTAGGAGTTATAGATGAATCTTTTTTAGAAAAATTAAAACCAAGAGATGTTTTTGTTTTGGGAGGGAGGAGATATGAGTTTTTATATAGTAAAGGAATGAAAGCTTATGTTAATACAAGTGTTCAAAGACCTCCTACAATTCCTTCATGGTTTTCAGAACAGCTTCCTTTAAGTTTTGATTCTGCATTAGCTATTGGAAGATTTAGAAGACTTTTAGAACAGAAATTTGAAAGTAAGAAAAATGCAAAGGAAATAAAGGAGTTTATTAAAAAGCATTTATATTGTACTGATAAAGTTACATTAGCCATCTATAATTATTTTTATGAACAATATGGTTATATTAAAAAAATTCCAAATGAAAAAAATATACTCATTGAATTTTATAAAGATAAAAAAAATCATGTTATTTTTCATACTCTTTATGGGAGAAGAGTTAACGATGCTTTATCAAGAGCTATAGCTTATCTTGTTGCAAGAACAGGAGGGAGGGATATTGAAATAGGGATAAATGATAATGGTTTTTTTCTTTCAGGTGAAAAATTAAAAATTGATAAAGCTTTGAAATTCCTGAATAAAGAAAATTTAGAAGAAGTTTTAGAAGAAGCTATTAAAAAAACAGAAGTTATGAAAAGAAGATTCAGGCACTGTGCTACTCGTTCTTTAATGATATTGAGAAATTATAAAGGGAGGAGCAAAACAGTTGGAAAGCAACAGATGAAATCTCATTTTTTATTAGGGAGTGTAAATAAAATTTCTCAAGATTTTCCAATATTAAAAGAAGCAAGAAGAGAGGTTTTAGAAGATTTAATGGATATAAATAATACGAAACTAGTTTTAGAATGGATACAGGAAGGAAAAGTGAAGTTAGATAAAATCCATACAAATATTCCAAGTCCCTTTGCTTTAAATTTAATAATGCAGGGTTCTGCAGATTTATTAAAAATAGAAGATAAAATTAATTTTTTAAAAAGGATGCATGAAAAACATCTTAAAAAAATTGGAAAGGAATAATTTAGAAAATAGATTAGTTATTATGTTAAATATATTATAGAGTAGGATAAATAATAAATATGGGTTGTTTTTTTGAATTTTATGGTATTTTATGAATGCGAAATTTTAGCTGATCCAGAAGGAAATGCTTGGAATTTTGCTAAAGAAGTTTATAATTATTTAAATAAAAAAAGTGATAGGTTTAATTTAAATGAGGTAGGTGTTAGTAGGTTTAATGATAAAGAAATGTTTGTAAAAATAAAGAATAATGTCAGAAGACATAATTGTTTTTATATTCATGATTCAAGCAAACACCCAGATATGTGGGCTTTTGAATTAAATTTAGTTAATGGCACTTTAAAAAATTCTTCTGCAAGAGAGATTATTGATGTTTTACCTTATTTAAAATTTTCAAGGCAAGATAGAAAAGACCAATCAAGAGTTCCAATAACTGCAAAAATACTTGCTGATAGTATTGGAAAATATGGTGATGGTGTTTTAACTTTAGATGTTCATAATCCTTCTATTCAAGGTTTTTATGATGCTTGTTTTGATAATTTATATAGTTTTCCCACAGTTGTGGAATATTTTAAACAAAATCATCCTAAAATCCTGGATGAATTTATTGTAGGAGCAACAGATGTTGGTGCTGGAAAACGTGCAAGAAGTTTTGCTAAAAGAGCGGGAATAGAAGAAATTGTTATTGGAGATAAAACAAGGGAAAAAGCAGGTAAGGTAAAAGAAATAAGATTATTGGGAAATGTAAAAGGGAAAGATGTATTAGTTATAGAAGATATAATAGATTCTGGAGGAACCCTAATAGAGTATAGTAAAAAATTAAAACAAGAAGGAGCAGGAACAATAGTTGCATATGCAACACATGGAATTTTTTCTGAAGGTATTGATAAAATAACAGATAATCTTGATTTAATAGTTATAGGGGACACTATAATCGATCCAGAAATTAAACATCCTAAAATAGAAAAAGTTTCTTTTAAGGGGTTGTTTGGAGAAGCAATATATAGGATTAGTGAAGGTCAAAGTTTAAGTATTTTATTTGATGATGAAGAATGAGATTCAAATCTCAAGTAATCTTTTTATAGCTGCAACACTCCATAACTGAAGATGACATCCAGAAGGATAGGGAACAGGTTTTTTATTTTTCTTTTTAATATAGAAATATTCTATAAATGGGGTTTCTATTTCATTTAAAGCTATAAATACTTTTTTTGCATTTTTAATAAGTTTTTGATTGTTGAATTTTTTTCCAGCAAGTGCTATATATGCTTGTTCCCAAGGCCAGATAACATCATACCACAACCATGAACTCTTTTTTTTGCTGTTTTTTGGAGGGATATAAGAAAGATATCCAAAAGGAGATTCTAATTTTTTAGATATTTGGTATATTCTTTTTAGTTTATTTTTTGGAATATCTTTTTTATTAAGATAATATAACATATGAACCATATCAGAATAAATTCCTTTTAAAGGGCCTTTTTTATCTTTAGCTACTATTGGAAGATTAGATCTTTTGTCCCAGAAATCTTTAAAGATTGGATCTAATGATTTGTCAGCTTTTTTATAAAGTTCTTCAGGAGAATAAGGTAATTTAGCTGGTTTTGATATTTTTGCTGCAGATCTAAATGCATCAACAAGTTGGGCTTGTAATAATAAATAAGAGGATGGGAAAGCTAATCTATAATTTTTTCTTCCTACTAATCCTCCATCTCTCCAATAAGTTGCTCTTAATGCATATTTATTTGCATGAACAGCATTGGGATTATCCCAAAAAACTCCTTTTTTCATATGTCTTATTATATAGTTTAAAGCAGCAGTTATATTTTGAGAATTTTTTCTTAAAAAAGATTTGTTTTTAGTGAGTTCATAATATTTTCTAAATCCTATTAAAAATAGGGCTGCTGTATCTGATGCATTATATTTTGTACTTCTTTTTCCAATCCATACTTCTGGATATTCATGTATAATTTTTCCAGGGCCTTCACCAGTTAGAGGGTCTTTCTTTTTTCCCTGAGTTAAAATACAGAACTCTAGAAGATTTTTGAGGTATTTTTTATTTTTTAATAAAAATACTGTATAAAAAGAATCTCTTGCAAAAAACCTAAAATAAGTTGGCGCTCTATGAGATTCTTGTCCAGATGCTGCATATAATTTAAACTTCTTGCCTTTAAGTTTTAAAGGATAATTTAATTGTTTAAGTGCTTTTTTAATTGGTTTTTTAAATATTTTTTTAAGATCTTTATCTGTATTTGACATTTTCCTCTTTTTTGGTTTATTTTTAAATAAAAGGAAAAAGATTTTATATAAATGTTTTCCTTGTTTTATTATGGAAATAAAAAAATTAGAATTTTTAAATAAAGTCTTATTAATTAATATAAATAACAAAAACAATAAAAAGATTTTAGTTTTAGGAGATTTACATATTGGATGGGAAGAGTCTCTAAATAAAGCAGGAATATTTATACCTAGAATGCAGTTTAAACAAACTTTAAACGAACTTAAAAAAATTTTTAATAATGTGGTGGATAAACATAAAAAAATTGATGAGATAGTTATTGTAGGGGATTTAAAACATGAATTTGGAACAATAAGTAAGCAGGAATGGCAAGAAACAGAAAAGATACTTGATTTTTTCGAAAGATATACGAAAAAAATAATTCTTATTAAAGGGAATCATGACACAATTTTAGAACCAATTATAAAAAGAAAAGAACTAAAAATAAGAGATTTTTATAAAAAGGATGGAATTTGTTTTTTACATGGGCATAAAGTATTTTCTGAATGTTTAGATAAGAATGTAAGGATGTTAGTTTTAGGGCACAGACATCCTGCTGTTAATTTACATGATAAGTATAAAAAAGAAAAATATAAATGTTTTTTAGTTGGAAAATGGAAAAAAAAGAAAATTATTATATTGCCTAGTTTTTTTCCTTTTATTGAAGGAAGTGATGTTGTAAACATAGAAGATAATAGAATGTTTATTCCTGAAACAAAGCTAAAGAATTTTGAAGCATATGTTGTAGGAGATGATGAGAAAGTATATAGGTTTGGAAAATTAAAAAATCTTATTTAGAAGATTTAAATGATTATTTAAGAATAATAAAATATAAATAGTTGTTTTACTTAATTGTTTCATGGGATTGATAGATAAGTTTAAAGAATCTGTAATTGGGGGGCAGAATTTGTATGTTTTTGAAAATGGAGTTTTATATGCTTTTAACCCTTCACAAGAAGATATTAGAAAAGGGAAAAAAGGAGAAGATTTAGCAGAAAATATTGCTTCAGATGGTTATGGGATTTGTAAAAAAGTAAAAGTTATGAATGTAGATTATATAGAACTTCCTAAAAATCTTAAAAGAAGATTAGATGATTATGATGAGATTGATGTAAGGGAGATAAGACATGTTCATAGAGATGATTTTTCAAGACTCAAAGAGGAATTAAGAAAAAAATTAAAAAGATCTATTGGAAAGGTTAAAATCAGTTAGTTCTTAAATATAATTCTAATAATAAAATTATTTTAATTAACCAGCATAATTTGCCTGTCTTTGTTTAGAAATTTTAGGTAGTGGAATATGGGGTGGAAGTCCAAAATCTTCTTCTAATTGAAGAGCTTTTATATTGCATTTTGACATTATAAAATTGAAAACAGGTATTTTAATCTCTTGGGAGATTTTCTTTTTTTTCCATTCTTTTAAAACTTTTTTGATATCGTCTGGTATAAATAATAAATTTCCTTCAAAAACAATTTCTGCTATTTTAGGAGAGTAGTTTATAGAATATTTAAAAGAAATCCTTAATACCTCGCCTGCTATATCAATTTTTTCTTTTTTTATTTCAGGGATATCTACATTTGTATTTATCTGAACTTGTCCTTTTTTTTGTTCTTTTCTTTCTATATTTATTTTTCTAAAATTAAATCCTATTATCTTCATTTTATTGGAATATATGTTCTTTTTATTTGTTTAAGAAAAAGATAGAGTTTAAAAATATTTGTATATTGAAATATAAGATATGGGAACAAATACCTAATAGAATTGAAAGGATATAGATTAAAGATAATAATTATTTTATGATTTGTTTTGATTTTTCTAAAAATTTTCAGATATATAAGGAATTTTATGAATAATAGAGATAGGTAATGGGAAATATCTTTTTTCCAAATTTCATAACTTTATAAGGGGTTAAGGTATTTATACTTAGGAAATTTAAATATTCTTATATAAATTCAATAATTTTTTTAAATAGTGTTTTAAAAAGTATAAGAAAAAATAGGTTAAAAATTATTGATTAAAGAAGAGCTTTAAAATAATTTTATTATTTAAATTAAATCTTCTTCACTTACTACTACAAAATCTCCTACAGCAACAATTGCACTATAAGGGATTAAGATTTCTTCTTGTTTAGATTTTTCTATATTTAAGTTTCTTGTATAAGGTGTAGGATCTTTTAAAATTATATTAATTAGTTCTCCGCTTCTTGTTTCAAAATTAATGTCATTAACTACCCCCAATCTCTTACCTTCTTTTGTAACAACTAATTTCCCAAGAATTTTTCTAAAAGGTTTCTTTTCTATAGCCATTATTTAAAGGAGATTTAAATAATTTATAAACTTTTCTATAAATTTTTATTAAGATGAAGTGATAAGACCTACCCCTTTATTTCTAATGGGAAAGATTTATAAATGAAAAACAGGCTTTTATTATTTTATTATTTTATTTATAAGTTTTATTATATTATATTATATTATATTATATTATATATAATCAAAAATATTTATTATATTATATTGTTTTTTATTTCTATAAGAAATGTAGGTGTATTTATTTTTTTGTGATTACAAAAGATTATAAAGATCTATTTTTTGATTACGAGAGTTAGGATGGGGGCTAAAAATTTTTGCATAAGAAATACAGGTGTGTATGTATATGATGAATTATAAGAAAATTTATAAAAGGAGAGTTTTTTTAACTAATGCTTTATTTTGAGAGGTGTTAAAAAGATGGCTGTTAAATTAGATAAAATATTTGATTCTGCAACAAAGAACAATTTATTTAAAAATAAATTTGTTTTACAAACTAATTATACTCCTGAAACAATTCCTCATAGGGATGATGAGATAGAACAAATAGCTTCTATTTTAGCTCCTTGTTTAAGAGGGGATAAGACTAGTAATTTATTTGTTTATGGAAAAACAGGGACAGGGAAAACTCTTTCAATACAATATGTAAAAGATGAATTATTAAAAAGAGCTAAAAGTAATAATTCTTCTCTTAGGATAGAGTATTTAAATTGTAAGTTAAGAAAAGTTACAGATACAGAATATAGAATTTTAGCTGAGTTAATTAAAAAATTAGGAGGGAGTGTGCCTGCTACTGGTTTGCCTACTGACCAAGTTTATGGAAAGTTTATAGATTTAATTGAAGAAAAAAACCAGTTATTAGTTTTGGTTTTAGATGAAGTTGATCAAGCAGTTAAAAAAATTTCAGATAATTTCCTTTATAATTTAACAAGGCTTAATTCAGAACTTGGAAAAGCACAAATAAGTTTAGTTGGGATTAGTAATGACTTAAGGTTTTTAGATAATCTTGATCCTAGAGTAAGAAGCAGTTTAAGTGAGGAAGAACTTATTTTTTCCCCATATAATGCTATTCAATTACAAGATATTTTAAAAGAAAGAGCACAACAAGCTTTTCATAGAAATTCAATAGATGAAGGGGTTATTGAGAAATGTGCTGCTTATGCTGCAAGAGAACATGGAGATGCTAGAAGAGCTTTGGATTTATTGAGGGTGGCTGGAGAAATGGCTGCAAGAGAAGGAAATAATAAAATAAAATTAAAACATATAGATATTGCAAATAATAAAATAGAAAGAGATAAAATATTGGATGTAGTAGAATCAGAACCAAGACAGTTTCAACTAGTTTTGTTGTCAATACTTAATTTAACAAAAGATGGAGAGAAGGTTTTTACTGGAGATGTGTATAGTGAGTATCAGAATATATGCAATAAAATAAAGATGGATATTTTAACTCAGAGAAGAGTTTCAAGCATAATTAGTGAATTTGATATGTTGGGGCTGATTAATGCAAGGAATATTTCTAGAGGAAGTTATGGAAAAACAAGAGAAATAAGGTCTGCTATTCCTAAAGAAATATTTAAACAAGCTAAAAATATATTGGAAAATTCTTTAGCTTTGTAAATTAATTTATTTTTAAAATGCAACAAGAAATTTTAAAATTTTGTATGGAAAAAGGCTTTCTTTTAGATAAAGAAATGTTAGATTTTTTTAATCAGTTAGATGATAAAAAAACAGCTGACAGAATCCTTGAAAAGATAAGGCAGGTTTCAAGTAAAAGATTAATAACAAAATCAGTATTTAACCAAAATATAAATCATATTAAGGAAGTTTTATATTCTTTGGAAGATGATAAAAAGAAAGTTGTAGAGAGATTTTTTATTAATCTTAATTTAAGTGTGGAAGTTAGAAAAGAAAAATATGTTGATAACACAGGATCTGAAAAAGCAAAAGAAGAAAAACAAGAAGATGAAGAAAATTCATCAAATAATCTTAAAATAATAAGTCCCAGTATAGTTCCTGCTAAAAAATTAAAAGTAGAGGATTTTGTTAAAAATTTTAGGAACAGGTATAAAGAGATGAAAAGTGTTTTACAAGAAAGAAGAGAGTTACAAAATTTAACTTCTATTTCTAACATAAATAGGAGAAAACAGAATGTTTCGGTTATAAGTATTGTTACTAATAAAAGAACTACAAAAAATAAAAATATATTATTAGAAATAGAAGATTTAACTGGAAAAAGTAGGGCTTTAATTAACCAGAATAAACCAGAATTATTTGAAAAAGGAAAGGATATTTTACTAGATGAAATTATTGGTTTAAGGTGTAGTGGAAGTGGGGAGATGCTTTTTGTTAATGATATTGTTTATCCAGATGCTGCAATTCATGAAAAAAAGAAAGCAGATAAAGAAACATATGCCTTGTTTACTTCAGATTTGCATATAGGAAGTAATTTTTTTTTACAAGACAATTTTGAAAAATTTACAGATTGGTTAAATGGGGAACTAAATTATAAAGATCAAGTTAAAAAAATTAAATATCTTTTTATTACAGGAGATGGTGTTGATGGTGTGGGAATTTTTCCAGGACAAGAAGAATTCTTAGATATAAAAGATGTTAAAGAACAATATAAAAAACTAGCTGAATTATTAAAAAAAATAAGAAAAGATGTAAGAATAATTATATGTCCGGGACAGCATGATGCTGTCAGGGTTGCTGAGCCCCAACCAATTATAGACAAATCTTATGCCCCAGAAATTCATGAGATGGAAAATGTAAACCTTGTTACAAATCCTGCTTATGTTTCATTAACTGAAGGATTTAATATTTTAATGTATCATGGAGCAAGTTTCCATGGAATTATTAGGGACATGGAGAGATTAAGATTAAATGGAGGACATGATAAACCTGCAAATGTAGTTAAAGAATTATTAAAAAGAAGACATCTTGCACCTTCACATGCATCTACTACTTATATTCCTGGGGAAAGAGATCCTTTATTAATAAGAAAAATTCCAGATATAATAACTACAGGAGATTTACATAAACCAGATATTGAGAATTATAATAATATAATGATAATTTCTAATTCTTGTTGGCAAGCAAGAACTCCTTTTGAAGAAAAAGTAGGAAATCATCCAGATCCATGTAAGGTTTCCATGTTAAATTTAAAAACAAGAGAACTTAAGATTCTTGATTTTTCTTAAAATGAAAGAAATTAAAGCAATATTTTGTGATATGGATGGAACTGCAGTTCAGTATGATAATGAACCATTTCATTCAAGTTGGGATGCTTTATTAGATATTTTATCAGAACAAGAAAAAGAAGAATGGATATTAACGAGGGACCATTTTTGTCAAAGAAAAGAGGGTTATGATGAATGGTTTAAACAACAAGTAAGAATTTTGAAAGGAAAAAAATTAGAAGATGCAAAAAAAGCTTTATTTCCTGTTCCTTATTCTCCTGGTTTTGTAGATTTTTTTAGTAAGAATAATAGTTTGAAAAAAGCAATAGTATCTTCTGGAATAAGTTTAGTTGCTGAAAAAATTGTTGAAGAACTTGGTTTTGATGATTATATTGCTCAAAGTTTGGAAATAGAAGAAGGGTTGTTTACAGGGAAAGGAAATTATTGTTTTTCTAATTGTAAGGTAGGAGGAATTAGGAATTTAGCTGAAAAATATGATTTAGATTTAAAAGAAGTTTGTTATGTAGGCGATTCTTCTTGGGATATTAGTTGTTTGGATGTTGTTGGATTGCCTCTTGCATTTAATCCCAAAAAGTGTTTAATAGATCATGTTAAAGATAAAAAGATTCCTATTATTAAAAATTTTAGAGATTTAAAAGGTTATTTAAATTGAATTTAAAAAGAAAGTTAAAAACATTAAGATGAATATAAATGAATATTTTAAAATATTGCAAGATAAAGTGAAAACTTGTTATAGTATAGCAGAAGATGCAAAACAAAAAGGTTTAGATCCTTTAAGTAAGGTAGAAATTCCTATAGCAACTTCTCTTGCTGAAAAAGTTACTGGATTAATATCCACAGTTTATCCTCAAATAGGGGACCCTAAAATTGCTAAAAGAATTATTGAATTAGAAAAAGAACATGGTGCTTTAAGTCCTGCAGTTGCATTATATATTGCAGGAGAAATTTCTAAAGGAAAATTTTGTAAATTTAAGAATAGTTTAGAAGCAATAGATGCAGCAATAAGAGTAGGGATAGCTTATATGACTTTAGGAGTTGTTAGTTCTCCAATAGAAGGTTTTACATCATTTACATTAAAAAAAACAAGAGAAGGAGAAGATTATTTTTGTGCTAATTATTCGGGCCCAATACGTTCTGCAGGAGGAACTGCTGCTGCTTTTTCTTTAGTTATTATTGATTATTTAAGAGAGTTATTTGGATATGCAAAATATGATCCAACTGATGATGAAATTAAAAGAACAATAACAGAGTTATATGATTATCATGAAAGAATTACTAACTTGCAATATCTGCCTACAGAAGAAGAAATAGAGTGTATTGCTAGGAATCTACCTATTCAAGTAGCAGGAGATAGAAGTGCAGATAAAGAAGTAAGTAATTATAAAGATTTAGCTAGGGTAGAGACAGACTATATAAGAAGTGGTTTTTGTCTTGTTATTGGAGAGGGTTTAGCTCAGAAAGCTCCTAAAATTTTAAGGATGGTTAAAAAATTAAGAAAAAAAGGTTTTAAACTTAGTTCTTGGGATTTTTTAGAAGAATATATGAAAATTCATGAAAAAAAAGAAAAAGGAAAAACAAAAGATTCTCCTACATATATAAAAGATTTGGTTGCAGGAAGACCTGTTTTAGGACATCCTAGTAAGAGTGGTGCTTTTAGGCTTGTATATGGAAGAACAAGAGGTTCAGGATATTCTGCATTATCTATTCATCCTGCTAGTATGGCAGTTATGGATGATTTTATTGCTGTTGGTTCTCAATTAAAAATAGAGCTTCCTACAAAAGGTGCAGCAATAACTGTTTGTGATGGGATTGAAGGGCCTATTGTAAAACTTAAAAATGGAGAAGTTAGACAATTTAGAGATTTTCAAGAAGCTAAAGAATTAAGAAAAGATATTGAAGAGATAATTTATTTAGGAGATATGTTAATTCCTTATGGGGATTTTGCAAATAGAAACCATGTTTTAATGCCAGAAGGATATGAAGAAAAACAATGGAAAGCAGAAATAAAATATGGGGGAGAAGATATTCCTAAAGAAATAACTTATGAAAATATTATTAAGATAGCAGAAAAAGGATTTTCTTTACATCCTGATTATGTGTTTTATTGGAGCCAGATAAATTATCAAGATTTTCTCTCACTTCTTGATTGGATTTCAAATGTTAAGATTATAGAAGGGAAGATGCTTTTCCCATATAATACTGGAGAGCAAGAAAGATTTCAAAAAGGCAAAAGAACTTTAGAATTATTAGGGGTAGAGCATAAAGTAACTACTGAAAATGTTGTTTTAAATGAAAAAGATACCAAAGCTTTATTGCTGAGTTTAGGGATAAACCAGGGAGCTAATATATCAGAGCAAATAGAGAAAATATCTAAGAGTATTAAAAGAGGAAATGTATTAAGTATTGTTAATGAGCTTTGTAAATATAAGATAAAAGATAAAGCAGGAACATTTATTGGGGCAAGGATGGGCAGACCAGAAAAAGCAAAATTAAGAAAATTAACAGGAAGCCCAAATGTTTTGTTTCCAGTAGGACAAGAAGGAGGAAGATTAAGAAGTGTATTAGAAGCATGTGAAGTAGGAAGTATTAAAGCAGATTTCCCCCTTTATTATTGTCAGAATTGTGAAAAAGAAACTATTTATTATGTTTGTGAAGATTGTGGCAATAAAACAAGTAGTCTTAATTATTGTTCTGAATGTAATCAGAAATTTTTTATGGAAAAATGTCCTAAACATAATAAAGGACAGCCATATATGAATAAAAGAATAGATATAAATCATTTTTTTAAATCTGCTGTTCAGAGATTAGGTTATGAAAGACGCGAGATTCCAGAAATGATAAAAGGGGTAAGAGGTACGAGTAATGAAAGCCATGTTCCAGAAAATTTAGCTAAAGGGATTTTAAGAGCTAAACATAGATTAAATGTTAATAAAGATGGCACTATAAGATTTGATGCTACTGAACTTCCTATTACTCATTTTAAACCTAAAGAAGTTCAAGCAAGGGTAGAGAGTTTGAAAAAATTAGGATATGTTAGAGATATTTATGGAAAACCTTTAGAAAACCAAGAACAAGTATTAGAAATTAAGCCTCATGATGTTATTTTACCTTCTTGTCCTGAAAGTATGGATGAAAGAGCAGATAAAGTTTTTACAAGAATTGCCGGATTTATAGATGATTTGTTAGTTAGATTTTATAAATCCAAACCTTTTTATAATGTTTCTGAAAGAGAAGATTTATTAGGACATCTAGTTACTTGTATTGCTCCCCATAATTGTGCAGGAGTAGTAGGAAGAATTATTGGATTTTCAAAAACCCAAGGATTGTTAGCTTCACCATATATGCATGCTGCTATGAGGAGAGATTGTTTAAGCTATGATAGTTTTGTTTCTGTTAATAAAGAAGGAGAATGGAAAGTTGGTAAGATTGGAGATTTTATTGAAAAAGAAAATCCTCAAGGCAAAGTTGATTCTTGGGGGACGCTGGGAAAAAGAGTGTCAAACTTTAAAACTTGGAGTAATCCTGGAGCAAAACAAGTTTTGGAATTAACAAAACATGAGCCTAGAGAGATGTTAAAATTTTATCTAGAAGATGGAAGAATAATTGAAACAACTGAAAATCATAAATTTTATATTAAGGGCAAAAAGGAGAAAAAAGCAAGAGAATTAAAACAAGGAGATAAATTAATAGTAAATTATAAGAGGAAGATTAAAGGAAAAGATTTAAATGAGATATTTTTACCAGAGGTTTTTAAACAAAGAGAGGATATTATGGTTAGAAATGTTTTTCAATTTTTAAATAAATTTGAAAAAGTAAGTAAGCATGATAATTTTAGTTTTAGAGATAGTTTTCCTATTAAGTATGTAGAAGAATTTTTAAAAAGACATGGAAAGAATTTGAGAGATTTGCCTGACGAGGTTAGGATTTCTGCTAAAAGAGATAATGTTTTATTGCCTATAAGGATAAAGTTTGATGAAAATTTGTTTTCTTTAATTGGATTGTATATTGCAGAAGGTTATGTAAGAAATAATGATTCTGAAAAAGGATTTTATCAAGTGAGTTTTGCTGCCCAAGATTTTGAAGTGAGAAAGTTTATACAAGGAGTAATGTTAGATTATTTTAATTTAAAAAGTACAGAAAAAAGAAAAGATGCACTCACTTATTCTTCAAAATTATTGTATTTATTATTTAAAGATTTTTTTAAGCTCAATAGTGGTGCAAAAAATAAGAGGATTCCAAGTTTGTTTTTAAATTTTAAGAAAGAAAAATTAGCTGCTTTGTTAAGAGGTTATTTTGAAGGTGATGGAAGTGTTAGTTTATCAGATATAAGAGTGACTTGTGATAGTGTAAGTGAGGGATTAAAATATGATTTAAGTTTTGCTTTATCTAGATTTAATATATTTAGCAAATTTTATGATTATAAGAAAAAACCAGGAAAAAAAGTAGGAGATTTTTATAAGAAAAAGAAAAAAAAGATTCCTGAATTTAAAATTACTAAGATTATTATCCCTTCTAATTTTGTTAAAGATTTTTGCAAAATTGGTTTTTTAACTAAGAAAAAGAATGAGATTTTAAAAGAGATTTGTAAGAGAAATCCGAATGGTATGAAAATTGATTTTGATAAAGATTATGTTTACCCTAAAATTAAAAAAATAGAAAAAACAGGTATGAAAAAGAGTTATTGCTTTAATGTTGAAGATGAACATAATTTTTTTAGTAATGATATTTTAGTTCATAATTGCGACGGGGATGAAGCTGCTGTTATATTGTTGTTAGATAATTTAATTAATTTTTCAAAACAATATCTTCCTTCTCATAGGGGAGGAACCCAAGATGCTCCTCTTGTTTTAAATGCAAAGATAAGAGCAGGTGAAGTAGATGATATGATTCTTGATTTTGATGTTGTTAAAGAATATCCTTATGAGCTTTATAAAGCAGGAGAAGAGAAAAAAAACCCTTCTGAAGTTAAGATTGAACAAGTTCAAGATAGATTAGGAAAAAATGAATTTAAAGATATTGGTTATACGCATGATACTGATGATATAAATGGAGGGGTTTTGTGTTCTGCTTATAAAAAATTAGCTACAATGCAAGAAAAAGTAGGAAAGCAAATGGAGTTAGTTGGAAAGACAAGGGCAGTAGAAACAGGAGATGTTGCAAGATTAGTTATTGAAAGACATTTTATGAGGGATATTAAAGGAAATTTAAGGAAGTTTAGTCAGCAGGTTTTTAGATGTGTTAAATGTAATGAAAAATTCAGGAGACCTCCTTTAAGTGGTAAGTGCACTAAATGCGGGGGAAGAATTATTTTTACAATTTCAGAAGGAGGAATTATTAAATATTTAGAACCAGCTATTGATTTAGCTACAAATTTTGAAGTTCCTGAATATGTAAGACAAAATCTTGAATTAACTAAAAAATATATAGAAAGTATTTTTGGAAAAGAAAAAGAAAAACAAGAAGCTTTAAAAAAGTGGTTTTAAATGAAGGATTATCTTCTTTGAAATATAGAATTCTTTTTAAACCCCTTTTTCCATATAATAAATTGGAAAAATATAAACAAAAATTAGTTGAATTAAGAGCTAAAAGAGCAGTAGGGAGAGCAATGGCTCCAGGAGTTAGAGAATTTTCATATGAAAGAAGTTTTGGAGAATTTGAACAAAGGTATGTCGATGCCAGTTTAGATAAAAGAACAAGAAGAATCAGTGCAGAAGAATTAGAAAAGATTTGTAATTTAAAATTGAATATATCTTAATTAAAAAAGCAGATTTTATTCTAAAGTATATTTTTAAGTATAGTTTTATTTAAAAACCTATATTTTCTATTTTTTTAGAGGTGTTAAAGAGATGTCAGGAATATTTGGAGTTATTGGAGAAGAAGATTGTATAGAAGATTTGTTTTATGGTGCTTTTTATGTTCAGCATAGAGCGCAAGAGTATTGTGGTATTTCTTTATTAGATGTAGATAAAAATAAGATAGAAAACTATACTCATAAAGGATTAATAAAACAACAATTTCCAAAGCAACTAAGAAAAGAGATAAGAGGGCAGGCAGGTTTGGGAATTGTTTCAGGAAGTAGACAGCCTGTTTCTGAATTATCTAAATCAGAAGGAATGGTTTTAGGATATGATGGAAATATTATAAATTATCAAGATTTAAAAGATAAACCTCTTAGAGATAATAATACTTTTTCTGGATATCATAATCCTGAAGATATTAATGATGCGGTTTTAATTTCAAAAATAATTGCAAAAGAAAACAAGTTTGAAAAAGGAGTAGAAAATTTATTTGAGATATTAGAAGGAGATTTTTCAATTGCAAGTTTAACAAGGGAGGGAATTTATGCTGCAAGAGGATATGGAAGAAAACCTTTAATCTTGGGAAAAAAAGATGGAGCATATAGTGTTGCATCTGAAAGTAATTCTTTTGTTAATCAAGGTTTTGAAATAGTTAGAGATGTTAATCCTGGAGAAGTTGTTTTTTTAAATAAAGAAGGGATACATGAAGTTAGACAGTTTAATTTACCTTATGTTAAATATGGAACTTTTGAATGGATTTATACTGCTTATCCTTCTTCTATTATTGATGGAAGAAATGTTGCTGAAGTTAGAAAAAAGTTAGGAGGATGTTTAGCTGAGAGGTTTCCTGTTGATGCAGATATTGTTTCAGGAATTCCAAATTCAGGAAGATGGCATGGATTAGGTTATTCTATTTTTTCAAAGATACCTTATCAAGAAGTTTTTATTAGATATGATTATTCTGGAAGAAGTTATACTTCTGTACAAGAAGAGAGGGAAGAAGTAGCAAATAAAAAACTAATTGTTTTAGATTCAATTGTGAGAGAAAAGAGAATTGTGATTGTTGAAGACAGTATTGTTAGAGGAAACCAAACAAAAGAGCAGACTAAGAAGCTAAAAGAGAAAGGTGCAAAAGAAGTTCATATGAGGGCTGCATGCCCTCCATTATTAGCTGCATGCCCTTATGGAAAGACTACGAGAAGAGATGATGAATGTATTGCTAGAAGAATGTCTATTGATGAGATAAAGGAAACAAGAGGATTAAATAGTTTAGGTTATGCAACAATAGAAGATTTAGAAACATCTATAGGGTTTTCTAAGGATAAATTGTGCTTGGAATGTTGGGAAAGATAGCAATAAGAAGATGTCTAAAATAATTTATTAATAGGTTTGGATTATGAATATTTAAAGAATTTTATTACAGTTAAAAATTATTAATATATACTTGTTGTTTTGAAAATTTTATAATCAGTAGATTAATAGAAAATATAAGATTTATTTGGATTTTTAATTGTAAGAAGTTAAGATTGATGACTAGGTGGGAAAGATAAAAAGATAATTATAAAAAACATATTTTTATTTATTTATTAATGAAAAAAGATAAAAAGAGGGCGAAAAAAAAGAAACAAAAACAAGGTAAAAACAAGTTAAGGAAAAGATTAAACCTTATTATTTCTTTAATTGTAGGAATAATCATTTTTGGATTTTTTTTATGGAAGGTGGGTTTAGATGCTTTGATTCTTATATATGAAAATATTAATTTCTTTTATTTGTTTCTTTATGGAGTTTTTACTTTTATTACTTTTATATTTATTGCTGGAAGATGGCAAATTATATTAAGAGCTTATGGAAAAAAAGCTAAAAAAGCCAGTTTTTTAACTTTATTAAGACAGTCTATTGCAGGTTATGCTGTAGGATATATAACTCCTTCTGTAAGATTAGGAGGAGAGCCATTAAGAGCATATATGTTAAAGAAAGAAGCAGGTATAGATTTAAGAACAGGAAGCACAAGCATCATATTAGATAAGTTTGTTGAATTAGCAGGAACAACCTTGTTTGGAGTTTTGGGTTTAGTATTGTTGATGTACGTTCCAGGAATTCCTTTTTGGTTTAAATTTCTTCTTTTTATTTTGATTGTTTTTACTTTTCTTTTACTTGCAACTATTTATTATAGAACAATAATTGGAAGGGGAAGTTTTTCATCTTTATTTAATTTGTTAAGATTATATAAAATTGCAAGAATTAAATATTTTGTAAATATTTTAGAAGATGTTGAGAAAAAATTAGAAAAGTTTTTTAAAAATCATAAAAAAGAATTTTTACTTTCATTTTTCTTTTATTTTTTATATGGTTTATCTGTTATTTTTGAGATGAAATATTTATTATTGAGTTTTGGAATTAATGCAGATTTAACATCAGTGATTCTTGCAATAACTCTTATAGGGCTAGTTAATTTTATTCCTGTTCCTGCTGCTTTAGGATTTTTAGAAGCAGGACAATCTAGTTTGTTTTATTTATTAAAAGGTGAAGGAAGCATTGGTTTTGCTTTAAGTATAATGGTAAGGTTAAGGAATTTATTTTTCACTGCAGTAGGTTTTGGATTAATTTCTTATTTTTCAGGAAACCAAGTAAGGGAGAGAGTTAAAAAGAATATTAAGAATGAAGTTTAATCATAAATTTCTTCAATTATGTTTTCTATATCTTTTTCAATTTCTTCTTTATTTTTTGAAGATAATGTATAAATTTTCCCTTTTTTATATCTGCTATATAATTCTTGTTTATTTTGCATATATGTTTTATTTCTTAGTTCGTTATTTTCAGAAAGTTCTATGAGATGATTTTTTATCATGAAGTCTGGATGAAGATATCTGGTTGTTCTTCCTGTTTTTATTTCAATTAAAGGGTTTAAGGAAAAAGGAATTCTTCTTTTTTGTAGGTAACTATAGATGTATCTTTTTGTCCTATGCATTCTTTTATTAGGAGGATAAATTGTTTTATGTTTTGGATAGAAGTTTTTTTGATATCCGATATCTATATTAATTCCAGGTTCAACACCTACAAAAACTCCTCTTCTATTATGTCTTACATTTACTCTGCATCCAGGCAAAATTGTAGAAACACTTATTAAAGCTAACGATGCAATAGAAAATCCTGCTTTTTTTAATTTATTACTCTTTTTTGGTTTTGTCATGTTTTTTATAAAGAGAAGGCATTTAATAATTTTTTGTTTATGAATTAAGGTGTGCTCCCACCAGACATATGTCACCCCCTAAAATAAAAGACTAAAATCATTATATATTTCATCAGGAGTTTTATTGTTCAAACTTGTGTGTGGTCTGAAATGATTATATCTCATTCTCCAAAGTTCAGAATCTCCTTCACAAAATTTGAATTCTCTTTTAAAAGTTTGAAATAGTCTTTCGACTTTTCCTTGCGTTGTTGGGCTATGAATTGCTCCTCGAATATGTTTAATATCTCTTTTGCGAAGTTTCCTATCAAACTTGGAATGCTTGCTTTTCAACCCATAAGCTGAACCATCATCTGTTAATATTTCTCTAGGTTTACCATAAATTTTAATTAAATCGTCAATCAATTTAATCACAACCTCTGTTGTAACTCTATTAACGGGAAGAAAAGCCAGGCTTTTTTTTGAACAATCATCTATTACTGAAATTACATACTTATCGTCGATCTTTTGATCGCTATGGTCTATTTGCCAAAGTGAATTTGGATGTTTTCTTTGCCAGCGAATATATTTTATCTTTTTCTTTTTTCTTTTAGCGGGTCCAGTCAATTTATGTTTATTTAGAATTTTATTTATTGATTTATGAGATAAATTTGGAAAATACAATCTTTCTGCACTGGTTTTGAGAATGTCCCTTAATTCTTAATTTAAAATATTCTTTTCTTATTTCTTCTTTTTTCATTCAAAACCGAAGAAATCATCTGCGAACTAATTTTCGGTTTTGCCTAGTGACATATGTCACTTCTGAGCACATGTTTATGAATTAAGGTTACAATAAATAAAAGAGGATGGTGGGCAAGAGCAAGGAGCCCATAAGATGTATTCTTCTGATTCCTAGATATATGCAAGTTAATCCAAGTGCTGCAGAAACAACAAATATAAGCAATCCTATAAATTGGGAGAATATTAAAACTAGTAGAAGCAATATTAAGAGGGTCATTAAAGCTAATTTATTGTATTTTATTTTTGTTATATTTTTAGCTACAAATTTTGCAATTAGCATAGTAAGGGGAAATGCAATTATACCAGATAAAAAAATAATTCCAAGAATAGTTAAAATGTATTGAAATGAGAAATCTGTAAGTAGTTTGTTAACAGCTACAGAAGTTCCTGTTCTTGGTTTCTCTATAGCATAAAGAGCAATAAAAGACAAACCTGCTACAATAGTATTAATTGCTCCAAGTAAGATTAAGAATTCTTTTTTATCAATCCTTTTTTTATCTGAAATAACGCTGCTTCCAATAGCTGCTGCTTGTCCACTTCCTAATCCAGGAAGAAAAGAACATAAAGGAGCAGAAATAATAGAAGCAAATATGGATCTTGTAAAAAGCTTTTTTTTAATTTTTATATTTTTAAGTTTAGAGATTTTTTGTTTTGGAATTTTTTGTTTTTTAATAATAGAAGTTGTTAAGGAGGATGCTCCAAATAATCCAGTAAGTAAAGGGAGAAGAGGTTCTTTTAAAGGAAGAGAAAAAGAAGCGATTCCTAAAAATCCAGCTAATAAAAATATTATAATTGCCCATGTTTTAGATTTTGTTTCAAAATATATAAGAATTCCTGAAACAAAAATAAGTATAAAAGGAATAATATTTTGGATAATTTTGTAAAAAGGAGGTAATAAGTAGATAAATAAAGGAGAAAATAAAAGAATTACTAGGATTGCAGTTAAGGAACCATATAAAGTAAGAATAACTGCCTGATACCCTTCTCCTTTTATTAACATTTCATGTCCTGGCAAGATAGATAGTATGGTATCTTGGTCAGGAGCTCCTAGAAATACAGAAGGAATGTAATCTAAAAATGTATGCACAATTGTCATAGATATTATAAAAACAACCAAGGTCAAAGGAGAAAATTTAGAAAGTAGGAAAGGAGATATTCCCAATAATATTATTGCAATTAGATTAATATGTATCCCAGGAAACAAGCCAGTTATACATCCTGCTAAAATTCCCAAAATAAAAGCTAAAATTATCCATGTCAATAACATGTTTATTTTTAATTCCAGAACATTTATATAATCTTTTATATATTTTTCAATATGGTAAATGGGGTTGGAGAATTATTTCAGCAAGAATATTTTCAATTAGCATTAAAGATAATAGTAATTATTATAATAGCTTTTATATTAAAATTTATATCAGGACATTATTTTAAAATAGCAAGTAAAAGAGCAGAAAAACATGAATCAAAAGAAGAAGCTAAAATTAAAAAAACAAGGATAAGTTTATTAAGGAAATTTGTTTCTGCTTTTATTTTTATAGTGGCGATTATTGGAATTTTATTTTTTGTTCCTGGTTTTAAAAATGCAGCTTATTCTTTATTAGCTGGTGCAGGAATTTTTGCAATAGTTATGGGGTTTGCAGCTCAAAAAACTCTTGCAAATGTAATGTCTGGAATTTCAATAGCTTTATATGCTCCTTTTAGAGTAGGAGATAAATTAAAAATTTTTGAAGAATATGGAATTGTTGAAGATATTTCTCTTAGACATACAGTAATAAAGACATGGGATAATAAAAGATTAGTTATTCCTAATTCCCTCATAGATGATAAAGAAATTATAAATTATAGTTTACATGGGGAAAGAGTTTTATGGACAATTAATATAGGGATTAGTTATGATTCAGATATTGATAAAGCTAAGAAAATAATGTTAAATCTTGCAAAAAAACATGAAAACAATATTGAATTTGAAGAATTTGATAAACATAGTGGAAAAAAAGCTAAAAGAGAGCCACTTGTAAGAGTTACAGAATGTGGAGATTTTGCTGTCAATATAAGACTTTATTATTGGTGTGAAGATGCTTGGATAGCTTGGAAAATGGGATATGATTTAACAGAGCAGATTAAAAAAGAATTTGATAAAAAAGGAATTGAAATTCCTTTTCCTTATCGCACTATTGTTTATAAAAAAGATATTGATAAGAATAAATAATCTTAGAAAAGAAAAATTTTATAAGAAGGGTTTATTTAAAAATAAAGAATAGGAAAATGGCAGAACAAATAAAAAGACAAAAAAAGAATTGGATAACTGCATTGTTGTTATCTATTTTTTTAGGAGCCTTAGGTATTGACAGATTTTATATGGGGTATGTAGGTACGGGGATTTTGAAATTGTTAATTTCAATAGTTACATTAGGATTTGCATCATGGATATGGTGGTTAATTGATTTAATATTAATTGCTGTAAAGCATGATTTTGCAAGAGTTGAATGGATTGATTAAAAAGAGGCAAGAATGGCAGATAAAATAGTTTTGAATTATTTGGAAAAATATTATGGGAAATATAATTTTGAGGATTTAAAAAATAAAATAATTTCTGCAGGATATAGTGTTGAAGATATTGGGCAAGCTATTAATGAATTGGGTATGGATGAAAGGCAAGAAGGGAATATAGAAGCTGAACCTCTTAAATTAAAAAGTTCAAGATGGTTTAAGGCTGGAGCAATATCTGGGGTGTTATTTTTATTTTTATTTTTTTTAAATATTATTTTATTTTTTACTTTTTCAAGTATAAGAGAGATTCCTATTATTGTTTTTATTTTACAAGGAATTTGTTTAATTTTATTTTTTTATGGATTTGTTTGTTTGGGAAAAAAATATAATGAGGGATTGTTAAATGTAGTTGGATGGATGTTAATAATTGTAGGAGCAATGGGTGTAATTTTTCAATTGTTGATTTTATTTTTTCCAAATTTAATAGGGGAGATGGTATTTGGAGCTTTGTTTGAGTCTTTTATGCCTGGAAGTTCTGGAGATATTTCGTCTATTATTGCTTCTTTAGGGATTTTAATTATTATATTATTTGTTTTAGCTTTGTTTTATTTTGTTATGTTTATTCTTTTAGGAGTTGGTTTAATTAAATTAAAAAAAGAATCAGGATTAGCAAAGATTACAGGGATATTGATGATTGTAGGAACAGGTGGTTTATTGTTATTTGGAGTAGGTATTTTGGTTTTATTAGTTGCATTTGTTTTTGCAGTTATTTTGTTTTTTAAACAAGCTAAAAATTCTTAAGAAGATATGATTTTATTAGCAGAGATTTGGAGATATTGGCTATATTCCTGGACCTGTCCTTGAACAATTATTGTATTACCTATTTTTATAGAGTTATCACAATTGCAGATTATATCTATTTTACCAGTATCTCCTTTTATAGATATGATTTTAAAATTATTTTTTTCTTGGATATTAAAAATTTCTCCTTTAACTTTTACTTTTTTGTGAATCATCTTGTTATTTATTTGTCCAATAGATGTTAGTTTTAGGGATAAGATATTTGAAAGAAATAATAAAATAAATATTCCAATTATAGAAATTGCTAAAGATATTTTAAATATGTTTTTTTCCATGTTAGTGGAAAAAGGACAAAATATATAAAGGTTAATTTTTTAAAAAGTTTATAAAATGCAAGAACTAGAAATGATTGCTCAAGAGGTGTCAAATGCTTCTAATGGGTTTGAAGGAATTGTATGGTATGTTGGAGCTGCTGCTTTAGTTGTTGGAGGAGCACTTATTGCATATAAGGTTCCAAAATGGAGAAAAAAGTGGCAGGAACAAGATTCAGAAAAATATGGAGCAGAGGATTTATATAGAAAATAAAAGTTTTGAACAATAAACTTTATTAAGCTTATTTTTTTTAAGTTAGCATGAAATTGGATAAAAGGTTTGAGATTATAAAAAGAAATACAGAAGAGATAGTTACAGAGCAAGAACTTAAGAAAGTTTTAAAGGAAAAGGAAAAGCCAGTAGTTTATTTAGGAACAGCTATAACTGGTAAACCACATGTAGGTTATTATGTATGGGTTTTAAAACTTTCAGATTTTTTAAAAGCAGGATTTAAAGTGAAGTTATTATTGGCAGATTTGCATGGGGCATTAGATAATTCTCAATGGTCTACTTTAGAAAAAAGATATGATTATTATGCAAGGGTATTGCCCTTAATGTTTAAATCTATTGGGGTAGATATAAAAGATTTAGAAATTGTTAAAGGAAGCGAATTTCAGCTTAAACCAGAATATAGTTATGATATTTTGAGGATGTCAACAATAACTTCTATAAATGATTGTAAAAGAGCAGCTTCAGAAGTTGTTAAATTTGGAAAAAATCCAAATCTTTCAGGGCTGATATATCCCTTAATGCAGTCTTTAGATGAAGTTTATTTAGATGCAGATGTGCAATATGCTGGAATTGATCAAAGAAAAATTATGATGTTTGCAAGAGAAAATCTTCCTAAAATTAAATATGATAAAAGAATAGAAATTATGACTCCTTTAATTCCAGGTTTAATGGGTAAGAAGATGTCTGCTTCAGATGAAAAAAGCAAGATTGATTTGCTTGATTCAAAAGAAGTTGTGAAAGATAAAGTTAAAAATGCAGAATTTATACAAGGTAAAATAGATAATGGTGTAATGGCTTTTTTAAAGAATGTTTTAATAACTATTAAAAAAGATAAAGGTGAGAAATTTATAGTTAAGAGGGATCAAAAATATGGAGGAGATTTAGAATATGAAGATTATGAAGAGATTGAAGCAGATATTAAAAATAAAAAGATCCATCCTTTAGATTTGAAATTAGCAGTTGCAGAAGAAATAAATAAGTTATTAGAAGTTATAAGGAATGATAAAAAAATTCAGCAATTAGAGAAAAGAGCTTATAAATAATATTATGTTGGAAATTATTTGGTTTTAAATTCTATAATGTCTTTATCTTTAACTATATGGTCAAGTCCTACTTTTTGATTAGGAAATTTTGAACTTGGACCTGTTATTCTTGCTTGTTTAATATTTTTTGAAAAACCATGTAAGATTTTTTCTGCGACATCTTTTAATGTAGAATTGGGAGGAAGCAAGACAGGAATTTCATCTTTTTGTTTTCCAGGTTGTTTTGTATAAATTCTATCAATTCCTGAATTTTCAAGAAGTTTTTCTTTAAGTTCTGATATTCCTTGTTTTGTTTTACAAGATATAAGGCAAGAAGTGTATTTTTCAGTTTGCAAGGTTGCTTTTTGTTTTCTTTTTTGAGTTGTGTTTAGTCTGTCAACTTTATTAAGAACAACTATTTTTTTACCATTTGCTTTTTTTAAAAATGGTTCTATATTTTTTAAATCATCTACATTATTAATTATAAGGAGCAAGATGTCAGCATTATTAGCTAGTCCTTGGTCAAAATTTTCATAATTAATTGAAGGCATATCTATAATCTGGAATTTTATACCTTTATAATCTATTATTCCTACTAGAGGAGATTTTGTTGTAAAGTCATATGCTGCTATTAAAGGGTTAGCATTTGTTAATTCTGAGAGTAGGGAAGATTTTCCAGAATTAGTTAATCCACATAAAACTGCTTGGATTCCTTGTTTTTTTATCCCTTCTCTTTTTCTTGTTTTTTTATGTTGTTTTTCTCTTTTTTCTAGTTTTTGTTTTAGTTTTTTATATCTTGTTCTTATGTTTTTTCTTAAAGATTCTGCTCCTTTATGAGTGGGCATTGTAGATATCATTTCTTCAAGAGCTTCAAGTCTTTGTTCATCTGTTCCTGCTGCTTGAAATTTTGCCTCAGCTTTTTTATATTCTGGGGATGCGTTTATAGGCATTTTTATAATAGTGGAGGAGATTATTTAAAAGTATTTTTATATAATTTTTTAATTTTTTACAAGATCTATTATGATGGGAGGTTTTTGTAAATTTAAATAGATTTCCTTTAAAAGTTTTTAACAATAATAGGAATTGATGGGTTTTAAATAGTTGATAGACTAAATAATTTTTAATTAGTTTATAATTGATATGTTTAACAAAACTGAAATAAAATATATATAAAAAAATATAGAAATTCTTTTATATTGTTTATTCCTTATTTTTTAATGAAAAAGACTCAAAAAACCCTTCCAATATTGATTTTCTCATGTGTTTTAGCAGGATGTGGTTTTAAAGGGATTGTTACGAGGAAAAACCATGAGCAGAAAAGAGAGTGGACAGAAAATTATTCTCTTATTATTTCTAATGGAAAACAATATAAGAGAAGCAGTTGTAAGGTTAGATGTTTAGATGATGAAGACTTTATTATTTATGTTCAAGGAGAGAATGAGGTGAGAAAATTTTATTTAAAAGACAGAGATTTTTTTGGAGAAGTAAAAGTAGGAGATGGATTTACTTATGATCCAGGCATTGCTGAACAAGAAGATCCTGTAAAAAAACAAAGAATTGGCAATGATAAGAATTTAGGATTTGGAGGAGGAAAATATGAATTTAAAAGATAAAATCTTGCCTATAGGTTTAAGTGCATTGTTAAGTATAGGAGGATGTATGGGGCGAGGAGAAGTTATTAGGAAAGAATATGTTCCTTATAAAGGAGGAACAAAGATAATAGGTTATCCTCCTGCTCTTTTAGTAGGTTCTTTGATGTTAAATTTGGCAACTACCCAACACCGAAAAAATAAGTTACACTTAGAATATTATGATTTTGAAAAGCAAAAATTTGTAAAAAGCCAGATTGATGTAGAACCTAATGTTTATAGAGAAGTCCAAGAAGGAGATTGGTTTGTTTTTACAAATAATTTAGAGGAATTTAATGAATAATTAATAGATTTTTTAAGAGTTAGATTTAAAATATAGATGTTTCTTTTATTTTTATGAAAAATTCAAATGTTTTAAAGATAAGTAAGAAGTTTTTTTTGAAAGATACAGAAACAATAGCTAGAGATTTGTTAAGGAAAGTGTTAGTTAGGAAAATAAATAGCAAGGTTTTGAGAGCAAGAATAGTTGAAACAGAGGCATATTTGGGAGAAGAGGATCCTGCTTCTTATGCAAGTAAGGGAGATAATAAAGTTAGTAAAATGATGAAAGAGCAAGGAGGGAAGATATTGATTTATAATGTTCATAAATATAAGATGTTAAATTTTGTAACAGCAGAAAAAGGAAAACCAAGAGCTGTTTTAATAAGAGCTTTAGAACCTTTAAATTTTAAAAGAAGATGTTGTGGACCGGGATTATTAACTCTTGCATTGGATATTGATGACAGATTTCATGGGCAAGATATATTAAAAAATAAAGAAATATGGTTAGAAGAACAAGATATAGATAAGACTAAAGAAAAAGAAATTGTAAAGGCATTTAGAATAGGAGTTAGACAAGATTTACCAAAAAAATTGAGATTTTATATTAAAGGAAATGAACATGTTAGTAGAATTTAATAGATTTTTTTGAAGAAGTTTTTTTACAGTACCTATATTAATTATATGTTTTGTTTTTTTGGATAGTAGGACAAAAATAGCCTATTTATGTTTATAAAATTTAAGATTAATTAGCTAATCATAATCTTATAAGTTTCTATCATTAGTTAAATAGCAATAGAAAATTTTAATTTTTAATATATAGAGCATATTGTCTAAGATAGATTTCCTCTTTTTATAATAAAGAATTGGGTATTTTTATAGAAGGTTATAGTTAAACTATTATAATAAAGAATAAAATTCTATAAATCATCTAAAAGATTTCTAAAATAAACAGAAGATTTTAATTGGAATTTTCTTAATTTTGTCCCAAAGCCGTTTTTTTGAAGATATTTGTTGCTTATGTTGTTGTATTTATTGTTTTTGGTAATTATAAATAATTTTATAGAGGATGGGTTATTGGAAATTTTTTAACAAAAGATTTAAATAGTTTTTATTTTATATAATTAAATGCGAAAAAAGAGGGTTAAAGGAGTGTTTGTTATTTTAGTATTAGTAATTTTGTCAATTAGCTTGGTTTCTGCAGGTTTTTGGAAAGGTTTTATTGATGGAATTACAGGGAAGGCAACAAGTTCTGAGGAGATTTGTGAATGTTCTTCTTGTTCAGAATGTCAAGAAAAATTACAAGATGATAGTTGTGAAGAAGTTAAATTGACAGAAAATATTGATTCAGCAGGAAATTGTATTTTTATTAGCTCAGAAATTAAAGATAAAACTTTTGATTGTCAAGGTTATTCTATTAGAGGAGAGAATTCAAGTTATGGAGTATATTTAAAGAGTGCTAAAAATTGTGTTATTAAGGATTGTACTTTTTCTGGTTTTTATAATACTTTATTTATTTATAAAGGTCAAAGAAATAAGGTTTTAGATAATGAAGTTAAAGGATATAATGGAATGGGTATTTATTTTTATGGAGGTTTTGAAAATTTAATTAGTAATAATGTTATTAAAGATTCTTTAAGCAGAGGAATATATATTATCAGAGGAAGCGGAGATATAATTAGAAGCAATCAAATAAGCGGTTCAAGAATAGGAGCATATTTTTATCAAGGGAACAATAATTCTTTATATGGAAATAGCTTGAAAAATAATCAGTATGGATTGGTTTTTTATGGGGGCAGCAATCAGATTATTGGAAATATTGCTTGTGAAAATAGCAGATATGATTTATATATTAGAGGAAGCGGAGATTATTTTTTAGATAACACTTGTGACAAAGTAAGAGCAGAAGGTATTGAAGGGGTTTGTGAAAAAAGTTGTAGTGGAGAGGTGAAGTTTTGCAATGATACAGGTGGTGGAGTTAATGATATATATAATAAAGGAATAGTTTATGTATCTGAGGGAAGTTTTACAGATAGGTGTGTTAATAATGCTTCTTTAAAAGAATATTATTGTAGTGAAGATGATAATGTATCTAATTATTTGCAGGAGTGTCCAAATGGGTGTCAGGATGGAGCATGTATTGAGGAAAATAATAGTGTATTTGAGTGTAAGGATACAGATGGAGGATTGGATTATTTTAATAAAGGAAAAATTAGTGGAACAATAGGAACAGGAGAATATGCAGATCATTGTTTAAATGAAAATGATTTAATTGAAAGGCATTGTTTATCTGGAAATAACTTTAATTTTACATTACAATATTCTTGTCCTAATGGTTGTGAAGATGGTGCATGTATAGAAAAACAAGAAGAAGTAGATAAATGTGGGAATTTAAGTACAAGTATTAAGGGCAATATTAAAATTTTACAAAATGATGGTGAAGAAGTTGTATTGAGAGAAGGAGATAAAATTATAGAAGGGGGTTATGTTGTTGTTCCTACAGATGATGGTGGAAAGATTTTAGAATTATCAAGTATCCAAAATAGTTCATCTTCATCACCAAACGATGATACAGTAATATTTAAGGATGTTTTAGATGAATCAAAATATTATGAAGTAACAATCATAAATATAGAAGGACAAGGAAAATTGACAATTGAAGGAAGAGATTTTCTTGTAGAATATAGGGATGATAAAACAGGACAAGAAGAAAGTGCATGGGCAAGATTAACTTGGGATCCTCAAGATAAGGTTGATACTTTTGATTGTGAAGTCTTATCTTCGTGTTATGATTTATCAAATATGATTAAGAATCCTTTTGGTTTTATAGATTATAATGGAAATAAATGGAAGATTTCTTATAATGCTAGTTATAATTTTGAGACTTATATTAAAGGTGAAAAAGTGAAGGTAAAAGACTATCATTCTTCTTGGAATTATGGAAAAGAATATAATGGTAATAAAGGATATTATAGGTATATTTATTTAGGTTTTTATGAATTTCCAAATAGTAAAAATGCAAGAGGATATTTAGATGATAGGATGAATTGGCAGATATGTACATCAAGAACTTTTAGATATGATGATAAAGAAGAAGTTGTTTATCTTTGTTCTTATTATGATGAATCTTATCCAGAAGAAACTAGGAAAGCAAAAGTTTATTGGTTAAATGGAAATAAGATATTTTATCTTCAAGGAGATTCAGATTATTGGGATGATGAAGAAAAGTTAGAAGAATTTTTAGGTAAAGAACATGAAAGAATGAATAGATTTATAGAAGGGTTTAAAGATAACAGATACAGGTGGGCAAACCCATATTTAAATTATCCTTTTGAAAAATTTGTTCAAAGTTATTTAGGGGGGTGTGGTTCTGAATTAGAGCCTTATTATGATGATACAGGAGATGAATGTGAGCCTTGTTGGGAATGTAAAGTTCAACCAAAAATATGTCCTCCTCATGGAGAACAGACAGAGAAATGCATAGATAATTGTTGTGACCAAGAAAAAGAATATAGTGTTAGTTGCGAGCCAGGAATTTGTTCTGGATGTTATATTCCAAAGTGGTTAGGAAGTCAAGAAGACAGGTGTGTGCCTTATGGATTTAGGTTTACTCAGAGAGACTTAGAACAAGATGAAGAGAAATTTAAAGAAGGAGTTTATAGTGATTATTCTTTAGATATAGTATCTGATAGCTCTGCTATATGGACATTTTATACTCCTACAGGAAATGATAGTTATAAGCTGGAAGAAGGAGAAACTACTTATATTTCTTTAGATGATTGGGAATGGGATATTTCTTCTGTAAGCTTTGATGTTAAAGAAGTTAATAAAGAAGAAGGATATATGAGAGTTTTAGTTAATTTAGAAGCGAAATTTAATGCTTATTGTGATATTGATGGAATGGTTAAATCTCAGAAAGCAGATTGGAGAGAATGTCAAAATAATTATGAATGTGAAAGTAATTTTTGTTCAGGGCATGAATGTACTGGAATAAATAGAATGATTAAAGAAGCTTCTGGAATAAAATCCCTAGGAATCAAGGTTTTATGTAGATTAGCAAGTTTATTTGGTGTTGAAGAGGGTTATGAACAGTGTGTTGAAGAGTATCTTGGACAAGATTTTGAAGATTCTACTTTAGATGGAAGAGGAGATGGTTCAAGTGGAGGAGGTTCTGGTGGAGGAAGTCCTCCAAGTATGCCTAATTAATAAAAATGGAAAATGGCAATTTTAATAAAGAAGGATTATAAGTTCTTCTTTTTTATATTTATTTTTTTAATATTGATAGGTTTATTTTCTTTTTTTTGTTCTGGAAAGTTGTTTCAAAAGGAAGGAGTTTATTATATTGAACAAGATATTGAAGAAAAATGGAACTTAATTTCTGGAATAAGTTTTGCAGAAGGAGATGTTTTAGATGAAGGAATAAGTAAAGATGCAATTTTTAAAGCATATTATTATGATTCAGAAATAGGAAAAGAAGTTGAAATAAGGCCAGATTATAAAGCTACAAAAGATCCTTTAAAAGTTTATACAAATGCTTTCTGGGTTTTTTCAGTTATTCCTGGAAAAATAATTTATAAGGCAAGTCCAGGATTTGTAAATAAATCTTGGGTTGGAGGAAGTTATAAATTTTATAGTGGTTGGAATGCTATTGGAATAAATGAGGAGATGTATGGTAAAAAAATTGAAAATATAAAAGGAGATTGTAATTTGCTTGATTCTAGAATCTGGGATGCTAAAAATCAAGAATGGAAAAAAATTGAATTAAATGAAAGCATAAATTTTAAATCAAGAGAAGAATTAGTTGGAAAAGGAATAAGTATAAAAGTTAGTCAAGATTGTAATTTTTTAAGCAATATTAGTGAAGAAAGTTATTGTGGAGATAGTGTTTGTGATGAAGATGAAAATGAAACTTCTTGTCCTGAAGATTGTTATGTTTTTAAATTAAATAATAATTCAAAAAATCTTTCCTTATATTCAGATAAAGAATTGTTTTTAATTTCAGATAAAAATTGGAAAGAAATTCTTCCATGGGTTTCTGTTTCTGTTTGGACTGGAAATGAGAGTGAAAGTTGTCAGAGAGGGTATGGAACTTCACTAGGTGTTTGTGTTTATCCTTTTTTAATGTGGCATGAAGATTATTATAATTATGTAAAAAACCATAAGGTATTAGATGTTTTAGATGGAAATTGGAGGAGTTATTATTATGATTTTGATGAAAATATTCTAGTTTGGACAGAAAGTGGCAAGATTTATAGTTATAACTTGGAAACAGATGAAAAAGAGATTATTGATAATTCATTAAATTCAGTAAATGGTTTAAAAATGAAAAAAGATGAAATTATTTTAAAAGATTACAATTATGATTGGGCAAATAAAAAAAGTGAATTTTACTTGTATCTTTATTCTTTATCTAATAAATCAAAAGAATTAATTTGGAATACAACTAATAAGATAGAAGGGTTGTCCATTAATAAAGATTATATTTCTTGGTCAGAAAGAGTAGGAGAAGTTAGTTCAGGAAGAGGATTTAGAAGGGTTCATGATGTATATTTATATGATTTTGAATCTGGCAATAAAATAAAAATAGGTGAAGAAAGAATAAGTGCAAGTAATATTGTTTTAGCAGGAGGATTTGTTGTTTGGTCAGAATATCTTCAAGGAAAATATTATCTTACTTTTTATAATATTTCATCTGGAAAAATTAAAAAAGTAGAAAAACCAGGTTTTCCAAATTATCTGGAATCTTATAATGATATAGTTGTGTGGGCAGATTGGAGAGATGGAAAGGGCGATATTTTTATGACTAATGTTTCTTTAAATAATGAAATTCGGTTGAGCAATTCTAAAGAAAATGTGAGAGGTCCAGATATTTATAAAAATAAAGTTGTTTGGAGTAGTTATTCAGCTGGAAAAGATATAGTTTATTATGATATTTTAAATAAACAAAGAAAGTATCTTACATCTGATTTAGAAGATTATCATTCTCCAAAAATATTTGAAGATAGTATTATTTTTTCTAATGACTCTGATTTTCTTATTTATGATCCAGATATAAATCTTAGTTATGGGTTTTCTTCTTTTGATGCAGATTCAATTATTTATTTTATACAGCAATATTTTCCTAACAAAGTTACAATTATTGGAGATACTCCTCAAGAATTAGATAATTTATTAATCACAGAGCCAGAATTAGGGGCAGGATTAGATTTAGAAAATATTCAAAGAGTAGATGCAATAGATTATTTGAGTTATTGGAAAGATTATGAAAACATTGTTTATGTAGAAGATGATTATGAATTAGCTTTGCTTGCTTCAACATATGCAAGTTTGATTAATTCTCCATTAATAATCAAAGGAAGTTATTTGGATGATGAGAGGATTTTTGAAAATAAAACTAAAATATGTATTGGAGGATTTAATATAAGTTGTGATGAGAATTATAACTTAGAACAATTGAGAGAAGAATATATTTCTCAAACAAAGACAAATAAATTTATTTTAACAAATCCAGAAGATTTAAACAAAGGTATAAAAGGGGATTTGAATCCAGAAAAATCTTCAGATTCAGTTTATAATCTTTATTCAAAAACTTCATTATCTTCTCCTATATTAGCAAGTGCAAAAAATGAGTTGATATTAACTATAGATGATAAGAACTTTTCAGATATTGATGATTCTTTAGATAAATTTTTAGAAGATTATTTGGGCATCGATAATGATTTTTGTGAAGGAGGAGATTATTGTTCGAGAGGGTTTATAAAAGATTCAAAAAATATTTCTTTTGTAAGTAATTCTGTAACTTTTGATTTTGAAATTTCTGAAGAAGGTAATTTAACAGGTGAGCAAGAAGAGTATTTAATTGAAGTTTATGGAAATTTATTTAATTGTTCTTCAGAAATAACAAATGTAGATTTTTATATTAATGAAGATAAAGTTAATTCAAAAGAAGTTAGGTGTAAAGAGATTTCTGATTTGGTTTTATTTTCTCGTCATTATGGTTATATTCAGAGTTCTACTTTTAATTATAGTTTTAATCCAGGACAGGTAAATATATCTCTTGTTTTTGATTCTGATATTTTTTTAAATAATTTAAATGGAAAGGTAATTTCAGTTATGAAACAGGAGGATAATTATTGGGATTTTTTTAAAATTTGTAATCTTTTAGATAAAACTTGTGCACCTGAAACTGAAACTATGAATATTGATCATTATTATTCAAAAAATATTAGTTTTTTTGAATTTGATAATTTAAATATTAATAGCAACTATCAGATTTTTGTTGAGATTCAAGGAAGAAATGTAAGAGGTGCTTCAGTATATTCAAATGATTTTTTAATAGGAAAATTTGACAATATTTATTCAAGTAAAGAAATTAAAAGATTTGAATTACCTAGTGAATTGATTGAAGAAAATGTAGAGATTAAGATTGTTCCAAATTTTTATTATTATGGTGAAAAATTTTATATTGCTAATGTTAGATTGTCTAAAGATTATTCAGATAGTTATCTTACAATAATTGGGGCACCAGATGCAATACCTTATAGAGAGTTAATGGATCCTATTGGAGGATATTCTAATTTTAGGTCTCTTGACCAGACAGAATATGCAGATATTGATAAAGATTTAATGCCTGATTTATCTACTGGAAGGATAATGGGAATAACTTCTTCTGATTTTTCAAGCTATATTGCAAGGATTTTGTTTTATGACAAGATAAATGCAAAAAACAAAGTTTCTTTTTTAATAGGTAATGGAGAAGATGATCATAATGGAGCATTTAGGCAGTTGGGAGAGGTAATTCATACTTGGACAGGTTTTTTTGATGATTCAGGAATAGATGTTGAATGTAGTGTTAGGAACAATTCTGTTGTAGATGTTTCTCAACAAAAGTGTTTTAATTATAGCAGGGAGAATAAAGTAAAAATATGGAATTCTTTGCTTAAAGATAGAGAATCAACATATTTAGGACATCACGGCTCTTCATCTTTTGCAGGAATTAGTTCTGATGAGATTCCTTATTTAAATAGTTCTTTAGTTTTTAGTGATTCTTGTTCAACTTGTGCAAGTTATAATGAGAGAAGTTTTTGCAATACAATGATTAGAAAAGGAGCATTAGCTCATTCAGGAGCAGTTTGTGTTGCTTGGTCAGGAAATAAAATTTATATGAATACTCTTAACCATATTTATTATAATAATGAATCTTTAGGAAAATCTTTTACTAAATCTTATGAATCTAGGTCAATGAGATGGATGACTAATTTATTAGGAGATCCTAGTTTAAAAATAAATCCTGAAAATCTTTTAAATGAAGAATTAAATCTTTACTATCATTAAAATGAAGATAAATATTTTAAAAATAACTCCTGTTTTTTTAATTATTATACTGGTTAGTTTAGAAGCTAGTGCATTAATAAATATGGAGATTGATGTAGATTCTTATTTTAGTATCGAGAATGAAATAAAATTTGAATATAGTATTCTTTCAAATATAGATCAGAGCATTAGTTATTTTGCTAGTGTTAAATGTCCTAACTTATTAGATCCTTTATTAAAATTAGAAAAAGCAGAATTAAGAGCTAATGTTCCTTATGAAAAAAGTTATTCTTATATCCAGGTTGATGACAGTATTGAACCACAAAATTGTATAGCACAAGTTTCATTAATAGAGCCATTTCAAAGAACTGTTTCAAAAGAATTTAATATTATAGCTAAAAAAAGTTTTGGTTTTGATATAGTTTTAGATAAAAAAGTTTTAATACTTGGTGAGGAAATTAAAATAAATTTTGATTCAGAAGTTGAAAATTTAGATATAGAAGCTAATTTAAGATATCCTAATGGCGCTGTAAAACAAATAAATCTTCCATATTTAGAAAAAATAAAAAAAGAAGGAACATATGTTGTAAGAGTTAGAGCATCTAAAGATAATTATAAATCAATAACAAAAGAAAAAGAATTTGGGGTAATTAGAGAAAATGCAAAGATAAAAAAAGCTGATTTTTCTGGGAATATTATTAAATTTTATGAAGATGATGGATCAGATTCTGTTTTTTATTTAATAGTTTTATTTATTATGGGATTAATTATTGGGTTAATAGCTTTGATTTATTTTATTTATAAAAATAGGCCTTTAGAAAGTTAAAATAGTTAATTCTAAAAACCCTTTGTTTTTAATTGATTTATGAACCTAGGAGTTTTATTTTCAGGAGGAAAAGATTCAACATATGCAGCTTGGCTTATGAAAAAACAAGGACATGATTTAAGCTGTTTGATTTCAGTTGAATCTGAAAATAAAGAAAGTTTTATGTTCCATACTCCTTCTATATCTCAAGTAGAGAAGCAGGCAGAAGTTATGGAAATTCCTTTAATTATTGAGAAGACAAAAGGTGCAAAAGAAGAGGAATTAGAAGATTTAGAAGAAGCTATTAAAGAAGCAATTAAAGAGTATGATATTAAAGGCATTGTAACAGGAGCTGTAAAAAGTGTTTATCAAGAAAGCAGGATAAAGAAGATTTGTGATAACCTTGGTATTTGGTGTTTTAATCCTCTTTGGAATAAAGATGAATGGAAATTATTAGAAGAACTAATAAAAGAAGGATTTCAAATAATTGTTGTAGGAGTTTTTGCCTATCCTTTTGAGAATAAGTGGTTAGGAAGAAAAATAAATAAGAGGTTTATACAAGATATTAAGAAAATCTATAAGAATATTCAAATTAGTCCTGCAGGAGAAGGGGGAGAATTTGAGACTTTGGTTTTAAATTGTCCTTTATTTAAAAGAAAACTAGAAATTAAAGATAAGAAGATTTATGGAGAAAAAAATTCTTGGAAAATGGAAGTTAAGTTAAAATGAATCTTGAAAATATTTTAAACAAGATAAAAAAGTATAAGAAAAAATTTATTTTAGGAATAGTAGCTTTGAGTGTATTGACAGGAGGATGTGTTTCAAGACAAGAAAAAGAAATTTATTTATCTAATGTTTTTAATGGTGAAAATGGAAAAGTTCCTTGGAAAGAAGTAGTTTCGAAGATAAAGTATGAAGAAGATAAAAATGGAGAGTTTTTATCTGCTTATGAAGCATTAAAACAAGGAAGAGGAGATTGTGAAGAGTTTGCAATTTGTTCTTGTGCTTATTCAGGAGATATTTATGGAAGGGATGTTCTTGTGTCAAGATTTTATAATTTAGTAGATAAAAGTTTTACAAGTCATGCTTCACATTTATTAGAAAAAGATGGGAAATATGGAATTAGGGGGCAGATTGAAGAAACAATAGAACCAGTACATAGTTTTGATGATTTAATAAAAAAATTACAATCTAAAAGATTTATGTCGGGACAGGTAATTTTAAGTTATAGTATTGTTAATTTAGATTTAGTTCATAAAGATTGGAAAACTACTTCTGAAAATATGTTTAAATATTTTAGAAAAGCATATTCAGAAGCAAAAGAGTATGATATAAAAACTCTTCCAGAAGTTTGTTTAAAAGGAGAAAAGAATAAAGAAGTTGATAAAGATGGAACAGGAAGCAAAAAAAGAGAAAATTAAGGATATTGTAGAGAGAATTAAGCAGAAAAAAGAATTTTCTAAATTACCGGATTCCATAGTTGAGAGGGTTTTAAATTTTAGAAAAATTCAGAAATTAAAAGGAAAAGACAAGATAAAGAAAACAAGAGCAATTTTAAGAAAGGCTTTTTCTGCATTTATTAGTCAAAGCTTATTAAAAAAAAGTTTAAAACAAAACAGTAAGAGGGATAAGGAGAAGATTTTAAAAAAGCATTCTTCAACAAGAGAAAGATATCCTTATTTTCAAGAGATTTACAGCAGGATTTTTGAAAATTTTAAGACAAAAAATAGAAAAGTTAATATTATTGATTTAGGAGCAGGAATAAATTCTTTTTCATATGCTTATTTATTGGAACAAGAAAAAAATATCAACTATATAGCAATTGAAGCAATAGGACAATTAGTAGATTTAACAAATAAATATTTCATAAGTAATAAGTTCCAAGGAAAAGCTTATTGTTTTGATTTATTTGATTCTAGAGATTTAAAAAAAATTAGGAAAATCATCAGGAGTTTGAAAGGAATAAAAATTATTTTTTTATTAAAGATGATAGGACCTATAGAAACAATAAAAAGAGATTATACTAAGGAACTTCTTTTAAATTTAAAAGAGGATATTGATATTTTTGTTTTAAGTTTTGCTACAAAAACATTAGGTAAGAAAACCAGATTTCAGGTTAATAGAAAATGGCTTTTAGATTTTTTAAGAGAAAATTTTATGATCTTAGATGATTTTGAAATTTCTGGAGAAAGATTCATTATATTTAGAAACAATTAAAAACAAGTTTTTCTTCTTTAAAAAATGGTTAAAAATATAAAAGAGAATAAAGAAATTTTTGATAGTATTGATGTAGATAAGTTAAGAAGAAGATTTTCTAAGTATGGTTTAAGATATTGGGATATTAGAGTTCAGGAAGATAAAACTAAAGAGATTGTTGCATGGAGTAATGAGTTAAGAAGAAACTTAACTTCTATGTCCAGGGGGTTTTCAATTAGAGTGTTGTATAAAAATGGCTGGGGGTTTGCATCATCTACAAATTTCAGTAAATTAGATGAGATGATTAATAGAGCACTAAAGCTATCAAAATTAAACAATACAAAAGAAAAAATTTATTTGAATATTCCAAAAGAAGTAAATGATAAAAAAATAACTAAACAAAAAATAAAATTTAATGATATTTCTAATAAAGAAAAAGTTAATTTATTGCTTGGTTTGTGTAAAAAAGGTTTAGATTATGATAAAAATATAAAAAGTATTTTAACCAAATATGTGGAAATATTAGAAAAAAAGAAGTTTATTTCTTCATTGTCTTTTGTTGAACAAGAATTATCTAGAGGAGCTATAAAAGGAATTGTTAATTCAAAATCTTCCAATAGGCAAGAAGAAAAAAATTTTTCAATTGGAAATCTTGGAGGATATGAATTTTGTAAAAATATTGAACAAGAAGTAATAGGAGCATGTAAAAGAGCTGTTAATTTTTTAGATTCAAAAAAAGGATGTTCTGGAAATTTTCCAATTATTATTGATGGAGTATTGGCAAATTTGCTTGTACATGAAGCTTTGGGGCATGCTTCAGAAGCTGATACAATATTACAAGAATCAGGTTGTTTAATAGGAAAAAAAGACAAAAGACTAGCACAAGAAAATGTAAATATTTGTGATGATCCTGGTGAAAATAATTTTTCTGGATGGGGTTCATATTATTATGATGACGAAGGAGTTAAAGGAAAAAAAACATACATAATTAAGGAAGGCATATTAAATTCATATTTGCATAATATTGAGTCTGCAGGAAACTTAAAATCAAATTTAACAGGAAATGCAAGAGCTGAAAGTGTTTTTAAAATTCCAGTAATAAGGATGAGTAATACTTATATTGAAACAGGAAATTCTAGTTTTGAGGAGATGTTAAAACAAATTAAAAATGGATATTATATGAAAGGAAGTAAAGGAGGACAAGTTGATCCTTCAATAGGTGCTTTTCAGTTTTCAGCACAAGATATTTATAAAATTGAAAATGGAGAAATTAAAGATAAGATAAAAGGGATGAGTTTTGGAGGAAATTTATTAGATATTTTAAAGAATATAGGATTAATAGGGAGAGAATATGATAATGTTTTTCCTGGAACATGTGGTAAAGAAGGACAGCATGTTCCAGTTGGAGGAAAATGTCCTAATGTTTTTTTAAAAAAAGCTATGGTGAATTAGTTAAAATGTTAGATAAATTAAAAAAATTAATAAAATATGGAGAAAAAAAAGCTGATTTCATAGAGATAAATGTTTCTGAATCTGATAATAATGAGATTTCAATTCAAAAAAATAATGTGAAATCATTTTCTTCAAAAAATCTTCAAAATGTTTTTATTAGAACATGGATTAAAGGAAAAAAAGGAATAGCTAATGGAGATATTTTAACAAAGCAGTTAGTAGATGATGCTATAAAAAATGCTAGGAACAGTCAAAAACAAGATTTTTTTTATGGGCTTCCTGGAAAACAGAAATATGGGAAAGTTAAAGGACTTTTTGATAAAGGTTTTTTAGATATTGATTGGATAAACGAAAAATTATCAGAACTTTCAGATGTTTTTTTAAAACAATTTGAAAATCAAAAAATTTATGTTCCATCAGCTTCTTTATATTCTGCTTTTTCTAGAGTTTATTTAGCTAATTCTCAAGGAGTAGAAGCAGAAGATAAATTTTCTTATATGTCTTTAAGTGGAGAAGCTCTTTCTAGAAATAAAAAAGGAATGACAGTATATGAGAGTATTGAATCAAGAAAACCTTTTTCTTTGGAACAGGTTGAGAATTTTGGTAAAAATCTTAGAAAAGAAACAGAGCTTTTTTTAAATGCTCAAAAACTAAAAAAATTTAAAGTTCCTAAAAATTTAATTTTACAAGATTATGCTTTGTTTGAAATTTTTGAAAATGCTTTTTTATCAAATTTTAATTCTGAGAATTTATTAAAAGGAAGAAGTATTTTTCAGCATAAAAAAGGAGATAAACTTTTTTCTGAAAAATTAAGTATGGGGGATAAAGGACTTTTAAAAGGAGGAATTGGTTCTAGAAGTTTTGATGATGAAGGAACAAGAGTTGAAAATACTGGTTTAATTGAAAAAGGAGTATTAAAAGATTTTATATATGATTACAACATGGCAAAATATTTTAAACAAAAGCCAAAAGGGAATTCATATTCAGATGGAATTGGATTTAATAATGTGTTTATTGAGCCAGGAAGTAAAGCAATAGAAGAAGAAATAGATAAAGCCCTAATCGTAAGGGTTGTTTTAGGTTCACATACTGCAAATCCTTTTACAACTTCTTTTTCAGTTAGCCCTGTTATTAGTTATTATTTGGATAATGGAGAGAAAATTCCTGTTAGAGATTTTTTACTTTCAGGAACTTTTTTAGAAATGTTAAAAGATGTTTTTGTAGATAATAAAATAATTAATAAAGGGAATTTTTATTGCCCTGCGATTGCATTTAAAGATTTTGGAGTTCATGTATTTTAATTTTTAAAAGATTTTTAATAAAATAATTAAGAAAATATAAAAAATAAAAGAAAAAATAAAAATTTATTTCTTAGTTGTTTGCACAACAGTTTTAATTGCAACAACTAAAGCAGCTGCACTTACAAAAGCTATGAAATTTCCTAAAATAGCACTTACGTATTGGTTAACTATACCAAGTACTGAAAGAGCACTTATGCTTGCAGCTCCTCCAACAAGTAGAGCAATTGTTGCAACTAAAAAATTATTAGTATCTTTTTTAGCTATGTTCATAAATCCTACTACAAGTCCAAGTAAAAACAGTATAAACATCAATGTTGTTACATATTGACTGATAAATCCTGCTATTATTGCAATAATTATACCAATTATAAAGGCCCATTTTCCTATCATGTCTGAATCCATTGTTTTACCTCCTTTTTTAATTGTTTATATAACAGTATCTCCGAGCGTAATTAACCATTCCAAAATTAATCCAAAAAGTTTATA
>CAYMES010000002.1:0-58485 GCA_964389765.1 Candidatus Woesearchaeota archaeon
CCACTACTGATAGCAAATATGATATTGCATCAAGACCAACAGAATTAAGTTCTGGCGGATATGTTGACATAACAGATTAAAGTTAATTTTTTATTTTTATTTTTATATTGTTCTTAATAGCTTTTGATTCTCCCCAAAAAAAGATTATTTCATCTTCTTTCTTAGGAAGAAAGAAGCAAAGAAGGACGCGCACACCTCAAATTTAATGGGATGGCTAAAGGCCCACCTAAACTAAGAGAGATTTTAGAAATATCATAAAGGAGAATTAGAAACTCAAGCCACATTGCATTCTCGCCTACGGCTCGGGTCGTTGAACAAGGCTTAAAGAGTTCGCTCGTTGCACTTAACTCTCCCAAATTAATTTCTCATCCAGCTCGTAAACTCGCGGGAGAAATTAACTTTCCTTATCCCCAATGTTCAACTCAATAAAATTCTAATTGTTAGAAACGAGCGGGGGAGCCCCACCTCACGCTTCGCGTGAAAAGTCAAAGAATTCTAAACATCGGAAAATGAGCCCCTTCTTCAGTAGCTATAGCCTTTCTATGTTGTTCAATTCCATTACGTACACCTTGTTCAGCTCTTTGGTTTTTTCCTTCAACTTCGGCAAGTCTTTTTTCCAAAGTTCTCATCTTAATCATTGCGTAAGGAATTTGAGTTGCTTCATAAATTTGTCTTTCTGGAATTCCTAAATAAGGTGTTTCAAAACTCAAACTTAATTTATTTGTTCCAGGCAGAGATAATTTTGCAACTTCTTCTTCAATTCTATATGCAAAATCTGTTGCTTCTGTTGGTGTGTAATCTACTTTTTTTGTTTGTGGAAATGTCCCTTCTCTATTATAACATCTTAAAGCAACTTCCCCATTTTCCTCATCTGTTAAAATATGTTCATCAAAATAATAACTTTTTCCCAACTCTCCAATCAATAAGGCTAATAAAAATGGATTAGATTCCATATCCTCATTTGTTAATCTGTTTGAAGGTCTGACAGCTCCCATATCTCTAAATGTTTTCCAACGAACTCTCGTGTAAATCCATTTTTCATCAAAACTAAATCTTTTATCTTTTTGTAAGGTTTCAAGAACACCTTCTAATTGTCCTCTATCAAAAACCAAGAATTCTGTGCAATTATGCAAGTGATCTTCTCTTTGAAAACTTTCTCTTGCATATCCACTTTTTTCCAGACCATCATATAGGTCAGGCATTGTAGCAATCTCAACAGAAGCAGTTCCATATCTACGAGTATTTGCCCAAATACTATCTAATTCTTGAATTCTTTGACTCATATAATTCTGTTATTTTAAACACTTTAAAAATCTTTCTATATATTACTACTAAATAATAACTATTAAAATAGTGGGGGCTCTCCCGCTCTAAAAAATAGTGCCTTCGGCATTATCTCTAATTAACAATTAAAATTTTACTCTTCGCCAGCCCTACACTTCGTTTCGGGACACATAACAAGGCTTAGTTTTAATTATTTTTTAGGTGCTAATTCTCTAAATCCTTCTAAATTTCTAAAGAATGTATAGCGAACATGGTTAAATTCGGTTCGAGTTTCAAAAACACTTGCAAGAATCATGTTCCCATATGATAGATAATTGATTCTATCATCTGTTATCTGTGTAGAATTATATGCCAATTCACCTGATTTTATCTCAAATTCTGATTCTTTCACATTATATCTTTTTTGAATGAAAGCCCTTGTTTCAAGAAAAAAATCCTCAATAGTTTTTGAAACTCTGTGTTGTTCGCCAGTATTTACTATGAGGGGGTTTGGAATTAGATTCATAATAGGATGAAAATTTCTCTAGTTTAAATAGTTGAATGTATTCACTTAAAAAATAACTCTAAATTTTCCCTTCTGGGACGTTGCACTAAAATTCAATCCCTAACGGGAGAATATAACAAGGATTTAGAGGAAAATTCCTGCTGAATTTTCCGAAATTTTTTCTTTCAGAAAAAACTCTCGAGCGTTCCGCAATTTTTCCAGCTCTGACTTCGTCGAGGGAAAAATTTCTTCACCTCAAGCCCTTCAGGTTGCTTAATCGCGATGTTAGTTTCAATCAGAGTTGGTGCCTCAAAGTTCCAGCAGTTGTCTTAACCCATACAAAGAATGAATTGTAAGAGAGGGATTTATATCAGGGAATTCATGTTCCCCTCTTACTAAAAGAACATCATACACTTGTGCATTTTTTGCAGTCGCCACATCTTCATCCGCATTTCCTACATAAATAGCTTTGCTTCTGTCCACTCCTAATATTTCTAAACATGATTCTAATCCATGCGGATGTGGTTTTGGTTTTATTCCATTTGAAGTTTGGGCAAGAATTACACTATCAAAATCTCCTTCGCCCAACATTCCAATTTCAAGAGACGCAATATGCATTGGTGCACCTGTAACTATTCCTGTTTTATAGCTATTTTGTCTTAGTTCTTTTACAAAATCCACATCATCATACAATTTTGTGAATTGTCTTCTTAGTTCTGTTGTATCATGTTTTCTATATGTTTCCCAAAATTGTTTAGGATCTAAGCCAAAATGTTCTTGTATAATTGCATCTCTTCTAGCTTCAAACCAAAACCTATCAATATTACGATTAGAAGATGTGGCTCCTAAATCCTTTAATGTTTGCCCTAATATTTGATACCTATATTCAGGAGTAGTATGCACAAGTGTTCCATCCAAATCAAAGACAACTGCTTCATATATCATAATAAAATAGAATTAATAGGACTTATAAAAAGATATCGGCACCAACTCTGACTTTGGATTTCCCTTTAGGGATTGTTGCACTAAAAATCAATCCCTGCAAGTATTCGGGAGAGTTGAACAGCGATTAAAGAGCTCCGAAACCTTGCAGGTTTCTCCACCCAAATTTTTTCTTCAGCTCTGTTCCGCTTCGCTACACGAGGAGAACTCAACTTCTGTTAATGCAGATGTTAAACAGCATTTGAGTTGGGGCCTTTAGGCAGTTTTTCTCTGCAATTCCCTAACTGATAATTTAGAAAGAACTTCTTCTAATCTTACTTCTTCAACATTTCTTAAATTATCCGAATTTCTTGAAAAATAATTTACAGGACAAACTGTATCTAAGTTTAGTTGAGGAACTAATGGCTCTAAAAACTCATAAAGATGTGGGTCGCTCCGATCAATAGCATATGCTACGGGAACATTTACATCTAATCCAAATCTTGTGCGAAGAGAACTCCTCTCCTAGCACCACTTCGATTTCCTCCTCTCTCGATTATTCGGTAAAGAACTTGTTGATCAATATCTTGTTCTGATAAATCTAATCTCGGAAATCCAAAATCTCTAGAGTTCTGAAACTGCTCCCATGTAAATGTTTTTTCTGCATCTGCCGTTCTTTGATTTTCATTTTCCATCCAATGACCATAATAAACAGAAGGCCATCTCATCTCAGCATAAACTGCTTTAGATTCAATGAAATCTTTTAATTCTCTTGGAAAATGGAACTCTCCTATATCTGTGACAATATGGGCTTGTCTCAATGATCTATCATATTGTGCTATGAAAGTATCCACTTTATGATTTAAGTCATATTTTTGAAATTTTGAATTTACCATTGTTTATTCTTTAAACTAGTTATTCTACTAAACTTTAAAAACTTATTGATTTCATAGACCTTAACTCAAACGCTTTGGATTTTCTACAAAAATTCTCGGGGAAGTTGCACTTCGCTCTCCCAAATTTTTTTCTCAGCTCTCACTCGCTACGTTCGTGGAGGAGAAAAAAACTTCCCTTAAGCCCGATGTTAGTTGCAATTTGAGATTTGGGCTAAAAGATAGTCAAAATCTTTGATTTTGAAAAAAATAATAAAAAAGAGGTTGGTATCTAAAAATTAAGTGGTTCTTGAACACCTGATTCTCGTATCTTGTCAGTCAATTCTTTTCTGACACCTGAATCTTTAATTCTTCTTGCTTTTGTAAGACCAACAGATTGTTCAGTACCTGAAGCATGTAATGGCTCTAATAGTTCAACCACATTAACAGTTCTGACTCTTGAACCAAAAGATGTATCATATTCATTTGTTTGAACAAGCACGTTCATACCTTTATATTGCATTACATCCTCTCTTAAAGTTACAATATGATTATCTCTTAAGGGTCCTTTTGTACAGCTCGCATGTAGATATTCCATTTTATTTACCTCCGTATATTTATTTCTAACAAAACCAAAGATATACAAGTATTTAAATCTTTCGGTTTTTTACTACTATTAAGTTAATAAAAATAACTCCAGAATTCTGAACTAAAAATCCTTCGGATTTTGTTATGCTGCGATCTCCTCGTTTCACTCATAGGAGTGTATAATAAATGTTATGCTTAATCTAGATTTAGGCTCATTTGTATGGAATTATTAAAGAATCATTCATTCCATCAGATTTCCAAGATTGCGCAAAAACCTTTTTTGAAATCTTTTGATATGCTTTGTTTTTTGGATAAATATTGTGAAGATAAAAGTTCTTATCATCAAATCCAACTACCACCACATAGTGTGGCCAAAGTTTATCTACATTACATGGGACAGCAATATTGAGATATAATAATACTGGCTTTTTTTGTCTAATATAATTTTCTATATCTTTTAATGTTGGATTTTTTCTTATGAATTTATATCCAGAAAATTTTTCGCATTTCTTCTTGAATTTTTTTTCATATTTTTTTGCTCCAAATTTTCTTAGAAATTCTTTAAATCTTTTTGAATATTCTTTTTGTTCATAAGAAAAAGTATCATATTTATTTATGTAATCCACCTTAAATCCTTTTGATAGACAAAAAAAGACCAAACCTTCTGGAGAAGTTCCTCCTGAATTTTCTGCCTTCCCTTTTCTTTTTGGTGTATCTGCCCTGCCAACAATTTCTTCAACAGAACTTCTGTCTTTATAATATCTCAATATTGAAGCTAATGCTATTGGGCCACACCAACCATTACCCTTCCACTTTTTCAAATTTCTTACAAATGGAACCTTTATCTTCATTATGAATAAAAAAGAGGTTTTGTTTTATAATATTATCGTCTAAATCTAAACGCTTTGGATTCTCTACAAAAATTCTCGGGGAAGTTGCACTTTTCTCCTTCTAGTCTTAAGGATATTTAACAGGAGTTAATTTCAATTTAGAACAAGTCCTATCTTGTAGAATAGAACTTTGCCCAAAAGAAAAATACTGTACTTATTGTTTTCCGAAGCTTAATTCTCTAGTTTGTTCTGTATATGCTTTTCCAGCTTTGTAATTATTTCCAATTCTTGATCTTCCATTCTTATCTTGATTTGGAAAGAAATGAGGATTATAAAATGGACTAACATGCTCATTGTCATAAAGAACACTTCCATCTTTTGTAAGAATAGATATGATTGCAACAGGTAATCCAAGAAATGGAAATCCTATTGTACTTTTAATAATTTTTCTTCCCTGAAAAATATCCCTCTCTTGTATCTCTTCAGGAACTCTTTCTAAATGAGTTACCACTAAATTAGAACAAGGTGTTACCTTCTTTAATTTTACTCTGATTGATTTTTGTTAATTCATTTGATTAACATAAGTAATACTCACAAATTTTCCAAGATATTCTGGAAGTCTTTCCATTGCTTCAATTCTTTCAGCTTGATTCATCATTTTAATTACTTATAAGCCAAATATAAACTAATTTCTACAAATCTTTTTATTTATTACCACTTTAAAGTTACTTTCTTTAGAAAGATTTAAATATAGGAAAAAGATATTTTTTGTTATGTATATAGATAATTCTGCACAAGAAGATTATGAAAAAGCTCAAGTTTTTAGAATAAATGTAGCTTTAACTAGTTCAGCAGATGTAAGAGAAAATTGGTTAAAAGCAGCTACTAATTTAAAGCAAGCAGCTGATATAAATCAAAAAACTAAATAGGAAAAGCAGAAGCTTAAAGAAGCTCTGCTTAAAGCAAGAGCAATTTTAAGTTATTTAAATTAGATAAATATTTCAAAAACTTTATAATCTAGCTTCTTATTTTATTTTTATGGTTTTATATTTTATAACTGGAAATAAAAACAAATTTCAAGAAGTTAAAGAAGTTATTCCAGAAATTAAACAGTTTGATATTGACTTGCCTGAAATTCAAGATAATGATGCTAAAAAGATTATTAAAGAAAAATTATTACAAGCATTAAGTCATAAAAAAGGAGAATTTATTGTAGAAGATACTTCTTTATATTTAGGTTGTCTTAATGGTTTGCCAGGACCATTAATTAAGTGGTTTTTGAAGAAAATTGGAAATAAAGGAATTTATAATATTGTTAAAAAGCTAGGAAATGACAAAGCACAAGCTAAAACCATTATAGGATATGCAAAAAATTCTAAAGAAGTATATTATTTTCAAGGAATTGTTAAAGGTAAGATTGTAGAGCCAAGAGCAAAATCAGATTTTGGATGGGATCCTATTTTTGAGCCAGAAGGATATTTTAAGAGTTTTGATGAAATGACAAAACAAGAAAAAAACAAAATTAGTATGAGAAGAATTGCTTTGAATAAGTTAAAAGGGTTTATTGAGAAAGTCAAGGAATAATATCTTAATTTAGTTTTTAATTTCTGTCAGTTATCTCTAACCAATCATAATCTTGTTTTTTAGAAAATATTTCTGAAGGAAAAGGTTTTTTTGGAGATTGAATAATATAAGCTGCTCCTTTGCTATCTAAGTCTTTTCTATTATGTATTGGTAAGATTCTCGATTCAAGAATATTAAGATGAGTTAGTGAAGCAGTTAATGAAACTAGACCAGAATTTTTATGACATGCAATTTCTAAACCAAGATTTTCAAAAATATCTAATATATCTTGAGAAAGACAAGAACCTTTTCTTAGTTCTTCTGTATAATTAAAATAAAAATCTCTTTTACCTATTTCTCCACTATTTTCAAAAACTTCTTTTAATGCATTTGTTGTTTTATTATAAGAAATTTTTATTTTTTCTGGTAATTTTCTAAGATAATCTAAACATAGATTTCCAATACTCCAGTTTACGCCTTGAATAATTCCCATTCTTTGAGCAATATCTATTATATCAGGAAAAGGAGGAGAAGTAATAATAGATGCATAGTCTTTCATATCTTGAGAACTAAATGATATATCTTCCATTTAATATTTAATAAATTTTAGTTTAAATATTTTTATATTCTCTAGAATATTTGAGATTAGAGCTTTTCCATTTCTTTTAATCTTTTTTCTGAACTTATAGATGAAGAAAACATGTTCCAGAAAATTCTTGAAAGCCACTCTGTCCAATCTTTATTTTTAATAGTATAAAATATAAATATCTTTTTATCAAGTTCATGAATCTTTCCAGTAGGTTCTTTAATTTCTTTTATTCTTATAATTTTATTATCTATAATAAATGCTCTAATTGGATGTTCTTTATGTCTGATTTCAATCATCTCTTTTCCATATTTAAAATTTAAAGAAAGAAGCTTCTTAATATTCTTTTTCCCTGCAATATCTACTCTACAAATAACTTTTATACTTATGCCTTTTTTAACTAGTTCTTCGAGTATTTTAAACATATCAAAATTTTTATTTTTAAGATTGATAAATGAAAGATTTCCTGAAAATGATAAGACTTGTTTTTTAGTTGTTTTAAGAATTTCAGCAAGTTCTTTTAAATTTGTAGAATTTTCATCTATAGCTTTTTCTAAGATTGCTCTTTTATCATTGTCTTTTACATGTTGAAATATATCAAAAGCAGAAAAATCTTCTTTTTTTCTTGCTTGTAATATTTGTTTTTCTAATTGTTCTTGAAATACTGAGGAAGATGCTTTTTCAATTGATGCCCAGTAGACTATTTTTAGTGCTCCTCTTGTTCCTCCTCTAAAAACTTTTGTAGATATTGTTCCAAAATCTTTTTGTATTTCTTTTATATATCTATCAGCTGTTCTCCAACTCTTTTCAATATGTTTAGCTGTTTCTTGTATAGAACGTGGTTGTTTATAAACAAATTCCTCTATTTTTTTTACAATTTTATGATTTAACATTTTTATATTTTAAAATTTTAGGATATTTAAATATTTATATAATGTAAAACACTATTGACAGAATTTATACAGAAATATGTATATAGTTTGCAACTCTTCTGATAGTATGAGAAGAAAAAAATGTGAAATTAAAAGATATGTTCTTACAGGAGGTTCATGTTGTGGAAAAACTACTTTACTTAATGAATTAAGAGGCAGAGGATTTTCTGTTTTGAATGAATCTGCAAGAGAAATATTAAATCATACTAGGTTTTTAGATAATAGGCAAAATTTTGTATCTTTTCAATCAGAAATTTTTTTAAGACAATTAGAGCAAGAACAGAAAGCTTTTAGTCAGAAGCAAGATAAAGAGGTTATTTTTTTAGACAGGAGCTTAATAGATAGTTATGCATATTTTTATCATAAGTTAGGTTATGTTCCTGAAAATATATCTAAGATTCCTGAAATTGATTTAAAGAATAGATATTCTTTAGTTTTTGTCTTAGAATTATTACCTTTTAAAAAAGATGGTATAAGGATTGAAGAAGATTCTAGACAAGCAGAAAAAATTCATAAAAAAATAATTTTAACATATCAAAATTTTGGATATTCTCTTATATTTGTTCCAGCAAAATATTCTGTATTAGAAAGAGCAGATTTTATTCTAAAAATTGTTGAAAGGAGGTATGAAAGAAATGGGGGGATGTTATGGAACTAGTTATGTATATAGTAGATGTTCAAAAACTAGCAGAGGAAACTATGGAAACAGCTTAAGAAAATTTGTAAGTGATAGAAACTTAGAAGATCTTGTTAAAGCATATAAAGATTTTTTCTTATCTAATGAATCAGGATTTATAGCAAAATTAGCAGAACAAACAGATATTGGAACAGTAGAAGATATTCCTAAAGAATTTCCAGAAATAGAATATGAGGTTAAATTTGATATTAAACCATCTTCAGAATATCAGTTAAGTGAAAAAGAACCAGATGTAATACAATATCTTGATGCATTTGATTTTCCAACAGCTAAAAAAGCCAGATTTTTAAAAGATCCTGTAAATAATTTTTCAATAGGAGTGAATAATTTTATCGGAGATGATTCTGATGAAAAGTTAGTTATTATTGAAAAAGCAGGAAACATTTATCTAAAAGAAAAGGGTTTAGTTGAACTAACAGATGTAGGAGTTGATTTTGAAAAAATAGTAATTAAAAGAAAAGAACAAAGATATCAGTCTTCTTTTGAACAAGCAATGGAAAAAGCAAATCAATTAACTAAGCAAAAAGGGGTTAATTATAGAGGAAAGATAAGAAAAGAAAAAGGAGACGCATTTGTTCTTGATACAAATGATGGAAGGATTTATTCATTTACAATAACAAGAGCACATCTTATAAAACCAGGACAAGAGCAAGAATCAGGAATACAAAGACAATTAGAATTAGAATATGCAGGATATATTTCTGGATTTAAAGGATTTAAAAAAGATTCAGAAAAACAAATAGTTCAAGGAATAGTAGATTTAGCTAAATATACTTATGGATTGTATAATAATGCGCCTATAGAAGATGATGATTGGAGAATGAAACTAACTTTAACAGGAGAAAGAAAATATGATTTTATAAATCAGAAACAAGAGAAAAAAGCTTTGCCTTTACCTAAAAAAATGTTTTCAGTAAGTACAAGCAGAATAGGAGAACATGCAAAATAATTTGTTTTTTTTATGTGGTCCGCATGGCTCTGGAAAAACTACTTTTGGAAAAAAGTTAGCTGAACAAAACAATGAGATAGTGATTCCAGAGCTATATTCACGGAATATTAAATTTAATATTCAGGATGAGCAATATAGACAATATCTTAAGATATGTTCAAGAGCTATAGAAAATTTTGAATATTTACAAATAGCAAAAAATAATCCAGATAAGATAATTTTAGCTAATAGATGTATTTATGGGGTATTAGCTTATAATTTTGTTTATTACCAGATGGGATGGATTTCAGAGCAGGCTTATAAAGGCAATAGTATTCATTCAAAAAATTTTTTTAGACAAGAAGTAAGAGAGCCATATGCTATAGTTGTTAATCCTGGATTAGATAAATGTAAGGAGCATTTAAAAAAAAGATGGAAACAAAAAGGAAAAAAATGGAGAGAACAGGATATGAGCTATTTGGAATTTGCATGTGAAGTTTATGAACAATACAAACATAATGATAAGATATTTTATATTGATTATGAACCTAATTTAAAAGATAATCAGAGTACAAAAGAAGTTTATAATTGGATTATTGAGAAGTCAGGGTTAATAAAAGGTAAAGAACAAGGAGAAACAATTGCTGTTTAATTTTCATATTTTTTTATTAAGTATTCTGCTATTACAATGGTTATAAGTGAAGAATTAGGATTGTTGTAATCTAAACCTGTTCTCTTGCAGAATTCTCTATCATAACATAAATCTTGGACCAATTTTCTTGCTTTTAATCCAATATCTCTTGGAATTATTTGTTCTGCTTTTTGTCTTATATCTTTTTCTACAAAGCTTCTAGTTTTATCAGAATACTTATTATATATTTGAATTTTTTTAGCTATATCTTCTAAATCTATATCTAATCCTTTTACAATAGGAATTTTATCCATCTTTTTTAAATTAATTTAAATTTTAATAATTCTTCCTTTTCTTCCTATATTAATTACTTTTGTTTTTCCTACTTTTTCTTCAACACCTTCTAATTCATGAATATGTCCTGATAAAAATAAATCTGGCTGAAATTTTTCTATTGCTTTTCTAATACCTTTATTTCCTGGCCATCCAGAAAGTTCTGATTTAGTATCTGCTGCATGTAGATGAGTTACCATGATTTTTTTCTCAAGATTCCTTACTTTGTTGAAGTTTTTTCTTAATCTTTGAAAAGCTTGTTTATTAGGTATTTCAAGAGTTCCAGGATTTCCTAATCCAAATATCCCTATATTTCCATATTTAACATAATAATTATCAAGGTTTTTGATATTATAAAATTTTGATAAGAAATTAGCTGTTTCTGGATCATCCCAGTTTCCAGGAACAAATAAAACTTTTTCTCCTCTTTTTTTAAATGGTTTAATTAAATTTTTAGTTTCAGTTATTCCCGTAATATCTCCTGTTAATACAACTAAGTCCACTTTTTCTTTTTTAGCTTGTTTAGCAAGTTTTTCTGCTAATTTTGAATCTCCATGAATATCTCCTGCTGCAAGAATCTTAAGTTTTTCTTTCTTTTTTCTTTGTTGTTTTTTATGTGTTTTTTTTCTTATTTTACTTTTTTTACTTTTTTTATTTTTTGTTTTCATTTTCCAAATCTTCTTTTTCTTTTTTTAAATTCTTTAATAGCCTGCATTAGGTCTTGTTTTTGAAATTCAGGCCACATTTTATCTAAAAATAACCATTCACTATATGTAGATTGCCATGTTAGAAAGTTGCTTGTTCTTTTTTCACCACCTGTTCTTATTATTAAATCAGGTTGAGAAGACATATAAAGGTTTTTATTTATGGTATTTTCATTAATATCTTTAGCAGGAATATCTTTTTTTATGATTTTTTTTATAGCTTGAATAATTTCTTGTTTTCCTCCATATGCAATTGCAAAATTAACTGTCATTTTATTATTTTTTTCTGTATCTTTTTCAAGTTTCTTACATTCTTTAGATAATTCTTGAGGCAGAAGGGAGAGATTTCCCATAAATCTAATTTTTATTTTGTTATTTTGAATCTTTTTTCTATCCATATTTTTAAATTCTTTTATAAAAAGGTTAAATAAGTATTTTAATTCTTTTTGAGGACGATTTTTAATATTTTCAACAGAAAGACAATAAAGGGTTAGTTCTTTTATCTGATGTTGATTAGCCCGTTCAATTAATTTTTCAACTTTTTTAGCCCCATATTCGTGCCCTTTCCAAGGTTTGAGAAGAAGTTTTTTTGCAAATCTTCTGTTTCCATCAAGTATAATAGCTAGATGATTTAATTTTTCCATTTTATATCCTTTTTTATTTTTTAATAATAAAATTCAATTAATAAATCTTGCTTTTTATATTTATTTAAATTAAATTTATCAAATTATAAACAACTTTATTAGTAACATTGTTGCTCCTGCTACTAAAGGAATTATTAAGTCATCATCTAATTGGATTTTTTGAATTTCTATAATTAGTGATTCAAATATCATTGCTATAAATGCTCCTGAAAATGCTATTATAGGAGATACAAAAAACATAGCAAATAAACTGCTTATGATAAACCCTGCTATGTGTCCTTCTATATTTTTCTTTTTATTAATTACAGAATTTGTTTTCCCAAAATTTTCTCCTACAAAATGTGAGATAGGGTCTGCAAATGTAAGGATTGTTATGGAAGCAAGAGCTATATCTAAAGGAAAGATTTTCCATGCAAGAAGTATTCCCGCTAAAAACATTATAAATGCTTTTCCAGGTAGATCAGGATTTTCTCTTTCAAATTTTTCAAGAAAAAAATTCACAACAGGTATTTTTAGTTTTAAACTTATAAAAGATAAAATTCCAGAAATTATTAAAATAATAAATAATTCAAGAGGAGAAATTAACTTATAAATAATTAGGAATATAAAAAGAATTCCTAGCAATATATGAAGTATTTGTCTTCTAATTTCTTTAATTTTCATTATTACTTGTTGTTTTTAATTTCTCACTCTTAATTCCCAGAAGAAGCTAATAATTATTAAGATTTTGTTGTTGAAGAGTTCTTTGTTTTATTTTTAGGTTTTTTTATTGGTTTGATTTCTTTAAATCCTGTGTATTTATGAAGGGCTTTTGGAACTTTAATTATGCCTTGTTTTGTCTGATTGTTTTCTATAATTGCAACCAGAGCTCTTGAAGTAGCTATAGCTGTATTATTTAAAGTATGGGGAACAATTCTTTCATTTTTTATTCTTGTTGATATTTCTAACTTTCTTGCTTGACAATCTGTTAGATTTGAGCAAGAGCCAACTTCAAAATAATCTTTTCTTCTTGGAGAATATGCTTCAACATCTATCTGGACCTTTTTTAAATCTCCTAAATCTCCTGAGCAGATTTTTAAAATCCTTATAGGGATTTCTAAATCCCTGAAAATTTCTACTGTTATGTTCTGCATCTGCTTAAAAAATTCATCGCTTTGTTCTGGATGGCATATGACAATCATCTCTATTTTATTAAACTGATGAGTTCTAAATAATCCTTTTTCATCTAAACCATGACTTCCTATTTCTTTTCTAAAGCACATACTATAAGAAGTTTGTTTTATGGGAAGTTTTTTTTCATTAATTTCTTGTCCTGCAAATCTTCCAATTAAAGAATGTTCACTAGTTCCAATTAAAGCCATTTTTGGTTTATCTTCTACTAGATAGATTTGTTGTTGCTTGTCATTTAGGTCTGTAACTTTATCAATAATCTTTTCTTTTAACATTAAAGGAGTTTCTACATATCTAAATCCTTTTGAAACCATCTTATCAATTCCAAATCTGATTAAAGCTTGATTTAATAATGCAATTTTATCTTCTATATAATAAAAACCTGTTCCAGATACTCTTGCTGAAGAATTAAAATCCGCCATGCCTAGTTTTTCTGCTATTTCAACATGACTTTTAACTGGAAAGTTAAATTTTTTTGGTTTTCCTATTATCTTTTCAACTTTATTTTCACTATCATCTTTTCCCATAGGAACATCATCAGATATTAGGTTTGGAATTTCAGTAAGAATAGAATTAATTTCTTTTTTTATTTCTTGTTCTTTTTTTTGAGCTTGTTCTATTTGTTGAGGAATTTTTTTAGCTTTATTAATAAGATCTTTAGCTTTTTTCTCTTGTTTGTCTTTTTTAGCTTTGTTAATCTCCTTACTTACCTTGTTTCTTTGAGCTCTAAGATCATCAGCTTGTTTTTTTAGATGTCTCCATTTTTTATCAAGTTCAGTTACTTTATCAACTAATTCTAATTTTTCATTTTGAAATTTTTTCTTGATATTTTCTTTAATAATCTCGGGATTTTCCCTAATTAGCTTTATATCTATCATAAGTCCAGTAAAAGAAGAGATTATTTAAAGATTATGATTAATAAACTTTATTAACAATCTTCTCTTGTTTAAAATATGGATAAAATAAAAAATATGGAAAAAATAATTGATAATGCTCCTGAAAAGATGCAAAGCATGTTAGATTCTATTTATAGGTTTAACCACAGTTTTTTAATAAATAAAGAGGGTAAAAAAGTTGAAGATGAGATTTTATTAGAAAGACTATTATTTACTATGTCTATTATAGACAGAAGGTTTTTTGTTGAGGAGGACATTTTTGACGCATATTTAGATACAGCTCTTTCTATAAAAAAAGGTCAAACAATTAGCCAGCCATCTACAGTTGCAAGGATGATTATGCTTGCTGAAATAAAGCAAGGAGATGATTTTTTAGAGATTGGTGCTGGAAGTGGATGGAATGCTGCTCTTATTTCTTTTCTTGCTTATCCAGGAAAAGTAGCAAGTGTCGATAGAATTAATAGTTTGATAAAAAACGCTATTAAAAATATTTCTGAATTAAGAAATAACTTAAAACAGATTAGTCCTCAAAATGTTAAAAAATTAAGTAAGATAAATTTTTTTTGTGAAGATATATTTAAAAAAGGCAAAGCATGGAAAAGCAATTATGATAAGATTATTTTTACTGCAGGCATACAAAATAAAACTCACCAAGAAAAAATAAAAAAATTAGCAAAAGATTTACTAAAAAAACAAGGCATTTTAGTTTGCCCAAAAACAATAGGGCCTATATTATATTTTAAAAAACAGAATAATGGAGAAATTAAAAGATATGAAACAAAAGAAGAATATAGATTTGTACCTTTATTAAATGGAAAAGAAAAATAAATTTTTAAAAGAGGTAAAATAATAGAATGGAAGTAAAAGCAAGAATTAAGATATGGTCATTTATATTAGCAATTATTTTAGTTATTATTCTTATTATAGGTGTGTTTTTTTATTATGCAACTGCTTCTCCTTCTAAGCCAAAATACAGTATAAAAGAGATTAAGAATCCAATAAATCAAACTAATACTACTTTTGAAAAAGCTCTTGTTAACTTTAATAAAAATTATGTTGAATATATGGTTTTTGCAATAGGTGGTTGGAAATTACATAATCCTCCTTTATCTAAAGATACACCTAAAGTAAAGATTATTGTAGATGATGAAGTTTATAAATCAGAAATTAAAAATACAGAAGTAATAACTACTAAACGAGATTTTGATGATGAAGACATTTCAATTATAACTACAAAAGAAGAGATAACTAGGGCGATTCTTTCTTTAGATATTAAGGAATATATGGAAGAATCAATTCAACAAGGAAAAACAATTCTTGAGTTAAAAGCAGGACATGTAAAATTATTTTCAAAAGGTTATTTAGAATTGTATAAAGATATTACTGGAAAAAGTTTAACTGGAGAGATTGTAAGAAAGATTAAATCATAGGAAGTTTTTTATACATATATGCTTAATAATTATATGAAAAGAGAAAAGAAAAGAAGAATTATTTATATTTCTCTTTTAGCAGCAGGAGTAGGATTAGGATTGGGAGCATATTCTTTTTGGGTCCATAGGGTTTTATCAGAAGTTAGAAATGTCTCAGAAAATATACAAGCAATTTCAGAATTTGGAATTATTAATCCGGATTTTAATCCAGATTTAGGAGGAGGATTAGGTAAAGAATTAGCTAAAGATGCTCATAAGTTTGAAAAAGTTTATAAGTTTGAAAAGAGATATAGGAGAACAAAAAGTTTTTTAGAAGAAAAAGCAGAAGAGAAAGGAGAAGAGCCAGATAAAATAAGTGATAGAGAAATTCTTAAATACATGGCTCTGGAAAAAAATTTGGTACTGAAAAAGCAGAAGAATTATATTTAGGATTAGAAGATAAGGGTATTGATATTAACGACGGTAAAGTGATTTATAGAAAGTAATTTCACTACCACTTGGTTAAATTTTTTCACAGAAAGATTTATAAATCAAAACTGTTCTGTAATATATAGTTTAGATTATATATAACTTAGACTAAGGGACTTGTTATATATGATAAATAAACATTAAAATCTTTAAAATGGACGATAATTTCGATATATTTTTTAGAAGAAAACCAGCTTTAATGTTGGTTGCTTTAAAAAAATTGAATAAATCAAAATATGGAAGTGTTCTTGCAAAAGAAGTTGACTGTACATACAGCCATGCAGTAAAAATACTACAGACTTTAGAGAAATTAGGGTTAGTGACTTTTGAAAAGAAAGGAAGAATCAAACTTATAGACTTGACAAAGAAAGGAAGAGATGTAGCTGATAATATTGATTCAATTAGAAGAGTTTTAGGTTAGTTTATTAAGCTGCTCCTTTGCTTTCTCCAAAAACAATTCCTTGAGCAACTAGATGAGCTACTCTTAGAGGTTCAGGAATATTTGAATTAATACAGGTAATTTTTAAAATTTTTCTTGCTTGATTAATATTAAGTCCTTTTATCTGAATATAAGCTGTTTTTTCTTTGTTTTTATTTTTTATTCTAAGCTTATGAATTTTCCCTGCATTTTCTATAGCTTTTAATCTTTTTTTATCTATTTTTGATACAGCTTTTTTAAATTTCTTTATGTTTGGTTTTTTTCTCATAAAAATCATTATAGGTATTTTTGTTCTTTTCCAGATTTCTTCTATATCTAACATGTTAAATCCTGCAAAACTTATTCCATCTAACATTATTAATTGAAGTTGGTCTTTATGTCTTGTTTTGTTAATATTTTTAATTATTTTTAAAGTGGCATTATTGCCATCATTATCTACATAAAAAGAAATTAATCCGTCAATATAATTTCCTCCCCTATATATTGTTCCAACACATAGAACTTCATCTTGTTTTCTAGAAAAAGGAGAATCGTCAATTCCTAATATTCTTATTTCTGGTTTTATCTTTTTCATAAATATCTAAAGGATAGATTATTTTTATATTTATTTGATAAATTAGTTAAAATTAGGTTGTTTAATTTTAGGTTGTAATTATTTATATTAAATAAATGTGATTTTGTTAAGCAAGTTTTATAAATTGTAAAGATTATTATTAATAGAAGATATAGTTAAATATATACACAACTTTTATAAATTCTTTTTATTTTTAAATAACCCTTTAGAAACCATTAACTTTATCTGTAACTAAATTAAAAATAAGTAAAATGGCCAATGTTTTAGTAAATACTTCCAGATATAAAAATAATATTGATTTACTTAGAGATTATTATGATTTAGTAATAGATAGATATGCAGATACTATAAAAAGGATGGTTGATATAGGGCATAGGAAAAATATTAAATTTACAGAAATAATTGCAAGAAATTTTCCTGAAAAAGAAATAGTTTATTATGATAATGGTGAATCTATTCAAACATTGACAAATGCTTTAAAACAAGGGATTAGTAATGTTATGGGTTTTTGGGGAATTAAATCAAATAAAGAAATTCCAGAAAATGTAAGTTTTACAAGTTCTCCTAATGGAGATTTTGATGCTGCTAGTTATTTTTTTACAATACATGAGTTTTATAAAGAAATCCATCCTAAGGAATCTTTAGGAAAAGCTTCTAGACTTTTAAAGCCAGGAGGACTTATTTTTGTTATAGACTATAATATAGATTGGTTAAGACAAGAAGAAGATGATGCAAGAGAGATGTTTAAAGAGATATTTAATTCAGAAAATGAAAAAAGAGTTATACAAAAAGAAAAAGATTGTTATGAGGCACATACCCATTATAGTTTAGAAAAATGTGTTGCAGATGCAGAACATGTAGGATTTAAAACTCTGCATCATCAACCAGATATTAAAGAGAGAAGCAAGTTATTTTTTTACGTAGGAGAAAAATCCTAAAAATGAAAAAAAGAAGAGAATTTCTTAGATATGTGTTAGAAACAGCAGGAGTTGGATTAACAGGAGGTTGTGCTATTGAAACTAAGAAAAGTGTTTATGTCCAGTCAGAAGAAAATCTTGAAAAGAGAATTCAAAAAAAGTCGTTAATAGTGGGAATTGAAGGAGCTTTTGTTTCTGGATGGTTAATTCATAATTTTACTGGAAGAATTGCACATGATTTAGGACTTGCTCAGACAGTTGGACAAGACAACTATATGAGACATATGGAATATATTAAAGAAGCTCACGGACAAGGAAATGGAATTATTTTATTAGGATATAGTGCTGGGTGTGATAAAATAAGGAATTTAGCAGAAAAAAGTAAAGAAAAAAATATAGGTATTGATTTGGTGTTATATGTGGACCCTACTTATATAATGTGGACAAGCAATAAAGTTCCTTCAAATGTTAAAAAAGTAATTTGTTATAAATCAGATATTAGTGGATTATTTGAAGGAAGAGCTTTAAATAAAGAGGATTTTGAATCTTCTGAAACAAAATATGAAAATAAAAATATAAAAGGAACAGACCATTGGAATATTATCCAGGATGAAAGAACAATGCAAGAAGTTAAGAAAGATATTAAAAATTATCTGGAAAACAGATAATTAAATTATACTTATTTTAATTATTATATTCTTTAATAATTATTTTTATAAATAATTAAGATTTTTTAGTTAAATAAAGGGAGAGTATTAATATGGTTTTTAATAGAAGATTAAGTAATTTTTTGGAAAAAATATTTAAAGCTCGCAGAGATTTTTTAAATTCTACTAATGATCCTAAGTATGAACAAAGAAAAATCCTTTTAAAAATAATTAGAAATAATGAAGATAGTGTGTTCGGAAAAGATTATGGTTTTTCAAAAATTAATTCTATAGGTGATTTTTTAAAACATGTGCCTATAACCAATTATGATTTTATAAAAGAATATATTGATAGAGAAAAAAAAGGTGAAGCTGGACAACTAACTTCTAAAAAAGTTAAGATGTTTGCTTTAACTTCTGGAACTGTTTCTGATGTTAAGTCTATTCCTGTTACAGAAGATTATATAAATTCTTATAGGGCAGGAACATGGATATGGATATCTTCTTTATTAATAGATCATCCTAGATTTTTTCCTAAAACATTAACTATTGCTTCTCCAAAAAGAGAAAAAGAGACATCAGCAGGAATCCCTTGTGGTTCTGTTTCAGGACTTTTTCATGAAGAACAAAGCAGGATTGTAAAGGCTTTATATGTGTCTCAATATCCTATGTTTGAAATTCCAAATCCAGAATCAAAATATTATACTTTAACAAAAGCTGCTGTTGAAAATAATGTTCATCATATTAATACTGCTAATCCTATAACTATTTTAAAAATCTGCAATATAATAAAAAATAATCCAGGAAAATTAATTAAAGATATATATGACGGAACAATTTCTGCGGAAATTCCTAAGGATTTAAGAAGTAGAATAAAAACAAAATCAAATAAGAGAAGAGCAAAGAAGTTAGAAGAACTTTTAAATAAAGATATGTTTAAACCAGAGTTTATCTGGCCAGATTTAGGAGTAATAGGGTGTTGGAGAGGAGGAACTCAATACTTGTTTTTAGAAAGATTTCCAGAACATTTTGGAGATATTAGTGTAAGAGATATTGGATTGTTAGCTTCTGAAGGTAGGATGACTATTCCTATTTCAGATAACACAAGTTCTGGAATTTTAGATATAAAGAATAGTTTTTTTGAGTTTATTCCTGAATCTGAAATCCAAAATAAAAACCCGCAGGTTTTAAGAACAGAACAACTAGAAAAAGGAGAAAATTATTTTATTTTATTAACGACACAATCAGGGTTATATAGATATAATATTAAAGATCTGGTAAAAGTTACAGGTTTTTATAATAATACTCCTGAACTAGCTTTTTTAAATAAAGGAAGCCAGATATCTTCTATAGTAGGTGAGAAAATTTCAGAATACCAGGTTATTAATTCTTATAAAAAAGCAAAACCTAATTCAAACCAAGAATTTTTTATATTTCCTGAACTAATTAATGAGATTCCTAATTATGTTTTTTGTTCAATTTCTAATATAGAAGATAGATTTTTAGATGATTTTGATGGTGAATTGAGGAAAAGAAATATTGAATATGATTCTAGAAGGAAATCTGGAAGGCTTGGGCCAATATCTTCTAGGACAATTTCTAAACAAGAATTTGATAATATTACTGGAAAAAATACCGGAAAATCTCAGTTTAAATTTAAATATTTAAGAAAAGAATTGAACCTTGTTAGGTAGTTTTTATTTAGATTATTTTCTTCTAAATAAGCTTGTTCTAGTATTAGATGTAAATCCAGGATAATCAGTTCTGCAGATGCTATATTTGTTAACTTTTTCTAGATATTTTCTTTCTCAGTCTTTTTATATATTTTATCTGTTATCTCTCCTGATGTATTAATATATTCTCCAATATCTATAAGATAATTTACACTATGAAAATCTAAGATACACTAACCTATTCTTGATTCATAAGGAGTCAAGAAATAACAATACCTTTTGTATGATATTTTTTTAATGCTTATTTATAGGGTAATCTTTTAACTAGAGTTTCATTTGACAATTTCCACGAATAGTCATTATTTGTTATTGTATTTATTTTCTTTTTTTAGATGATGGGATAATTTTTCATTACCAGCACATATTTCAATAACTGGAGATTTATTTAATTTTTTTATTTTATCAGCTAATAAAGCTACAAATTCAACATTAGATATGTTGTGTACTTTTGTTCTTCACAAAATGTAGACTATCCTAAAATCTTTTTATAAGGATTTTTAACTGCTCTTTGTTCAATAAAATTTAAGAATTATTTTGTTTTTTTTAAGAAGGTAACCTATTTCTAAAATTTTAAGTTCAATTTCTTGTACCTTTATTGTTTTTCCATAATGGAAATTATTATTTATTCAAATTTATCAAACCATTGAGAGATAAGTTCTGTAACTTTATCTGGAGCTTCTAAGGGTAGAAAGTGTTTACAACATGGGAAATTTATAAATTCTGCTTTTGAAGAACTAACTTCTAGAATTTTTTCTGAAGTTTCTGGTATATCAGATACTTCATCATTTTCAGAATAAAGAACAAGTATTGGGGAATAGATTTTATTTGAGGTATTTTCTATTTTTCCCATTAAATTAAAACCATAAAATAAATCTAAAGCTCTTGGAGCAACTACTCTTACTCTATCTTGATTTATTTTGTCTAGTGATGCTTTATCTCTGGCAAACATTCTTGTATCTTTAATAGGGCTGTCAACTAATATATCTGGATTATTTAATAATGCAGAACTTATTATAGTTAGAGTTTCTAAAAAATTTGGTTTTATTTTTGTTTCTAAACTAGGAGAGATATATATTATACTTGAGATATTTCCTTTTATATTTTCATCAAGTGCATAAGCAGTTCCTAATCTTGAGCCAAAACATGCTGCTATTAAATGAATATTGCTATTGGGATTTTCTTTATACAGATTTACAAATAATTTGTCAGTATCATTAATCCAATCTTGTTGATCTCCTTTTATCCTCATATTAACACCAGAACCTCTTCTATCTAAAGCATGAGTTTCTATTCCTTTTTTTGCAAGTTTTTTTGCAACAGGAGAAAACCACGAGCAGTTACTTTCTAATCCATTTAAATAGACTATTATGTTGTCATTTTTTATTTCTTTTTCTGGTTTTGTTGTATATTTTACAACTGTTAAATTTCCTTGTTCTGTATTTTCCAAAGTATAAGAAGAAATATTTTTATCAGGTGTTGTAAAATTTCCACCATCTTTTGCTGTCAAATAAAGATGAAGATTTTCATTTGTAGATTTTGGATTTATAGGAACATTATCTATTGTATATGGTTTTTTATGTACATATGGTAAAGAACTAGTCATACACCCTGTTGTAGTTAGTAAACTGAGTCCTGCAAATGCTGATAATATTTTTTTAGTTAGAGAGCTCATTTTCTAATTTGCTTTGATTTTTTCTTTTTTCTCCTGATTTTAAGGTTCCAAGTTTTTTTATACCTGAATACAATATAGCTGGAGGAACTGTTATGGGCAAGCTTATTAAACCTGCACATATACCTATATATCTTCCAAAATACTTTTCTGTTTCTTGTCTTATTCTTACAGCTGGAGAGATTGCATCATATAATATTGATTCTGTTTTAAAACTTCCCATTTTCATAAACTTATTTTAGTTACTTATTTTATTATTTTATTTAGTTTTAAAATATTGTTGTATTGTATTATTATATACATCTATTGTATATTTTTCTATAATATCTATTTGTGAAGAGCCTCCCAAAAATCTAACTACAGGATTCATTGTTGATTCCATTGCAGTATATAATTCTTTGCTTGTTTTATTTTGTTTAGCTACATAAGATCCATATTTCTGTTTTGAATAAGTTGCTTGAATAAGTTCACTAAAATTATCAAAGTCTCCTTGTGTTCTTATTAGATTTTTAAAATGCTCAGTTCTTATTATTGCCCATTTTGTCTGAGCTATGATTACTGGGTGAGCAAGATAATCAATATGAGGACTTGAATATTCTTTTGCTTTTTTACATAGCTCTTTTCCTAAAGTTTCATATTCTTGTCCTGTTATATCTCTATTCTCATCTATGCTTTGTTTTGCCAAATTTAAACATAAAAAATGTCCTTTTTGATATTTTTTAGTGAAACCTTCTAATCCATATTTATTCACATTTTTTTCAAAATTATCTGCTTTTTTAGAAACTTGTTCTAGATAATTTTTTAAAAAGTTATAGATATGTCCTGATATAAGTTCATAGTTTTGTTGAATATGGTTATTTTCTTTTATTGAATTTATATCTTGATTTGCATATATTTTTCTTTTATAAAAACCAGATAAAACTAAACCTGCTAATCCAGATATTATAAATTTTCTTCTTGTTAAGTTCATTTTGATTATTGGAAGAAGAGATATATTATAAGGATTATTGTTATCTATTTTATCTTTTTATATGTTTATTGTTTAAAACAATTATACTATTATATAGTTTATAAGATAAGAATATTTATATATAATTTTTTTATCTTTCCTAGTAAGAGGATATTAAAAAGAATAGAGATTGAAAGGAGGTATAAAAAGATGAATTTAAAAACAAAAATTATCTCAGCAAGTGTAGGATTGACACTTTTAGCAGGAGGATGTATGAAATATCCTGCAGCTGGAGATTTTCCTAAAGATAAAAGTCTTGTAGCTGTTCCAGCTCATCCAGTTATAATGGGTATTTGGGGAGGAGTTAATAAACATAAAAAACTGGCCTTGGATGGAAGTTTAACAGGAATTGTAGTTCAAAAGGAACATTGGTTAGGACCAGAATCTGAACCAAGAAGATTTTATGCTCCTAAATTTTCAGAAGGAGTGGGAATTTTAGATAGTCCAGGGTTATTTAGACATAATTATTGGATAGGATATACCAAAGATGTAGATGGAGATGGAAAACTAGATAGAGCAATAAACCATCATAGTATTGACTGGAATGGAAATGATCCAAAACTTGAAGAGACTTATATTAAGGCGAAGGATTCTAAAGAAGATAAATATATCAAATTAGAAAAACGTTAGATAATCTTTTTCAATAGATTTTATTTTTTATTTTAAATTTTTTAATTAAAGATGGAAGATAAAAATAGAAGAGCTTTTTTAAAAAGCTTAGCAGGATTAGTTTTTGTTGGAATTAGTGGATGCAATAATCATTATATAAAAGTTTTAGAAGATATTGTTGTTGATAATAAAGGAACTTTAGAAAAAGAATTAAATAAAGAAGAAATTTTAGAAAGAGAAAAAATTTCTTTTAAGCATTTTGAAAAGTATTTGATAGATGATGATGGGAGATTGCATTTAGATGTTTATGAATCTGAAAAAGCTTTTTCAAATATTATATTGCTTCCTACTTTAGGAGAACCTGCTTGTTCTTTATCATGTTTTTCAAAAGAAATATCATCTTATGGATATAATGTTTATTCTCTTGATGTGAGAGGATTTGGAAAAAGTTCAGGTGGAAAAGGAGAAATAGATGTGAGAAGAGCAGAACAAGATATCTCAACAACAATAGAATATGTGGGAAATAGGAATAATAAAAGTATTGTGCTTGCAGGAACAAGCATGGGAAGTGAATATTCTTTATTATATTCAGTAGAAGGGCAATATAGAGATAGTTTAGATGTTGTTATTGCACATGGTTCTTTTGTTCCTTCAGCAGATGTTCCTGATTTAGATGTTAGGGTTGGTTTTTGTAGAAATCCTTTAAATAAGCCATTAGTTGAGATTTTTTCTGGTGGAAAACTCAATATATTAGAAACTCTTGGAAAAGAGAAATTTTATAACAATACAGAAGAATTAAAACAAATAACAGAAGATTCTGATCAAAGAGATTACATAGTTTCAGAAGATTATATAGATTTTTTAAATTATAAACCAGAAAATCCTGTGAATTCTTATAAAGGCCCTTTATTATTAATAGTTTCAAAAGATGATAAGATGATTCCTTTTAAACATTCTATACATGTTTTTAATTTTTTTAAAAAGAAAAATCTCAATGCTGTTTTATATATTCCAAATGGAGAAGAAAGAAATGGAGAAGTTCCTCATATGGCATTTGACACTAATTATAAAGAGATTTCAAAAGACATAGATAGATTTTTAAAAAAAGTTTTAAATTAGTTTTTTGAGAACAGATAGTTTTTTAAGTATGTAAAATAAAAAATATAAAGAAAATAATAAGGATTTAAATTCATATAGAGTTTAGTTTTAATTAGTTGAAAATGAATAGAAGAAATTTTCTAAAAACTTCAGGATTAGCAGGTTTGGTTTTATCTGCTAAAGAAGATTTTTTATTTGCAGCTCAAGAACAGAGAGAAGAGCATAGTCATAATTATGAGCTAATTGAAGAAGGTTTAACTCAGCATTATACTGATTATGTAGATTATGTTTTTCCTTTTTCCCAGACAGTAAGAGAAAATGTTAAAGAAAAAGGCAGACAAGGAGTAATTAAAGAGTATGTTCTGATGCATAAATATTGTTTAGATGTTGCTGGAAAATATAGGGATAAGGATTTTGATAAAATTCCAGAAGACGAATTTCAAAAATTAGGAAAAATATTAACTCAACATCAGAGTAAGACTTCCAATATCCCATTAGATTATAGTTCTGATGATTTAATAAAGACATATAAAGATTGGGGAGCTAAAAGAGTGTGGTTTTTTAAAAAATTACTTAAACAAGAAGAGAAAGTTGATAGTTATGATGAACTTGTAAGAAGTGTTTTTTCAAAACAAGAATATACTAATCATATTAAAGAAGAAAATATCTTGAGAAATAAAGTATATGAATCATATAAAAAATCATTTAATTTAAAAACTAAAATTTATAATGCTTTTAGCAGAGGAGAAGCTACAAAAAGAGTAAATACAGTTAAAGAAAAAGAAGAAGCATATTTTCTAGATACCATAGATAAGATTTATGGAAAAGATAAACAAGAATAGAGAAATTAATTATCTACTTTTTTTAACATTAATTTTTGGACAGTATTTGTTAATTGGACATTGGCTGCATAAAGGAGATATAGGAAGGCAGATAGTCTTGCCAAATAAAACAAATATTGCATTAAATTCTTTCCAGTATTTTTTTGGCAAGATATGTTCAAGAGCTTTTTCAGTTTTTTCAGGATTTTTTGTTTTAACCCATCCAAGCCTATTTGGAATTCGATGGCAATGAGTGTCTATGGGCAAGACACATTTATCATAAGCAAAACATAAGACAATATTAGCTGTTTTTGGCCCTATTCCTTTAATAGAAAGCAGCTCTTCTTTATTAGAAGGGACTTTTCTATTAAATCTCTCAATCAAAGTTTTTGAAACATGTTTTAGAGTGCGAGCTTTCTTTTTATAATGTCCAGATGAGAAGATTAATTTTTCTAATTTTTTTATAGGCATTTCTGAAATAGATTGAGGAGTAGCTGCAACTTTGAATAGAGATTTTGAAACTTTTTCTGTATTTTTATCTTGAGTTCTTAGAGATAAAAGGCAGGAAATTAAAATTTTGAAGGCTTGTTTTTGTGTTTTGGTTTTTTTATTTTGTCTCATTTTATTTAAAGTAGTTCTTTGTGTATAATTAAAGTGTTTAGCAAGTTTGTCCATTATTTTGGATATATTTTTTTGATATTTTTTCATTACATCAAAGGCAAGGATACCTAGGCTTTAAAGCTGAGCGAGGAATTGCCTTCCTCCATAAAATTTAATTTACTAATATGATTATTAATATAATATCTGCTAATTATTTTATCTTTTTTTAGTTTTTCTAACATTTTTATTTTGTTTTATGTTCCTAATTCTTGTATTGTTTCCAGACATTTTGTTAATTTAACAAGATTTCTTTTTGTTCTGTTCATTTCTAGATTATATTGTCTTTTAATTGAAAGATGGAAGTAATATTCTGATTTATCTTGTTTAGTTAGTTTTTGTTGTCCCCATTTTCCATAGATTTCTGAGATTCTTTTTTGTATTGTTGCCATTTTCTAATTATTTATGATTTTTTAAATATGTTGATAAGCCTTCAATATGGCTTATATTTTCTTTTAATAAAGCTCCTCTTAATGAATTATCTTGTTTAATTCCTAGTTCTTGAAATTTTTCTTTTAGTAAAAAGTAGAGTTTTTTACCTTCTTTATCAAAGTCAGTAAGAATACAGATTTTATCTTTTTTATCACAATTTTCTGCTATTTTTTCTATTTTCCAATATAATGGTTTTCCTGTTTCATGTATTATAAAGATATTTTTAAATCCTAAATCTTGCAATGCTTTTTTATCTTTTTTACCTTCAACAACAATTATATGTGATTTTGCTTTTTCTATTGTTTTCTTAAGTTGAGATTTCATATTTTTTAGATAGTATTTAAATTATTGTATCTAGATGATTTATAGACCGGGGCGATTTATGTGTAAAAGGATTTAGTAAGTCTTTTTCTTTAGTAAACTGTCTATTTTTAACTTCACATTTTCTTGGATTTTTTCTTTGACAGAGATATTTGAATGCTACTCCCCATCCGCATATTTCCTTTTCATTAATTTGTCTATAATATTCGCATGTTTCACAATCTTCAGTTTTATATTTGTAACCTCCATCCCAGCAAGTTCTTTTAGGTATTTCCATTTTTTAATTCTTTTATAAATGTAATTTAATCATAAATCAAATGGATCCGGAGGGATTTGAACCCACGACACCCAGGTTAAGAGCCTGGTGCTCTAACCGAGCTGAGCTACGGATCCTTAGAATATTAAGAATTAATGAATTTAAAAATATGTTGTTAGGAACATTTTTATAAGAAAGTATTTTATTAAAATCAAATGGTTAAAGATAAGAGTAGTTTATTATACTGGTATCCAAAAATAAAAAATTTAGATATTCCAATACCCAAGACAGAGATAATCAGATTAACTGAAAAAGAAAAAGAAATATATTATCATATGGAAGGAGATTGTTTTAATTTAAGCAGATTAGAAAATAAAACAAGAGAAGTGATTAAAGAAAAATTTTCTTTACCTGTTTTTATAAGAACAGATGAATTTTCCAATAAACATTTCTGGAAGAAAAGTTGTTTTCTTGATAAATTAGATAATCTTGAGCAGCATCTTTTTGAGTTAATATCAGGAAGTAAATTAGCTGATTTTTTAGGTGGCCTTCCAATGGAGGCAATGATTGTTAGGGAATATATTCAGATGGATACTAAGTTTTATGCTTTTTATGGAGAAATGCCTGTTAATCCTGAAAGGAGATATTTTATTAGAGATGGAGAAGTTGAGTGTCATCATCCTTACTGGATAGAAGATGCTGTAGAAAGAGGAACTCCAGAAGAAAATCTTCCAGAAAATTGGAGAGAGATTGCTAAAAAAATAAATTATGAACAAGATTCTGAAATTAAATTATTAACAGGATATTCTAAAAAAGTAGCTCAATCTATAGAAGGTTATTGGAGTGTTGATTTTTGCAAATCAAGTGATAATACATGGATTTTAATTGATATGGCAGAAGGAGAAAAATCATGGCATCCTTCAGATTGTAAATATTCTAATATGTCTAAAGAAGATTCTCCTTTACCTGATTTCGATAATATGATTATAGAGAAAAATCAGTAAGTTTTCAATGATATTCTTGCTAAACACATTCAGAGAGACAACTAAAAGTTTGTAAATTATACTTTCTGTATAATAATTATACTAAATAATTATATTAAGATTTGGGAAAAATGATAACTAAAACAAAAGTAAAAAAATGGGGAAATTCTATAGGAATTGTAATTCCTAAAGAAGATGCTGAAAGAATGAACATCAAGATAGGAGAAAGAATTATTATAGAAGTAAAGAAAAAAGAAAATGTTTTAAGGGAATTAAAAGGCACTATGAATTTTGGAGATTCTAAAAAATTTCTAAAAGAGGTAAGAAAAGAGATGAAAAGTAAATGGATGTAAAAAAATATTTAGATACTTACGATTTAATGGAAATTTCTCAAGGCAATCCTAAATTTAATATTTATTTAGATTCTGATTTTATAATTACTGATTTGACTTTAGCTGAATTTTATGGTGTTATTTTAAGGAGATATAATGAACAAACAGCAGAATACTGATTCAAGAAATTTGAGCAATATGTCTTCTCTGTTGACAAAGAAATTTTAAAACAAGCAGTTAAATTCAGGTTTGAAAATAAGAAATTAGACATTTCATTTTTTGACGCTGTAGGTTATATTTTCTCTATTAAAAATGGATATGCTTTTGTTACTGACGATAAAGAATTTGCAAATTTTAAAAATGTGGAATTTAAAAAGAAATAACTATCAATGATATTCTCTTCTCAAACATCCTTGATTTATTTTTATAATTCAGTTACTATCAAGGATACTCTCGCCAAGTATGTTTGCATTTAGTACATCTAAAGAATCTTGTTTCAGCTTCATCACCTGCTCTTGTTTAAGCACCGCAGAAATAAGCTTCTTTATGACCACATTTAAGATATACTGCATTTATGATTTTATTGCTATACTTTTTTAAATTTTTTTGATTTACTTCTCTGTTAACTTATTTACAGAATTTACAATATAAAAGATTAAAAACCAATCTAATAGAATTTTAACTAAGAAAAAGCTTTGGTTTTTATAGTGATTCATGATAACAAGATTTTTATATTTTAAAACAATTGATATTTTATGATTTCCAGACAGAAAATGCAAGAGAGATATTCAGTTGAATATTCAATACAAGAAGATTCAGGAGGTTATAGAGCTTTATGGTTATCTGATAAACCAAAATATCCTAATGATTGTTTTAAATGGTTTATAGGTATTGAAAATATGTCTACACAAAAAGTTAGAGTGATTCCTGTTAAAAGATTTTGTTTTGGAAAAGATAATCCTTACTTTTGTTTACAAGAAATGGAATTTGATGACTCAGGACTTATAGCAAAAATTCAAGAGATATTAGATATTAAAGATAATGGAAATCTTATACATCTTACTTCTAATCAGAGGTTCAGATATAAGACAATGAATATTCCTAGAAGTAAGTTTCCTAATTAGATAAGATTTAATTTATTGTTTTGAATCTGGATTATCTTTAGAATTATATTAACTATAGAAAATTAATCATAAGGGTCATCAAGAGCATTTGGATTTATAAGATGTTCTTTAAATTCTTTACTATTAAAATCTTCTCTAACTTTGTCTTTAATTGAGTCAAAAGCTCTTCTTAAAGTGTGTGCTGAAAGATTTGAACTCCTATTATTGGACAAAAGATTAGAAAAATATTCAGCATAATTATGCATCTTTTCAAATAATCCATCAAAGTTAATACTTTCTACATGTAGATATGCTGGTTTCCATTTTAAAGAAGGATATTTATTTGCTTTTCCAGTATATCCTGTTAAGAATTCAATATTTAAGTCAATATAACAGAGATGATCTATTCCTCTTTTCCAACGAGCTTCTTCTTGATGTTGTAATTTTAAACTTACTTTTGCTTTTCCTACATTAGCTTCATATTCTATTTCATTACTTTTGAAGAATTCCTCTATTTTTTTCTTATCTGTTATAAAGATAATCATTATTTAAAAATAAAAGTATTGTTTAAGAAATATATTATGGTATTATTTAATCTAAATTACCTTTCTATTCAGATATCTTTTACTTGTTCCATATACTTATTTTTTAGTCGTATTCTCGCCAAGTATGTTTGCATTTGGTGCATCTAAAGAATCTTGTTTCAGCTTCATCACCTGCTCTTGTTTGAGCACTCCAGAAATAAGCTTCTTTATGACCACATTTAGGACATACGGCATTTGTAACAGGAAAAACATCAGTATCTTTTTCTTTAATAACTCCTATTTCCTGGTTTTTTTTCATTTTTTCACTTGCTCTTATTTTAACTCTTCCTTTAGTACTGTAACCACATCTGGGACATCCGAAATTTTTTCTTTTTTCTATTAAAACAGAACCACATTTTGGACAAAATTCCATTATTGGTTTTATTTATGATACTTTTTAAACTTTTTGGTATCTCTCTTATTTAGTAAAAGCGTTAATAATTTCTACAAATACTAATTTAATCCATCCTAGTTTTGGAACTCTAAATACAGCTTCTCCAATAACTGCATTTTCTGTTATGCTTTTTTCGTCGTGAAGTTGAGCAATATTATTGTCTCCTTTTGTTTCTATAACTCCTTTGTTTTTGTCAATATCTACTATTCTATGGATTATTGGATGTTTTGCATTTGCATTAAATATAATTACATCTCCTATTTCTAAGTTGCCTCTTCCCCAGACAAGCATTATATCTCCTTTATCAAATCCTGTTTTTAAAGGCCATTCTGAAGCTTGAGATTTTTCTATATTCCTATCTTCATACCAATCTCCTTGAGATTGCCACCATAATTCAAATGAATCTTCTAATCCTATGACATTTCCTACAAATCCTGCTTGTGGATGTTTCATACTTTCGCTTTCTACAACTACAAGAGGAAGAGATGTTCCTAAAACTAAGGATAAAAAAGGAAAAAATACAAATTTAACTAATATAAAAGCTATTATTAAAGATACGATCCAACTTAATAAACTGTCTGAATACCATAACCAGTTCCATGCTTTTTTAATCTTTTTTTTAATCATTTTATTTTATAAGATTTTATGCTTTTTTAAGTTTATCTTATATGGTATTTTTTCCTATATTTTCTTATTGTTGTTTTTAATTCTGTATTGAGGATTTCAACTGATTTATAAAAATCTGCTCCATTTATTTTTTGTATTATCTTACTAGTTTTTTCATCTACCAGGGTTTCAAAATCTACACTTTTTCCAATATAAGATTCATCAATTGTTCCATAAAAATTTCTTTTTGTATCTCTAAATTTTTCTGCAGGAGTTTGAAGAGTTATTATTGTCAAATTTTTATGTATTTTTTCTATTGAAGTTATTACTCCTGATACAAGATTTTTTCTTTGTTCTGACATTTTTATTATTTTTATCTAATATACAGCATATTTAAATGTTTTCTTTTATTTACTTAATAGTGATTACAGATAGAAAGATTTAAAAAGGGGTTTTTACTTTGTTGTTTAAGATGGAAATAAAAAAATTGCCAAGATTTAAAACAGGTTTACTAGGTTTAGTTGGTTTAGTTGCAAGTGTTTTGCCTCTTGGTTGCGAAAAAATAGAAGAACCAAAAAAACAAGATTATGACTCAGATAGTTCTTTATCTTGTGTCAGTTGGAGAGAATTTCCAGGAGGAGCTTATTTAACAGATTTAGATGGAGATAAAAAAGTAGATGTAATAAGAGAAGGTAAAAATCCAAGTTTAGCAAGATATATACAAATAGGTTATGAAGAACAGGCAGAAGGAAGAGTTGAATTAGGACTTGCAAAACCAATGACTCCTGGAATAAGAGATGCAGCATCAAGATTATTAAAAGCTCAAAATGATTTGGCATATGAATTTGCAAAAAGAGCTTATGAATCAGAATTAGGACAGTCTAAACAGAAATGAGGAAAGAGATAAGATGAATGGAAATTTTTAAAATGCAAGATAGATTAAATAAACTTAAGAAAGCAGATGATGGAGAAAGTATAAGATTAGCTTTAAGAGAATTTCATTTATCTGAATCAGACACCAATCTTTAGTTAATGTGAGAAAATATCTAGGTACAATTATTAAATATGCTAATGAGGTTTGTGAAGAAAAAGGTCGATTTCATCTAGATATAGAGGTCATTCTTCAAGTAGCTTCAGATTATCTTAACCAATTTTATGAAGAACTAAGTAGAAGGAGATAATTTCTACACAAACTTATAAAAACCAAAACATTTATAAATGTATATTTCTGTGTATACACATAAGGTGTATACGGTAAGTATATGCCGAGTTAAACTTCCTTTCCTGCCGTCTCAAAGAGACGGCAAATATTCATAAAACTAAAAAAATAAACTAATAAAAACAAGATAAAAATGGCAGATATTTTTGATAATACAATATTATGTAAACACTGTAATAAAGAAATGCAAAAAATAAAATTAGAGAAAAATGGTTTTTTACTTAGGGCAGTTAAATGTCCTTCATGTAGTTCTATTATATTGCATCCAAAAGATGAACAAGAATATGAACAATTTTCAAAATTAAAGAAAAAAACTTATAAAGTCAAGATGCGTATAGTAGGAAATAGTTATGCAGTATCAATACCTAAAGAGATTGTCGAGTTTATAAGAGAACAGGAGAAGATTATGGATGATATGGTGAGATTATGTTTTAATGATGCTAAAAAATTAAGTTTATTATTTGGCAAAACTAAGGAGAAAGAAAAAAATGCCTGAAGAAAAAAAAGTTAATCTAAGAGTAGTAGAAGCATTGCAAGATGATGCATATAAAGGAATTGCTAGAATAGATGGAGAAATAATGAGAAAATTAGATGTTAAAAGAGGAGATGTTATTTCTATTAAAGGAGAAAGAGAAACCCTGGCTATTGTTGATAGAGCTTATCCTGCAGATGTTGGAGAAGGAATGATAAGGATAGATGGAATAATTAGAAGAAATGCTAAAACAGGTATTGGAGAGATGGTTAGTATTAAAAGAGCAGATGTAAAAGAAGCTAAAAAAGTAACAGTTGCTCCTGCTCAAAAAGGTGTTATGGTTAAAGCTAATCCTGAAGTTTTTAAACAAGGATTGTTAGGAAGAGCAGTTGTTAAAGCAGATATTGTTGTTTTAGGAGGAGCTCAAAGAAGAAGAGATATTATGGAAGAAAGTTTCCAAGATTTATTTGATATTTTTGGAGAAGCATTAGGAGGATTTATGCCTTCTGTAAGCCAGACAAAATTTATTATTGTTTCTACATCACCAGGAGGACCATGTGTTATAACAGAAAATACTGAAGTTGTAGTTTCTCCAAAAGCTGTAGAAATTGTTGAAGAAAAAATTCCTGATGTTACTTATGAAGATATTGGAGGATTAGAAAATGAGATTAAAAAAATTAGGGAAATGGTAGAATTGCCTTTAAAACATCCTGAAATTTTTGATAGATTAGGAATAGAACCTCCAAAAGGAGTTCTTCTTCATGGGCCTCCAGGAACAGGAAAAACATTATTAGCTAAAGCAGTTGCAAATGAAAGTGAAGCTAACTTTATTTCATTAAATGGACCTGAAGTAATGTCAAAATTTTATGGTGAAAGCGAGAAAAAAATTAGAAATATTTTTGAAGAAGCTGAAAAAACAGCTCCAAGTATTATATTTATAGATGAAATAGATGCTATTGCTCCAAAAAGAGAAGAAGCATATGGAGAAGTTGAAAGAAGAGTAGTCTCCCAATTATTGTCAATGATGGATGGTTTGAAAGGGAGGGGAAAAGTGATAGTTATTGCAGCTACTAATCGTCCAAATGCAATAGACCCTGCTTTAAGAAGACCAGGAAGATTTGACAGAGAAGTAACAATAGGAGTTCCAGATAAAAAAGGAAGAGACGCAATCTTGAAGATTCATACTAGAAATATGCCTCTTGGTAATGATGTAAAAATGGACCAGTTAGCTAAAGTAACTCATGGTTTTGTAGGAGCAGATATTTCTGCTTTAACTAAAGAAGCTGCTATGAATGTTTTAAGAAGACATCTTCCAGATATTAATCCAAAAGAAGAAACTCCAATAGATGAAGAAATATTATCTAAATTAAGAGTTAATGATAAAGATTTTAAAGAATCTTTAAAAATTGTAAGACCAAGTGCTATGAGAGAAGTTCTTGTAGAAAGTCCAAATGTAAGTTGGAATGATGTTGGAGGATTACAAGGAACAAAACAAGAACTTAAAGAAGCTGTTGAATGGCCTCTTAAATATCCTAGCTCCTTTTCAAGAATGGGGATAAGAGCTCCTAAAGGATTGTTATTATATGGGCCTCCAGGAACAGGAAAAACATTATTAGCTAAAGCAATTGCAAATGAATCAGAATCTAATTTTATACAAGTTAAAGGACCTGAATTATTAAGTATGTGGGTAGGTAAAAGTGAAGAAGGAGTAAGAAAAGTATTTGAAAAAGCAAGACAAGTAGCTCCATGTGTTGTGTTTTTTGATGAAATTGATTCTTTAGCTGGTAAAAGAGGACAAGAAACAGGGACAAAAGTTACAGAAAGAGTTCTTAATCAGTTATTAGCTGAAATGGATGGAATTGAAGATCTGACAAATGTTGTTGTAATTGCAGCTACTAATCGTCCAGATATGTTAGATCCTGCATTATTAAGACCAGGAAGATTTGACAGAATGTTATTAGTTAAACCACCTCAAAAGAAAGAAAGAGAACAAATATTAAAGATTCATACTAAAGACAGAAAGATGCCTCTTGGTAATGATGTTAATTTAAAAGAGTTCTCAGAAAAAACAGAAGGATATGTAGGAGCTGATTTAGAAGCTCTTGCAAGAGAAGCAGCAATGTTAGCTTTAAGAAAAGATATTAAAGCTAAAAATGTTGGAAAGAAATATTTTGAAGAAGCTATGAAAAAAATTAAACCTAGCGTAAGTAAGAAAGATTTAGAAAAATATCAGAAAATAGAAGAGAACTATCTTAGAAGTGCAAAAGCAGCTTTAGCTGAACAACCAAGATATTTAAGTTAATTATACTCACCTCTTTTTCCCCAGGAGAGGCTGACTAGCATCTCTTTTTATCGCTAGAAAGCCTCTTCGAGGGTTTAAATATTTTTTAAAATAATTTACAATTGTTTTATTGATGATAAAAAGAGATTAACAAGAATTATATGTTTAAGAATTTTAGGATTAAATATAGATGAAATAAATTATAAAGCAAAAGAATAAGCAGAAAAATATGTTTCTGAATTAATTTTATAGTGATTTAGGATTAAGAGCATATAAAGATTTGCAAGAATATAGAAATGATTATAAATTAGAGTTGTAAAAAATGGAAAATTTAAAAGAAAGAATTCAAGCTTTAGATAGAGATGTTGATAGATATGGGGCAAGAGTAATTTCTCAGATTAAGGGTGATGTTGGACAAGTTGTAGATACACAAAGTTTGTGTGTTGCAGATTCTGGAACTGCTGAAGTTGTTCAAAAAGAATTAGTTCAGAAAGCAGTTCGTGAAGGAAGACTAAATCCTAATCAGTATTTAGCGATGGTACGTGAAGAATTGCCAGAAGGAGCTTATCAAGATAGAGTTTTGGAAACTGTAGAGAGAGTGTTAGAAAGAAATTATTTTTTTTAATAGCAAAATAAAATTTTATCTTGTTGTAATTTTCACTTTTTCATTATTTATTATTATAGTATGTTCTGCTTGTGAAACTGGTTGTCCAGATTTTTCTACAAGCTGAGGATAGTGATGTAAGATTCCTGCTTTTTCTAAAAATAAGAGAGCTATTCTTGCTCTGCTTCCAAATTCTTTTTCAATAGCTCTTTGTGAAAATGGAAGAGTCTGATATTTTTCAAGAATATGATTATAGATTTTTCTTGCTATTGGGTCTCTTACTCCAGCTTCTTTTTCTAATATGTATATTTTGCTTTTTCCACCTTCTTTAACAATTCCTGTTCCATATGTTGCAAAAGGTTCTATTGCATATGCTCCATTAGGTATTTTATTATCATTACCATTATCATAATTTGGAATTGTTATTCCTGCATGAACTAGATAATTTCCTAATTCATGTCCTGATAAATTTCTTACAGGAGAAAATCCTTTTGAAGTTATTGTAGAATGTATTATGCCTCCTATTTGTTTTAATTCAATATCTTTTTCAATTGTTTTTAAAGCTTGATTTAAAGCTTCTTTACTTGCATTAATTAGTTCAATATGTTTTTTATTATCTGTCAGATCTATGGAAAAAGCAGTATCTGCTATATATCCATTAACATGAACTCCAATATCAACTTTTAAAAGTCCTCTTGCTTTTGTATCTTCATTAAGTGAAGGTGTATAATGAGCTGCAACTTCATCTATAGAAAGGTTAACAGGAAATGCAATTTCTCCTCTAAGCTCAATAATCTTTGCTTCAATTTTTTCTGCTATATCTACAAGCAACATATCTTTTTTAACAATTGATTTAGCATATTTCACAACATCAGAAGCTATTTTTCCTGCTTTTTCATAATCTTTTATTTCTTTATCTGTTAATTTTGTTGTTTCTTTTTCCATGACTTTTTAAGAAAATAAGGTTATTTAAATTTAACATAAATTAGCTTTATCGTAATTTTTAAATACCCTTTTATATTTAGATAAAAATGGGAAGGAACAAAGAAAAAGAGAGCCTACTTGTTAGAAGTTTGGAGAGATTTCAAAAAACATACATAGGGGAAAAAGTTATTAGAGGAGTTTATGATTTTTTAATAAGAAATTTTCCTGATTATTTTCATCAAAAAGTACAGAGTTCAAAAGAATATAATAGTTTAATTTCTTGTTATTCTGAATTAAGAGGAGATTTTGAGAATACTAGAGCTAGTTTAGATAAAGAGGAAAAAACAAGACAAGGAGCAGATAAAAGAATTAAGGATATTGGAAGAGAATTAAGGATGGTTTATAAAGAACAAGAAAATCTGAGAAATATTTTAGCATTATCATATGAACAAAGGAGAAAAATGCAAGAAAAAGTAAAAATATGTTCTCCTGAAAGATTAGTTGAATTAGAAAAAATGCTTCAAAAAAAAGATAAAGTTCTTGATCAAAGAGATAAATTAATCCAGTTTCAGAGACAGACTATTTCTCAAGAAAGAAGAGCTTATAAATTTTTAAAAGCTCAAGAAAGAAAAAATATGCTTAGCTCTTGTATTCAGGATAATGCTGATAGAAAAGAAGCTGTTTTTATTTTAAATCATTCAGGAAGAATAATTGCTCAATCAGAACATGCAAAGAAAGTATATGGAGATTTAGAAAGAAGACATTATTTTGATTTAGTTTCAGGTTCAGATTCAGAAAAACAAGCAGTAAAAAGAGAATTTAATAAAGAAACTGAAGGATGGATTGAGTTAAATATTTGGAAAAATGGAGGAAAACATAACCAATCTGAAGCTGTTCCAGAATCTGCACATATAAAAGTTAGTCCTAAATATTTTTTAGAAAGAGTTGAAAATGGAAGAACTCAAGAGCTAAGAAATGTTGAAGTAAGATATGGAACAGTAATTGAAGTTTCAAGACATCCATTTAAAGAAACTCTTAAAAGAATCATGTCAGGAGAAAAAGTTTTTCAAGAAAAATTAAGGAAGAAAATGCAAGGGCTCCAGGAAGCTTTGGAAACTTCGAAGAGATTTGAAGAACAGGAAAAGAAAGGTGGTTTAGAAGGATTAAGTCCTGCTTAATAGAGTTTTTTTGATTAATTTTTAATACGCCTTTCTTTTGGAACAAAATTAAATATGGTTCTTCCATTTGATTTTCCACACCCTACAATATCATTATTATTTTTCAATATTATAATTCCTTCTTTAATCTTTTTTTTAAATTCTATATCTTGTCCTTTTAACCATTTTTTAATTTGGGAGAGGTTAATTTCTACTATATTTTTTTGAATTTGATTTTTAAATAAAGATACAGCATCATGACTTAGTCTTATTTCTTTGTCTTGATTTTCTTGTTTAGCTATATATAATCCAATAATCTCTATATTTATGTTTCTTGCAAGTATAGAGATTTCTTCTTTGGAAAGATTTCCAGAAAAAGCTCTTATCTTGCTTTTTCCTGACTTAAATAAGAGATAATTTAAATTATCTATTCCAAATTGTTGTTTTAATTTTTTAAGAGTTTTCTTTTTTTCTCCTTTTGGCATGAATTTAAGGTTCATTTTTCTGTTTATTCTGATTTAGGTATTCATTTATATACTTTATCGTGATGATCAGCATAATAGATGATTATGGTTTTTCTGTTATGATTTATTTTAAAAATTAATACAAAGTGTTGACCTATATGAATCTTATTAAATGTTTGTAATGGCTTTTTTAGGAACTTATATAGATAATAATGATTTTTTCTTATTTCTTGAATCTTTTTATTAATTATTTTTAGTTGTTTTGGATTCTTCTTTGAAAGTTTTTTAAATGTTTTATGTGCCTCTTCTTTAACTTTTAGAGCATACATTTTAGTTTAATATGTATACTTTTGAAAAATCCTCTATTTTAATACTTTTTGTCTTTCTATTTCATTAATCTTTTTTATAAATTCAGGTTTTAATTTTGGTTCATCCTCTTGTCCTATATATTTTTTAGTCACAAAATTTATTGCTTCTTCTTTATCTTTTAGCCCATATTTTGCTTTAATTATATTTAAGATTCTATTAGCATTTTCATCTATTTTAATTAAAGCATTTACCATTTTAATATAATTATTTTAATTTATTTATGAACTTTGTGTTTTTTTATGAAGATTTTTTCCATATAAACAACAGGAAGTCTTTTTTTATCTTTAAATTTTTTAATTCTTTTATAATTATTTTTTAAGTAAAATCTCTCAGATTCTGGGTGAGTATATAAGAATAGTTTTTCAATTTTATTTTTTTTAGCTTGTTTTTCAATTTTTCTTAATATTAAAGAACCAACTCCTTTTTTTTGAAAGTTTGGAGAAGTATACATGTTAATTATCTCTCCTTTTTTTAAAGCTCCTACACCAATTATCTTTCCATTATGTTCACATATAAAATATTCTTTTTCACCTGCTTTTGTCAGCTGTTCAGGAGAAGTTTGTTTTTTAATTATTTTTTGTTCTCTTTTTTTAAGAACTTTAGATTGTTTCATTGTATCTTCAATTAATTTGTTAACTTGTTTTGCATCTTTTTTTTGAAGTTTTCTAATTTTCATTTAATTCTTTTAATATTGAAATATCTCCTGGATTCATCTTTAATTTTAATGCTTTTTCAATATCTGTTAGAAATGGCTTCCCTTCTTCACATTTTATTTTATTCAAATCAGGAATTAATGCAAAAAAAATAAAATATTCTATTTCTAAGTTTATTTCAGGAATTTTTTTTATTGTATGTTTATAGAATTTAAAATTCTTTATAAGGATGTTAAGTTCTTCTTTTATTTCTCTTTTTAGAGTTTGTTCTGGATTTTCTCCTTCTTCTACTTTTCCTCCAAAAAAACCATATTCAAAATTATATTTGTCCCAAGGCCTTCTATCTTGGATTAGTATTTTTTTTCCTTTTTTAAATATAGCTATTGATACTTTTTTCTTATTCATTTTTTCTGTTTATTCTAAAAAATTTAATCCCTTTGTTATATCTAAAGTTATTATTAAATTGTCTTGTAATTCTTGAATTTGTTGAATTATTTTTATATTTTGTCCAATATCTAGTTGAAAAACTTTTTTATTATAATTTTTTATAGCTTGAATAGTTTCAGAAAGAGTCAGAGCTCTTCCACTTAATGCAATAACAGCATCACATTTGTCAATATAATATGCATCTCTTATTGCATAGTTGTAATTTGTTTGTATTTTTTTATCAGGTTTTGGAGTTTTGATTTTTTTATTACTTTCTTTATTTTTATATTCTTCTATAGCAAGATATGCTGTCCATTTTTTTCCTCTTGCTTTTTTATAAGCAGAAACAACATGTTTTTGCAGTCCACCTACTTCTCCGGTAACAATTTCATAATTTCTTTTTGCTATTTCTTTTCCAAGTTGTTCAGATAATTTCTGATGTTTTTTTATCTTGTGTTCTTTGTCATTATCTCTGCATGAACCAATTATCAGGATTTTCATTTTTCCTTCCAATTTTTACAATTTATTTTTAAAGATATGTCAGAATCTTGATTTAATTCACATAATACCCATGGATTTTCGGGATTTTCTCTATCTTCTGAATCAGTATCTACAAATTCATTTTGAAGAGGGCTATAGTATTTGCAAGTAAAGCATCCTTTATATTTTTTTCCTCTTGCTTTTTTTATTATCTCATTAAGATATTTTTCATCAGCCATTTTCTATAATTTAGAGGGATTTTTTTAATTTAGCAAGAAAAAATCCTTCTGTATTGTTGTCTTGTGGCCAGATTCTGACAGCTTTTTTCATATCTGGATGAAATTTCTTATCTTGCCATGATATTAGTCCTTGTCTTGTTTTTATTTCTTTTGGCAAATCTATGGGTTGAAGTTTTAAATTGAAGTTTTTGATAAGGAAATCAACAACTTCTTCATTTTCTTCAGGAGTATGGGTGCATGTTGAATATATTATTTCTCTATTTTGCTTTAATAAAGGAATAGCAGATGCAGAAATCTTCTTTTGCAAGCGGGAAAGTTTTTCAATTACTTTTAAATTCCACATTAAAAATGTTTTTGGTGAAGAACGAAGAGTGCCTTCTCCTGAACAAGGAACATCTAAAAGAATTTTGTCAAATTTCATCCCTATATTTTCTAATTTTTTACATAATTGAACCGAATCTTGTCTTGTTATTATTGTGTTTGTGCATCCACATCTTTCTAAGTTGCTTATTAAGATTTTTAATCTTCCTATATTTTTATCATTTGCAATTATTGTTCCTTTATTTTTCATTAATGTAGCTGCCTGGGTTGTTTTGCTTCCTGGAGCTGCACAACAATCAAATAATAAATCTTCTTGCTTTGGATTTAAAGCAAGGATAGGTAGCATTGAACTTATTTCTTGAATATAATAATATCCTATCAGATGTTCTGATGATTTTCCTAATTCTCCTGGTTGTAGATTGCTTTTTTTATCAATAATCATAATTTCTGGATGATTTTTAAATGGCTGTTTAATTTTCCATCCTTTGTTTTCTAATTTTTGTTTTAATTTATCAGTAGATATTTTTAAAGTATTACAACGAATTGTTTTTGGAGCTTCGCTCTTAAGAATTTTCCAAAATGAATCTGTATCTGATTTATCAGGAAGAAGTTTTTTTAATCTACTAATAAATTCTTTTTTAGGCTGATAGTTTTTTCTATTTTTTTTCATTTTTAATATTTTAAAAACAGATAATAAACTTTATAAACTATTTTATCTATTTTTAAATATGCAAAAAAAAGGTTGGGGAGATTTATTTGTAGAAAGTTTTAAAGAATATGGACAGAAGTTCAAAACGTTTTTGTTAGTTTTTATATTCTTGTTTTTGATTCCACTATTTATTGTCGGGGTAATTGTTATGATTCTTTTTTTTATGGTTTTTGCAATACCTTCTTTATCAGGAATGACAATTTCTGGTTTAGCTTCACAAGAAACAATTGAATTAATAAGTCATAGTCCAAGTACATCAACTATGTCTCTATTATTGGGTGTTTTTATAGCTATTATTTTTGTAATATTTATTTTAGCATTTATTCTTTTAACTACTTTAATTAATTTAAGTTATATAATTATTGGTTTTAGTAGCAAGGAAATAGGAGCTAAAAAAGCAGTTAAACAAGGATGGAAATATTTTTGGAGATATCTTTTTTTATGGGTTCTTATTATGTTAATTTTTATTGCTTTATTTATTCCAGATGTTATTTTTATATTAATAACAGTTTTTGCATGGAGTTCTTTTAATATGGGTTTAAAAATATTTTTTATTCTTTTAGATGTTCTGTTGTTTTTTGCAGGAGTTATTTTTTGGATAATGATTACGAATTATCTTATTTTCTCCCAGTATGTTTTGATAAAAGAAAATACAAGAATTGTAGAAAGTATGAGAAAATCTTGGAAAATGGTTAAAGGAAGATGGTGGAAAGTTTTTGGTTATGCCTTGTTGTTTGGATTAGTTATGTCAGGATTTTCTCTTGCATTTTCAATGATATTACTTCCTTTTAATTTTTTAGGAAGTCTATTTTTTCCATTAGGTATGATATCAGGGTTTTTGCCATATGCATTTAATTATTTATTTTTAATACCTTTTTCAATATTGTTTTTTAAGAATTTTTATCTTAGTTTGAAAGAAGGAAGGAAATAATTAAAAGAAAGGTAGATAATTCGAAATAATTTAAATATAGTATTTAATAGATAATATTAATGAGGATAGTAACAAGATGACTTTATATCTAATTTTTGAGAAAATGCTAAAAATATTAAGATAATAGGATTATAATTATTTAAAAAATGAAGTTATAGAATTTCTACTATATCTCCAATATTTTTATTTAGTTTATATAGTTTAGGAGGACGATGAGAAACATCTTTTTTTAGTTCTTTTGTAGGTTTGACAAGATTAAGTGAGAAGATTTTTTTTCTGAAATTTCTCTTGTCAAATTTTTTGTTAAACACAATTTCATAAATTTTTTGTAGGGATGTTAGGGTGAATTTTTTTGGAAGTAAAGAAAAAGCAACAGTAGTATATCCAAATTTCCACTTTAATCTTTTGATAGCATATTCAAGAATCTCTTGATGGTCAAATGCAAGTTGAGGAAATTTATAAGCAGAAAACCATCTTGCATCAGATGCATCTGTAGAAGCCCTTAATTTTTGTTGTTCTGATTTTATTAAGACAAAATAAGCAACTGTTATAACTCTTCCTCTTGGATCTCTTTCTGGATTTCCAAAAGTATATAACTGTTCTAAATATGCAGTTTTAACTCCTGTTTCTTCTTCTAATTCACGTTTAGCAGCTTGTTCAAGACTTTCATCAAGATGAACAAATCCTCCAGGAAGTGCCCATTTATCTTTAAATGGTGCAACTCCTCTTTTAATAAGTAAAACTTTAAGATCATTATCTTTAATAGTGAATATAACTATATCTGCAGTTACTGCTGGTTTTGGAAAATCTTTAAGATTTTTCATAGTGTTATTAAGACAATAAGATATTTAAATCTTATCAATTTTTTTAAGAACTACATTAATATAGCACCAGGATATTGCCAGTCATATCTCAGATGTCCATCTGGAAAAAATATAAGTTGTCTTAGTTCGTCTGTATCTGCTTTAATAGTTAGACAGTCTGAATTTGCAATATTCTGTCCATTTAAATCATAGACAATTGCTCCATGTCCAAGAGTCATTAGTTTTCTTGCATTTTTTTGAAGAAAATTCCCAATTTCTTTTATTTTTGATTTGGGAAGAGCATGTTTTTTTGTCCATTCACGTATTTTTTTATTTTCAGAATTTTCAGAAGCTTTTATTGAGCGTATTGTTAGTTGTTCTACATTATTTTTCTTTGCAAATTGTGCAAGTTTTTTAACTTCCTTTACACTGTCAATTGAACCTTTAAACATCATGCAACATAATCTTATAGAATATCCAATATCATGCAGATTTTTAATAACTTCTTCTAAATCTATATATTCTGAGTTAGGAGTATAGACTTTTTTGTTTTTATCTTTAGAATAATTAACTATAGAAATTGCCATTGTGTTAAGTCCTAATTCTTTCCATTTTTTTAAATAAGGTTTATATTTTTGAAATTGTTTTCCAAAAACTAATGCATTTGTCTGGAGTTCTATTAAAGGAAAGTTGAATTTTTTCATATGTTTTAGAAATTCTGTAAGTTGTTCAGGATATAGGGTGGGTTCTCCTTTCCCAGTTATTAGAACTGTAGATACTCCATTAACTTGAGATAATCTGCATGCTTTTTCAAAATTTCCCCAATTAACTTTTGGTTGTTTAAAATTAACTCCTTGTTTAGGAGTCATCTTAGAAATACAATAAGGGCATTTCGCATTACAAGCAGCAGTTCCAGCAACAATTGTGAAGGTTTGGATTTTCATTATTCTGCTTTCTTTTTTATTAACTTTAAGGTATTTATTGATATAGATTGTTTTTTTCTATATACTGTTTAATTTTTAAAGGAACCATGTTTTTAAAAGGTTTTCTTTTGTTAATATTTTGTCTGATTTTAGTTGAACTTATATTACTTAGAGAGCTGGTTATTTTAGCAAGAATTTTGAGATTATTTATATTAATAAATTCATATCCTTTTCTTTTAAATATTATAAATTCAGATATATTTAGCAATTGTTTATAATTATACCATTTATGAATTTCATATAAGATATCAGAACCAACAACTATGGAAAATTTAAATTTAGGATATTTTTTTTGAAGTTTTTTTAAAGTTTTTAAAGTGTAATTTTTTCCTTTTGATTTAAGTTCAATTTTAGAGATTTTTATTCTTTTTTTAAAATTAGAAAGAGGAGATATAGCAAGTTTAATCATGTTTATTCTGTGTTTTGCAGAAATAAGTTTTTTGTTAAATGCATGATTTTTACATGGAATAATCCATAATTCATCTATTAGATTTTTAGATATAATTTTTTTAATTAATTTAATATGTTCTTTGTGTATGGGATTAAAAGAACCTCCAAATAATCCAATTTTCTTTTTTACTTGCATTTTAATTGTTGTTTTTAATAACTTTTAAAGGAATATCTGATATTTTAATTTCCACTATATCTCCAGTATTAAAAGGATAAGTTAAATTTGAGTCAAGAGCTATAATTCCTCCTTCATATCTTAATGATTCAATAATTATTTTTTCTTGAGTAGAGATTTTTCCTTGTAATATCTTTGGTTTATAGATATTTCCGAAATATGGCTCTCTGACAATAAACCTTAATTCCTGCTCCTGAAAATGAAAGGGTTCTCCTCCTGCAGAACTATACCATGCAGTACTTCCAGAACCTGTAGAAATAAGAACTCCTGAACTTCTATGTTCTTCTTTTTTATCTTTAAATTTTATCCTGTATCTTGAAGTATGAAAATGTCTGTCAGAACCAACATAAATTTCATTTAAAGCATGAAAAGGAATTTCTTTTCCATTTAATTTTAATTTTGCTCTTGTTCTATGAATAATTTCATGGTTACCTTTTAATATATTGTGAAGTTGATTTAATTCAGATTCTTTTAAACTAGTTAAAGCTCCTTCACTCATTTCTGGTTCTGAATTTATTCCTATTATTGGAATGTGTTTTAAAAAATGTGAAGCTCTTATAAAAGTTCCATCTCCTCCTATGGTTATTATCATATCTGTATCTGAGAAATCTTCTTTTATTAGTTCATGAGAATCTTTTGATAGATATTCCATGTTGTTCTGTCTTAAAATATCTTTTACTTTTTCAATTGTATTTGCATGGTTTTTTGTCAGCCTTTTGCTGTAAGTTATTAAAATTTTATTAAACATTTTAGTTTTTGTTTTTTAATTTATAAAGTTGTTCTCCTAATTTTTTTATTTTTTCAGAATCTTTAAGTGTTTTTATCCATTGTTTTGGAAAGATGTTTCCATGTTTAGCTCCTGCTAAAGCTCCATATATTGCTCCAGTAGTGTCACAATCTCCTCCATAATTTATTGTTTCAATTAATCCATCTAAAGGTTTATTCCAGTATTTTTGAAACATAAATAATGCAAAAGGATAACTTTCAAAAGCAAGAGCAGAATTTCCAAGTTTATAAAAAGCATTATCTGAACTTGTTTTTTTGTTTTGAGAAATCCATCTTAGTTTTGATAAAAGACTTCCTCTTTCATATAATTTATCTTCAGGAGAAAGAGGTAGTTCATTTTTTTCACAACATTGTAATAAGCTGTTTAAAAATTTTTGTTTTGAAAGGTTATTATCATTCTTTTGAAGTAAAGTGTAAACTGCATGAGCTTGGACAATACCTCCTGCAATTGCTCTTTTATCTTTATGCGTAGCTTTTGCAACTTGTTCTGAAACTGTTATTCCTAAGTTATATTTGCCTGTTGCATGCATGTAAATTCCAATAGGAGAGATTTTCATAATTGGCCCATTTCCTAATCCAGGTGTTATTCCAGATGAATATACGCTAGACCCTTTTAAGATATTTTCAAATGCTTTTTTTGTTGTTCCTCCAAATCCTCCTCTAATATGTCCATCTTCTTGCTTGCATTTTTTGTAAGCTTGAACTTGTTTTTTGCATAAATCTTCTAAATCAAGAGTTTTATTTTGAATAATTGATTTAGCCATTGCAATAGTAAGAATTGTGTCATCTGTATATTCTCCAAGACAGAGATCTCTGGTATAATATTTAAGTTCTCCGTGTTCATCTTTTTTTATTATATTGCCTTTATCATCTTTTGGTATTAATGGAGCAATAGGGCAAGTAACCCTGCCTTCTGGAACATATTTCTGAATATGTTTTTTAGACCAAGCTTCAACTGGCATCCCTAAACAATCCCCAATTCCACACCCTATAAGTGTTGCAATATATTTTTCTTTAGTTTTCATTTTTTCCTCCTTGTTTGTTTTAGGTTTTTATTTTTTAAATAATTTATTTATTAATCCTGTTGCTTTTCCAAATCTCTGTTTATAATTACCTGAAATAGTTACAAATTCAATTCCATAGTGTTTATACATTTGTTTTAATTTTTCATTGTTTTTTTGTCTTAATTTTTTTTCTCCTGCAAATCTTATTCCATCATTTACCCATTTGATATCTGGCTCAAGATAAATAACTAAATCATAATCTTGCATTTTTATAATATTATCTATTAATTCAGATTTTTGCCCTTTAAAATACATATCTAAATAATATTTAGTTATAACTGCTTCACTATCAACAAATATTAATTTATTGCTTTGTTTTAATTTTTTTTGTTGGAGTAAAAAATGTTCCATTGCAATTAAATCAAACATATCTCTTGTTAGAAAATTAGAATATTCTTCACAATAATCTCTTCCAACTTCATGAACATAATTTGTATTATAGAATTTTGCTAATTGTTTTGTTAATGTTGTTTTTCCGCAGCTTTCTGTTCCTACTATAGCTACTTTTTTAACAAAATATTGTCTTACACAATCTGGAAGTTTTTCCCAGTTACCATATATGTTTTTCCTTATTTGAGTAGAAGATATATTTATTGTCTTTCTTTTATCATCTATTACAATGTGTTTTGATTTTGGATAGTTTTCTCTGAAAACTTTTTCATATTTTTTTTCTGAACTAAAGACATAATCTATATCTTCAGGAATTGCTTGTTTAATTTTTTTTGCTCCATCTTTCCAATCATAATCTTCTATACCTTTTTCATCTTTTATATGTATAATTTCAATATTATCAAGGTCATTAAACATTTGTCCTAAACATGATAAACGAACTTGAGCTGGAATATACCTAATTCCTTGTTTTTTACATAGTTCTTTATCTCTTTTTTCTGATGAAGTTAATACTACATATAATTTATCTACATGATTAGATGCACTAATAACTAGATATGTATGCCCTAAATGTGGAGGAAGGAATTTTCCTCCTACAAATCCTGTTTTTTGTTTATTTGCCATTGTGTTTTTTTTCAAGTTTTTTCCAATTTATATAACCATAAACAGCATTAACTAAAAATGCTGACCACATTATTAATACACTTATATCATTTCCACCTGTAAATAAAACATATACCCACATAAAAATTGAAATTACATCAATTGTTATCCATAATAGCCATTGTTCTTTTACTCTCCTGACCATTAATATCATTGCTATAACAGACAAGACAGTTGATGCTGAATCTACAAATGGAAGAGTTCCTTTTAATAACATTAATATTAAACCATAGCTAAATATTCCTATAATAGATATAGATGCCCATATTCCTTTTTCTTTCCAAGGCATATATCTAACTTTTACATCATCTTTTGTTTTGTTTTTGTTAACATGTTTTTTCCAGTAATAAATTCCTACAAATTGCATTGGAAGATAATATATCATGTTTAGCATTACTTCTCCAAAATATCTGCTTTGATATGCAACATAAGCATATGCAAGAATATTTACAATCCCAAAATAATAATTGCTTATTCTTCCTTTTGCAACTAAAACCACACATATCATTCCTGTTAAAGAAGCTGTTAAACCAATCCAGCTATCTTGCCATATAAAAAATAAATATAAATTTATTAGAGTGAAGCTTAATAACCATATTTTTTCAAATAATGTCCAGTCTTTTACATATTCTCTTATGAATTTTGCTATTTTCTTTTCTGGTTTTACATATTTAGTTTTCATTTTTTCCTCCTTGTTTGTTTTATATAATCATCTATTATTTTTTTATGGTCAAATGCAAGTAATGGAAGCTGAGAAATTGGAAACCATCTAACATTTTTAGCATCATCTCCTGCTTTTGTCCTGCCTTTAAACATGTTTGCAAGATAAACATGGGTTATATAATGTGCTCTTGGATCTCTGTCTGGAGAAGAATATACTCCAAATAACTTTAAATCCTGTATATTCACTTTTAGTCCTGTTTCTTCTTCTAATTCACGTTTAGCAGATTGTTCAAGAGTTTCTTTTCCATAATCAATGTGTCCTCCAGGAAGAGCCCATCTATCTTTAAAGGGTTCATATCCTCTTTGTATTAAGAGTATTTTTTCTTGTTTCCTTATTATTATGTCAGCTGTTGAGCACGGATTTTTATATTGCATTTTTATCTCCTTATTTTAAATATTGGAGGTATGTTTTTTTTATGTTCAGAACCTTTTCTTAGTTTCTGAACCTTATCATAGATTTCCCCATTGTTTATTTTTTGTTTTAAAACATCATCTATTTGTTGATAAGTTATTCCTAATTCATCTTCATCTGTTTGTCCTTGCCAAAGTCCTGCACTTGGTTTTTTGTTTATTATTTGTTTTGGGAGTGCAAGAAGATTGGCAATTTCATAAACTTCTGTTTTATAGATGTTTCCTATTGGTTCTATATCTACACCACCATCTCCATATTTGGTGAAATATCCAATCTCTATTTCTGATTTATTTCCAGTTCCAATAACCATTCCATCAATAGAATTTGCTACACCATAAAGTAGCTTCATTCTTTCTCTTGCCATTAAGTTTCCTTTAGTTATTTTATCAATTTCTTTGTCAAGTACTTGTTCAAGTTTTCTAATATTGTTGTCTACTACTTTTCCAATGTTTATTTCTCTTGAATTGATTTCTAAATTATCAATAACTAATTGTGCATCAGATGTATCTTGATTTTTATAAGGCATTGAAATTCCCCAGACATTTTGTTTTCCTATTGCTCTTACAGCTAATGCTGCTACAACAGTTGAATCAATTCCTCCAGAGATTCCTATAACTGCTTTTTTATTTCCAAGATATTCTTTTAACTGGATTTCAATATCTTTTATGATTTTTTGATAGTTCATTTTTCTTCTACAATATTTAGTATCCTTGTTTTTAATTCTAAGTCAACATTATTTGACAGATATCTTCCATTTGATTTTTTGAAAGTTACATATGGTTCTTGCAATCCTGCTGAAACTGTTAAAACATCATACATAGCTATTTTGTCTCTTTGTTTGTTTCTTTTTGTATAATCTAGCCAGTTTATTGCAGATTCATATAAAAAATTTCCAAGAGGATTTCCTTTAAATTGTTGTAATTCTTTTTTTGTAAATGAAATTTTAAATGAATCTTGTTTTCTTATTAGATATTTCTTCCATTTTTGTTCTAAGACTTTTTCAGCAGATATTTTATCAACTTTAAAATTATGAGAACTTTCTAAAGCACCCATAAAATACATCTGGGTGATGTTTCTTATGCTTGGATTTTGCTCAAGTTGTAAAGCTATATTTGTTAGTGGGCCTATACAAATTAAATCTGTATTTTCATAATCTAGGTTTTTTAAAGAGCAATGGCTATCTAATGTTTGTGTTATTTCTTGTGATGTTAGAGCTTTTTGCTCAATTCCTGTCCAATATTTTTGGATATTAGGTGAAGTTAGTGTTCTTTTTTCACCAGCAATTACTTTTATTCCTTGATTTTGTTTGTTCATAAGTTTGATTATTTTTCTTGCTATTTTTGCTCTTATTTTTGTATCTCCATGTACAGTTGTTATTGCTTTGATTTTTTCTGGATGATATTTTAAAGCATAAGCTATTGCAAATACATCATCACAATCTGTACCTATGTCTGTATCTATTATTTTATTTTTCATTTTACATAGCATGAGCTAGATATTTAATTTTGTTTTCATTTTAATTAATTTTATTTAAATTTTTGAAGGAATTGGTTTTTCTTCTAATATTTTTCCTATATCTTTTGTTTTAGTTAATTTTGCCCCTAGTTTTCTCCAATTATTAAATGGTAAAGGAAGATTTGGCAGTTCTTTTATTGCATCTGTTGGAATGTAAACTTTAATACCTTTTTTAAGCAACCCCTTTACTGCAAAATCTACACAGACATTTGTAGCTACTCCATATACTACTGCTCTATCTGGATTAATTGCTTCTAAGATTTTTTCTGTTTTATAATTGCCTGAAAATACATCAAATTTATCTTTGTAAATTACAATATTTCTTTCTTCTCTAATTTCGTCTAAATCTAATTCATTATCCTCCCAGTGAACTTTGTAGGGATTTACAGGACTGGTAATAGGTATAAATTCTGCTCCCCTTGTATATTCTAAACAATGAGGGGGAAATGTTTTTTTAAAATCAGGATTATCTGATAATTCTTCTGAATTTCTCTTATGCCAGTCTGCTGTATTGATTACTTTTAATCTTTTTATTTTTGCTATATGAGTTAGTTTTTCTAAATTTCTTTCTATTTCTTTTGCTCCTGGAACAGGCAAGGCTCCTTTATCATTTCTCATAAAATCATATTGTGTGTCTACATTCCAAAATATTGTTTCCATTTTTATCTGCCTCCTAATCTTAATTCTAATTTATTATTGCTTCTATAATTTCTTCCTATTTTAGAGATTGCTTGCATATGGATTGGATCTGGTCCTACAGCTATTATATCCATTGTTGCCATTTTAGCTGGATAGATTCCTCCTACTCCAAAAGCTCCGCATAATCTTCCTTCTAGTCCAAGTATTTTTTCAGCCCTCATAAATGCTTCAACTTTTTTTGGATTGCCAAAACCACTTGTTAAAAATATCTTTACATCTTGAAAACCTGCATTATCTAAACCTTTTCTAACTGCATATGCTCCTGTAACTGTAACTCCATTTCCAAACCAGTATTTTTTATCTTCTTGAGGAATTTTTATATTTCTTCCTATTAAATCATCTAAAGCATTTTTGTCAGGAGTAGAAAGTGCTCCCTGACAGATGTTTTCTCCACATGTATCAATTCTTACTCCATAAAGAGTGCTTCCTTGTTGTTCTAGAGCTTTAGCAGTTTCAACTGCATCATCTACTTCTTTATTTGCGTAGTCTATTAAAGCAATTCTTGGAATAGCTTCGTCCATATGTTTGTCAAATGCTTTTGTTGATTCTACAACTGCTTTATTATATCCATATCTCCAAGCATAGACATTTTCTGATGCATGAGGAATTGTTCCCATTCCTTTTAATCCTGCAGTTGCTGCTCCTATATCTGTTGAAGTAGATTTAGCTCCTGCTTCAAATGCAGCTTGTGTTATAGCAGCATCTAAATCCCATCTCCAATGGCGTGCTCCAAAATAAGAGACAGGCCTATCTTGAGCAGCTTCTACAACTAGTTGCATTTGTTTTTTTACATCATCTAAATGATTAGCTACATCATAATTGTCATTTATTTTTGTAGTTTCAGCTGTTAAAACTCCAAGATACATTGTTTCTAATTCAACAATATCCTGGACAGGAGCTGTAATTAAAGCTTGAGTATCTTTTGGAGCATAAAATTTTCCTTCTTGCAGAGCTTTTACATTTCCTTTATGTTCAACTAAAGAGGTATATTTATCTAAAATTGCAAGAGCTTCATCAATTCCATAAGTTTTTCCTGGACCTTTTCTTATAAAAACCTGTCCAATTACCCATGGATTTAAGTTTTCTGCTTTTAATATCTGATTTGCTCTTAAAAAATATTTGTCAATATATGGTTGATGATTTTCTGGTAATTGATAGATTTGTTGCCATACTTGTCTATTTTCTTTAATTGCATCTTGAGTTTTTTGTTTTTCTTGTTGAATTTGTGTTTGCATTTTTTGAATTTTTTAATTTATTTTATTGTTTTTCTTAACATAGTGTATATTTTACACTTTATAAAGATTATTGTAGTGCAGTATACATATTGTTGTTAATACACTAAGTATTTATATTTTCAACGATAATCTAAGTTTGAAGTGACACTTAGTTTAATTGAATTTCATGATTTTTTGATTTTTGAAATTTTATATGTGATTTATTTAGGAATATCTGGAAAAAGATGTTCTAGAAGATATGGCATTTCATCTTTCCAAACATCCCAGATTTTAACCATGTTTTTTCTTATAATTTTAGGTATTTGTTGATTAATATATGCAATATCCATTAATTGTAATGAAACATCACCTATAGCAGAATACATTTTTGCTAATCCATTTATATTTCCATACACTTCAATAGCAGCATCATTAATTTCTTTGTCAGTTAGTTCTCTAGGTGTAATTTCATCTGATTTCTGTCTAACTTTATTAACAAAATCCCCTATTTTCTCTGAAACTTTTATTAATGGTTCAATATATTCATTACGAACACCTTCTGGAATATTATCAATAGTTTCACCTTCTATTTTAGATCCTTCTATAAGTGCTTCAAGAGAAGCATATCCTTCACTAAAATAAGTTCCTGCTTTGTTTAGTTGAGCTTTCCTACTAAAAAATTGTGGAAATATTATATTGAAGATGACCAGTGTACTAAAATCTCTTTTTTCAATTAATTTTTCAGTTACTCTTTTATTTAATTCTTGTTCTAATTTAGGATTGAAGTTTTCTTTAATTTTATTTATGTACTATTTATCTAGTCTTTGTAAAACATATTCTCTTGATGCAACCATGATATTTAATTCCAGGACTTTATATATAAACTTTTCTATTAATTTACTACTATGAAATTAATATAAAATAGATTATAACAAGAATTAAAATAATTTCTTTTGTCTGCTTCCTTGAACAATTTCTTCTATAATTTCTTCAACATTTACATTAAAAACTTTGAAGATATTTTCAACAGCAGGTTTTATTTGATTGTTTAAATAATAAGAGATATCATATCTACCTTTTTCATTTGGAAGTTTTACTCTTTCTCTTACTAATTGTTTTGTTTTGCTTTTTCCATTTTTTGTTTCTGCAACATAATATTCTATTAAATCTCCTTGTTCTGCTCCTATTCCTTGTTCTTCCATTTTTAAAGCAGCTATAACATGAGGACCTTTAGCTATATATTCAGAAAGAGGTTTTTTTAACTGTGTTTTAATAATTAATTGTTTTTTTTCTATATTTTTATTTTTTACTTTTTTAATAGTTTTTTTTAGATATTTAAGAGCAGATTTTTCATTTCCATTTTTTAAAATAAGTTCTAGAACTTTATTTTGTAATTCACGAGCAAGATTACACCAGTCTCTTCTTACTGTTTCAAATCCCCTTACTTTTAATTGTTTGTTATAATCAATTAAAGCATATTTTTTCTTTGCTCCTGTTGAAACAGTTCTTTTTGAAACAAATAATCCTCTTTTATAAAAATCTTCTAATTCAAGTTCCATTATTCCAGGCAACTTAGAGTTTAGTTTATTTAAAAATTCAAGAGTTTGTTTTTGAGTTTTGTTATTTAAGAGAAACGCGATTGAGTCTGTGTTATGAACTAAGACATAGTTAGCAAAGAATCTATGATTATCTCTAACCTCAATATCATAAATGTAATTAGGAGTTTTTATTTTTTCAATATTTTTAACATTTTGTATATCAAATTCAAATTGATTTACTATACTTTTTTTCAAACTTTTTGAAGTTACTTGTGCTCTTTTATTTTTTCTTTCTAATAAAAATCCAATTTTTTCTGCAAATGCTTCTTTATTTTTTACTATTATATTTTTCGAATAACTATCAGAGCTATAAATTCTATCTTTAGTTTTATAAGTGTTTTTAGTATTTTCTTTAAATACAGAATGAGAAATTCCTATCCGATATAGTAGTTTCCTAGCTTCTTTAATATAATCTTCTCTAACTGAGGTATATTTAATTATTGGAGCTCCTCCTCTTAACATCACACATCCATTAGCTGAAAATAATCCTCTAAGGAATGAAGCAATATTTTCTTCTTTTTCATAAAATAACCATCTAGGAATAATCTTTTTTTTGCTTTTCCTACAGTTATTAAAAACCAAATTCACTAGTTTAAGCCCATTAACTACAATATCTCCTTTTTCTCTTTCCCATATATTTTTAATATAACCTTTTTTTTGTAAAGGAGTTATTAACTTGTTTTTTAATTCTTTAGTGTCTTTTCCTGCAGAAATCCTTAAATAATAATTCTTGCCATATTTATTAGGCATAAAACTTCCATCACCAATAAAATAACCTAAGAATTCATATATCTCTTTTGGATACTTTTTCTCTTTAGAATTTTCACAATTAATTTTTTTTAATGTGATTATACTATTTGCTTTTTCCTTTACCTCTCCAGGTTTTATTTCAATGAGCCTCTTAATTGGATTTTGTTTTTTTTCATTACTTTGATTGTGTTTTGTGGATTGATAACCAATTAAAGAGTGATCTTCAGTAACATCAATATACCAATGATTTGTGAACCAAACCCTATAAATTTTTTTATTGCATTTATGCCTCATTACATAAACAATTGGTTTAAACACAGAATTTCCCTCCTTATCAATAGTTAGCACCTCAATATTCTTTTTAAAATTATATTCTTTTCCAAGTCCTGTTTTTTTATCTATCCTTTCAAAAATTTTTTCAATTTCTTCTTCATATACATTGCCTTTTTTTCTAATAAAGATTTTTGTTTTTCCATCAATACTGTCAGAATATATAATTTCATAACCTTGTTTTTTTATATTTTCAATTGCATTTAGTATGTTTTCTTTTGCTAATTTAGCAGTAGATGCAGCTGCCTCTCTGCAATAATATCTTGCTCCAAAATATCCTTGATATCCATAAGCTGCATTTGCTAATAATTTATAAGCATTGCTTCTTGCTTTTGTTATTGGATTTTTATTTTTATTATATTGTCTTTTATATTGTTTTCTTAAATTAATTATTTCTTTTAACATTTTAGGAAAAAATCCTTGTTTTTTTGAGAAATAAACATTTCCTTCTTTGTCTAGATTTACTTTAATGATATCTTTATTTTTTAATGTAGATTTATTTTCTATTAGTGTGGAAAGAGATAAATTATATGATACAATAACAGAAGCATACATTGATGTGAAATCAAACATCCCAATATTTTCATATAATCCAGGCAAGGGTTGGAAGACAAATGCTCCTTCATATTTTCCTTTTGCTCTTCTTTTGCCTATTTCATCGTGAAGAGGACGTTTTTCTGCAATTTCATTATAAAGATGCAAGTTATGTAAGATATAATCTTCTACATGTGCTGACATGCTGTTTCTTGTAATTCTGAAAATTGGTTCTTGGATAATATTGGTAAATTCTTGTATATCTGGCCATGTTTTTTTAAATAACAAGTAAGTTAGTTTTGAATCTTGTAAATTATATTTAAAGAAATCTTTCCAGTCATTTTTATCTAGATATTCTAATTTTGAAAAATCAAAATCATGTTTTTTCTCTCCCAATAATTCAGAAGCTATATCATTTAATCCAAGAGTCTCGCTCTGGAGGTATTGAGAATAAACTGATTCTATAAATCTATAAATGTCTATATGAATTATGCCAGTTATTTTTCCTTTACTTAATCTTCCTTTTGAAAATATTGGTTGGCTGTTGTCTAAACCAATATCTAATTTAATGTTGTTATTTTCAGCTGCTGCTCTTAGATATGGTAAGTCAAATCCATCTGAAAAATAACCAACTAAAAAATCTGGGTCATAGTCTTTTACATATTTTACAAATTGTTTTAACATTTGTCTTTCACTTGGAAAACTTTGTACAAAATCAGGGTTTTTTGAATCAGCAGATTTCCATGTTAAAACTTTTTTAAATTCCTTTTCTTTATTATGTTTATCAGAAGTTTTACCATATAAAGAAATCATTAGGATGTCACCTTTTCCAATTTCAAATTTACTTGTTTCTATATCAAATGCAAGTATTTTTGGTTTGAATTTTAGATTTTTTTGTTCTTTTTGTTTTAGTTTTTTAAAAGAATTTAATTTATAGCAGTTTAGGTCAAGGCATTCAGATAAATAGCCAAAATCTTCACTATCTAACTTTTCAATGTTTACATTATGCCATTTTAAAGGCAAGATGTTTTTATCCATAATATATTTTGTAATTAGACGCATATCATATTCTCTTCTTGCATATATCTCAGAAAAATCAAGTTCATCTGCAACAGCATGAGAATCTTTATAGTTTTCAACAAATATTTTAATGGCTTTATGTTTTTTTCCGAGAAAATTTTTATCATGAATTTCAGTTTTAAGAACTTTTGTTTTTCTTCCTGCTCTTTCAACCTGGATTTTTTCAATTTTTTGTTTTATTTTTTGAATTTTTTTATCACTTGTATTTTGTTTTAATATTGCCCAGAAATTTGGTTCATAACTATCTATTATACAGATTTTTTCATTTTGAGAAGTTCTTCCAAATATCCTTATGTAGTTTTTACCTTTCCAGTCAAAATAATCATAATCAAGAGGTATAAATTTGAGGTTCATAAATAAAAAAGGAGTAAAGGCTTTTTATAGTTTAAGATACCTTTTATTTTTATTTTGTTATCATTTTATAATGATTACATATAGAAAGATTTAAAAAGAGGGGATATGTAGGTTTTATACATAAAATATGTATAAATAGTTAAAGGAAAGATGGTAAATATAAGAGTTGCAAAGCTTGAAGATATAAGTAAAGTTAAAGATATAATTGATAGTTTGCAAGTTTCAAGAAAGCAGCAAGATTGGGAGCAGAGAGAAGATGGTTTATTTGAATATCCAAAATCTGAACAAGAATTAAGAAGAGCTTTAAATCCTTATTTTATAGTTGCAGAAATAGAACAAGGAATTAGAGGGTTTTTTTTAGGTTATGATGATATTTTTTTTAAAGATAGATTTTCAGATAGTCAAGAAGAATTTAGATTTGTTTTAGATAATGTTAGAGGAGATTTTGTTTATCTTGACCAAGGAGGAGTTGTTAATTCTGAATCATTAGGAAAAGGAAGAATTGTTTTTGGATTATGGGAAAGCTTGGTTTCAAAAGCAGTTAGAGATAGAAAAGATAAAATAATTACATATGTTTGTCATAAACCTTTGTTAAATGTTCGTTCTAAAAGATTTGTAGAAGGAAGAGGATTTCATAATTTTAAAGAACTTCTTATAGGAGATGGAATTGTTCTTGGTGCTTATGAATTAAATTTACATGAAGATAGAAAATGACAGGTAAATTAAATTATAAAGATTATATTGTTTCAGATAAAGATCATTGTACATTTCTCCATAGAACATTTAGAGACTGTGTTCCAAGTATTCTTGAAAAAGGTCTACAATCAGGTACAGATATAAGGTCATCTACAACATGGCAACCACAAGAATTAGAAAAAGCAATAGGAATATATGATCAAGGAAGAGATTATGGAAATTCAGTTATTGTTATTAAAATTCCAAGACAATTGTGGGAATCTGTAAGATTAGATCCTGAATATAGAGGAGATGAAGTTATGCATCCTAGTATTGGTTATTTTTCAGATTCTTTAAAATTTACAGTTAAGCCAGAATTTGTAAAAGCTTGGATAGATAGAGATACAAATGAAGTTCATTTAAAGGAGGATGAAAATGAAAGAAGATAAAAATCAAGAGAATAATAAGCAATTCACAATAACAAAGAAAATTGCAAAGCATGGAGGTCAGGCAATTATTGTTGTGCCAAGAGTTTTACAAGAACAACTACTGCCAGGTACAGTAGCTAAAATCACCATAGATGTTTTAAAAGAAAATTCACGAGAGGAGGCAGGAAGATGAATGAAGTAGCTAAAGAACCCTACACAGGATTTTCTTTAAGAGGAACAAGAGGTAGAGAACCAATAGCTTTTGAAAGCAGATTAGCAGAACCAATAGATAGCGATACATTCACATCAACAGGAAGAACTATAGGGTATGGTTGCTGGGGGATAGTTGATGAGTATAGGGACCCTTCAGATCGTAGCTGGGCTATTAAAAGGTTCTGCCCAACTGGTGGTGTGCGACCAGGTGACATATGTCACCCCCTAAAATAATTTAGTAAAATCAAAGTA
>CAYMES010000003.1:0-53767 GCA_964389765.1 Candidatus Woesearchaeota archaeon
ATACATTACAAAATGATATAACAGGAATATCTGGAACTTGCTTCACAATCTTAGCAAATAACATAACTCTGGATTTAAATAGTTATAACATTACAGGAGATAATTCAGCAACAGATTCTGGAGTTTATTCAGATGGATATAATTCTTCTACTATTGAAAATGGAGAAATTTATGATTTTTATTATGGAATATTATTTGAAAATAATAAGAACAACACAATCCAAAATATCACAACAGATGCTACAATTAGTTTTAGTTCAAGCAGTTATAACTTCTTTAATGATACAACAATTACAGATACTTCTGGTAGAGGAATTAGTTTTGGTTATTATTCTTATTACAATGATGTTTATAATGTTGAAATCTTAAATACATCAAATGATGGGATAAGGATTTTTTACCCTGCATCTAATAATACATTTAAAAATATTTATATAAATTCTTCTGTTGATGGGATTGTATTTGAATGTCTTAATACAGATGAATGTGTTAATACTAATTTCACAGATGTAATTATTGAAAATTCAGTAAACAACGATACATTTTTAGAATATGCAAAGAATGTAATTATGAAAAATGTAAGTTATAATCTTTCAAAAGAATATGTTGATAGCAATAGTGAATTAATAAGGAAATGGTATTATAGAGCTTATGTAAATGATACTAATGGAAATGATGTAAGTGGAGCAAATGTTACTGCTTTTAATGTTTCAGATGTTTATCAATTCAATCTAACATCTAATGAAAGTGGATATACTCAGAAAGAAGAGATAATAGATTATGTAAATGATGGAGGAACAAAAACATTTTATAGTTTATATACAATTTATGCTCAAAACAGTAGTTATCCAGATAAATCTGTTAGTTATAATGTAACTGATAATGAAAATAATCTTGCTCATAACATTTTTTTAGATAGTAATGAACCAATAATCAATTCTGTAGATATAAATCCTTCAATAACAGGGTTAGGACAATCAATAAATATAACTTCAAATGCTACAGATGATTCTAGTTTGGATTCTGTATGGGTAGGAATAACTGCTCCTGGACAAGATGAAGTAAATTATACAATGACAAGTTATGCAACTGATTTATATTATAATAGCAGTTATAGAGGATGGTATAATGGAACTTATAATGTTACAGTTTATGCAAATGATTCAGGTAATAATTTAGGAAGCAATAGCAGCCAATCATTCCAAATTTATAATGATAATATAACTGTTCAAATTAGAACTTTAGAAGATAGTTATCAAAATGGTAGTTTTATTAATCTGACTGATCCTCCTTCTGGAAGTGATGATTTAGAAAGATTAGATGAATTAAGCAGTATAATTAATGAAATGTTTTTAATCGAAGAAGTAAAAGAGAACTTATCGAGCATAGAGAATAAAATATTATTAGAAAATAAAAGTTATAAAAATATAAAAGATATAGAAATCGGAGATAAAGTCTTAAGTTTTGATTTAGAAAAAAGTTCTTTAATTAAAGAAAAAGTTATATCTATTAAAAGAAATAATTATAGAGATTATTTAAGATTAAATAATAAATTAAAAATACCTTTAGATTATGATATATGGATAAATGGAGAATTTGAAAAAGCAAAAAATATAGAAGTTGGAGACCATATGCTAAATTATAATTTGTCTAAATCTTTAGTAAAAAGTATAGAATATATTGAAAAAGAATATAGCAATTTTGATTTGGAAATTGAAAATTCACATAATTATTTTGCTTCAGATTATCTTATCCACAATCTCCAAGTAGGAGGGGAAAGTATAACATACTCAGAATTCTCCTCACATTCACAAACAACAAATCTCTCTGCATTAAATTTAACATCTAATACAAATGTTTCAAATTTAGTATTAGCAAATTCAAGTGGAAAAATAAGTTTTTTAGAAGATGTTGAATTAAATTCTAGTTTTGATTTAGATAGTTCTGTTGATATAAATGTTAATAATATTTCTATAGATAGTAGTGCTTATAGCGGAGCTTTAAATAAAACTGCTAAATTAACAATGAAAACATCTGGAATTGGTTATCCTAAGATTATGAAAGAGGGTTCTGAATGTTCTGCTCCAGATTGCAATATACTAAGTTGGGATGCTTCTACAAAAGAAGTAACATTTAATGTTACTTCATTTAGTGATTATACAGCTGCAGAAGCTAATCAATCAAAAGTTCAAAATAATGGAACATATAATATTAGTTTTTATTTGTTAATGAAAACTGAATATTGGGATGGAGCAAGTTGGAATTTAGAAGATATAGTGATAAATGATACAAAGCAGAACATATTAAGAACCACAAACACGAGTGATTTACTAAAATTAGACACATTATGGAATGCTCAAAATTATAATTCTAGTAATTTAAGTAATGGAGATGGTAAGTATAGAGTTTATGTAGCTCTTGAAGATGGAAATGGAAATGTTTTAAGTGATGAAGATAGTAATAATTTAGAAGCTTCATTTAATTTTACTTTTGATAATAGAGTTCCATATAAAATAGAATTAAATGCTCCTGATAATGATGCATCTTTCTCTGATACAAATAACAATGTTTCATTTAACTGGACAGTTTATGATGCTTTAGATACTAAATTAACTTGTAATTTAACTGTTGATAGTGTTGTTGAAGGGGAAAATGTTCAGAGTGATAATGGAACAATGGCAAATTATACTGTTAGTGATTTAACATTAGGAGACCATTTCTGGAATGTGACATGCTGGGATGATGCTGGAAATAGCAATATAAGTGAAACTAGAAATGTTTCAATATATTTAAGTAATACAGCTCCAAATGCTCCTAGTTTAGAAATAAATTCAACAGATGGAAGTAATAGAAGTAATCAAGATTTAAATTGTTATGATGTTTTAAGTGATGATGATGCTGATACAATGAATATAACAGTTGAATGGTATAAAGAAGATGTTTTTAATTTTTCTGCTGATTATAATGATAGTTATGCAAATGGAACTTTATTTATAGCTACACTTAATAAAGAAAATACAACTAAATATCAAAACTGGAGTTGTGGAATAAAGGTTTATGATGGACAAGCTTATTCAAGTTGGGAGAATTCTACTAAATTAAAAGTTCTTAATACATTGCCTACAGTTTCTTTAACAAATCCTCCAGACGGAAATATAACTTCAAATAGAACACCTGAATTTTCATGGGGTGGAACAGATGCTGATGATGATAGTTTAGAATATGAAATTAATATAACTTGTTATGAATCAGGAAGTTTTGTTACTGCTGGTTCTGTATATGAAGATAAAAGTTCTATTGGAGCAACAACAACATATGTTCCTTCACCTTATTTAAGGTGTTTAGTAGATAATGGACAAACTTATAATTGGACAGTAAGAGCTTATGATGGAGAAGGATATGGAAACTGGACTACAATCAGGAATCTTTCAATAAGATCTTCAATAATTATAAGTCTTCCTGTAGATGATGTTGATTTTGGAGATATGAATCTTTCAGAAATAGATAATACAACAGATAACTCCCCATCTCCAATAGTTTTAAGAAATGATGGGAATGCAGAATTAAATGTATCTTCTAATTTCACTAATTTATGGGAAACAGAAACAAACCCTAATAATAGTTATCAATACAAGATAAGAAACCTTTCATCTGGTTGTTTTGTTGAACAAGGAACTCAAAAAACATGGGCACAATCTCCTACACCAAGTATAACTAGTAATGTTATAAATAGGTTGAATTTCACTTCAGGATATCAACAAGGATGTAATAATGTATCTATAGATATTCATGTAGAAGTTCCAAGTAGTGAAACACCTGGAAATAAATCTTCAATAATAACTTTTATATCAAGTTTAGGAGAACCAAAAGTAAATTAAAATGAAAATAATTAAATATAGAGGTAGAAATGAATAAGCATAGAAAAATTATAGTTGTGCAGTTGATATTTTTAGCTGTGGTTTTTATTGTTTTATATGTTTTATATCCTAAAGCAGATATTAATATTTCAGGAAATGTAGTTAGTTTTGATTCAGCAAATGCAGAGACAATAATCATTTCTGAAAATCCTGATTTTTCTAATCCTCGTTATATTGATATTGAAGAAAAAGGAAACCTTTCTTTTAATCTTCCTCCAGGAACTTATTATTGGAAGACAACTAATGGAATAATACAAGGAATAGAACATGAATTAATAATTAACTCGGAAGTAGGCATGAAAATTTCAAGAGATGAAAGTAATGAATCAAAGTTAGTTAATATTGGAAATGTCAAAGTTAATGTAACTAAAAATCAAAAAGGAGTTATGGTAGGGCATATTGTTCTTGAACCAAATCAAAGTAAAGAAATTCAAGATAAGGAAGATGAAAAATATACTGGGAGGCAAATATGATTAAAATTTTAGAAAGAAATTTTATTAAAGAAGAAATTAATAGAGGGATTTATGAGAGTTTATTTAAGATAATCTTTGCGATGTTTATAATTTTGTTTGCGTTATGTTTTTTTAGTTTAAATGTTTATGCTCTTGGAATATCTCCTGGTAGAACAACTATTGATTATGAACCAGGTTTAGAAAAACAAGTAGAAATATCTATTATTAATAATGAGCATAAAAGTATGAAAGTAGCTTTATTTTCAATGATGAGAGATGACTTAAATGGTTCTATTAATTTATTTGAAGACCATCTTGAATTTTTACCAAGTGAAAAAGAAAAAATTCTTAATTATGAAATAAAACTTCCAGAAGAAATGGGTCCTGGATTGCATAAAGGAGAGATAGTTGCTGTAGAAGTTCCTAGTGGACAAGGAGGAGAAACAAGTGTAGGAGCGACAATAGCTGTTGTATCTCAATTACATATTTATGTTCCTTATCCTGGAAAATTTGTAGAAGCTGATTTAAATATTTTAGATGCTACTGAAAATAGCACTGCTACTTTTATAGTTCCAGTAACAAGTAGAGGAAAATTGGGAATAGGAGAAGTAAGAGCTGTTATAGATATTTATAAATTAGGAGAAAAAATAACAACTTTAGAAACAGACCATCGTTCACTAGATTCAGGAAAAAGAACAGAACTTTCTTCTAAATGGAAAGTAGATGTAAGTCAAGGAGATTATTTAGCTAAAGTAACTGTTTTTTATGATGGTGAAAGTATAAGATTTGAAAAGCCTTTTACAGTAGGAGAGAAAAAGATAAATGTAGAAAGTATTTTAGTTAATGATTTTCAGTTAGGAGAAATAGCTAAATTAAGAATATTGGTTGAGAACAAATGGAGCCAAGAATTAGAAAGTGTTTTTGCTAATTTGTTAATTTATAATAAACAAGAGCAAATAATGGCAGATGTTAAATCATCTTCAGAATCAATTCCTGCTTTAAGTAAAAAAGAATTAGTTGCTTATTGGGATACAGTTGGAGTTAAAGAAGGAGAGTATGAAGGAAAATTAATGGTTAAATATGGGGAAAAAGCATCAGAAAAAGATTTAATATTGAAAGTTTCTCAAGATAATCTTGATATTGTAGGATTAGGTTATGCAATAAGAAAAAAACCAAAAGGAATAAGCTTAACAACAATACTTATTATTTTAATAGCAATATTAGTTATAGCTAATATTTCATGGTTTGTAATACTGAGGAGATTTTTAGGTAAGAAAAAGAAAAAGAAAAATGTTAAGATATGATTCATTACTGACATTAGGTAATAAAATTTATCTACTAAAAAAAGAAAACATTTAAATACCTTTATATTTTATATATAATAATTAAATAAAAAGAGAGGAAAATGGTTTCAGAAAAAATAATTGTTGCATTGCTTGTTATAGCTATTTTGTTAACTATTGTTTCTGTTACAGTTACGATAACTGCTTTGAATTCTGATATGGTTCCAAAAATTAGTATTAGTGAACAAGAAGGTGCTCCAGACACACAAAAAGGAAGAGTTGGTTTAGTAATCAACACTCCGTCAGAAGGTTAAGATGGATTCAGAGAATATAAATAATATAATAGCTGTTTTTGCAGTAGTTCTTGTTGTAGCAGCATTAGCTAATTTAGCAATTACATTTACTAAGGTTTCAGATATAAGACAAGAAATGACAGGAATGGCAACAGGATATGTGAATATCACTGTAAATACACAGGTAAATATAAGAGTTAATAATGATACAATATGGTGGGGACCAGGAGTTGTAAATGGTACATGGGAAGGAGAAGATAATTATAATGCTGAATTAACTACTCATGGAGAAGGATCTCCAACAGTTACAGGAGGAAATTGGACAAGTACTGATGAATCACATGCATATGCAATACAAGTTCAAAATATTGGAAATGTAAATTGTTCTTTGAAACTTTATTCAGATAAAGATGCATCTGATTTATTCAACAGTTTAAGTGGGACAAATCAATCTTTTCAATGGAATGTTTCTCAAAAAGAATCTAGTTCATGCAGTGCAGGAACAGAACCACTAGGAGTTTTTAGAGACGTTAATAAAAGTGCTGCAAATGAAGCTATGTTTTGTGGACAGTTTGATTCTAATCCAGCTAGAGATGAAGTATTTATAGATACTTATCTTATGGTACCTAATGATGCACGAAACACTAATAGTCAGGAAGTAGCAACAATAACAATAACAGGAGATACAGCAGTTTAAATTAGTTTATTTTTTTATTTTTGTAATTTTTTTATTTTTAGGTTGGTTTATTTTAATTTTTACTAATATTTGGTAAAATTTTAGTAAGGAATATGGTTGTGATTTGAGAAAAGTTTATAAATGTGGCTATGATGTACAATATATAAAAGAGGAAAAATAAAGATGGATTTAACTAAAGGATTGTTTATTCTTGTTATTACAATGATTTTTGTTGCGTTAGCTAATTTAGCAATTACATTTACTAAGGTTTCAGATATAAGACAAGAAGTTACAGGAATGGCAACAGGATATGTGAATATCACTGTAAATACACAGGTAAATATAGCAGTTAATAATGATACAATATGGTGGGGACCAGGAGTTGTAAATTCTACATGGGAAGGAGAAGATAATTATAATGCTGAATTAACTACTCATGGAGAAGGATCTCCAACAGTTACAGGAGGAAATTGGACAAGTACTGATGAATCACATGCATATGCAATACAAGTTCAAAATATTGGAAATGTAAATTGTTCTTTGAAACTTTATTCAGATAAAGATGCATCTGATTTATTCAACAGTTTAAGTGGGACAAATCAATCTTTTCAATGGAATGTTTCTCAAAAAGAATCTAGTTCATGCAGTGCAGGAACAGAACCACTAGGAGTTTTTAGAGACGTTAATAAAAGTGCTGCAAATGAAGCTATGTTTTGTGGACAGTTTGATTCTAATCCAGCTAGAGACGAAGTATTTATAGATACTTATCTTATGGTACCTAATGATGCACAAAACACTAATAGTCAGGAGGTAGCAACAATAACAATAACAGGAGATACAGCAGGCGGCTAGTTATAACTGGGTTGGTAGAGATATGAATTTAAAAAAATTTTATAAATATCTATTTCTTGTTATTTTGATATAAATTATAAATAATTAAAAAATGGATTTAAAGAGATTAGTTTTTATTTTTTCAATAATTCTTGTTTTTTTAATGCTTTTAAATATTTTTATGGTTTTTCTTAATATATCTTTTTTTAAAGAAAAAATAACAGGGCATGCAAGTGGTTATGTAAATATAACTATTTTAAGTCAGATTAATATTGCTCTTTATAATGATAGTATTGAATGGGGAGGTGGAGATATAGATATTGGAGAAAGTAATGCTACTCTTTATACAAGAGGACATGATCAAGCAGTTGTTTTAAGAGGCAATTGGTCTAATGAAAGTGTTTATGGAATGATAATAAAAAATATAGGAAATGTAAATTGTTCTCTTTTTATAAAAACAGAAAAAAATGCTAGTAGTTTTTTTCAAAGTTCAAGTAATTCAAATCAAGAATATATGTTAAATGTTTCAAATAAAAATGGAGATGCATGTAATGGAGGAGTTGTTTTAGGAAATTGGAGCGATGTAAATGTTTCAGATCCAGGAACAAAATATTGTAGCCAATTTAGTTATTCAATTAATAATAATGAGGTTTTTTTGGATGTTCTTTTTACAGTTCCTTTTGATTCCCAAGTAACAGGTTATCAATCTGATAACATCATAATTACTGGAGATTCTGCAAGTTAAATTATAAAGAACTGCTAGGATGATAAATAGAAAATTATAAAAATAAAGAAATTTCTTTTATAAGATGAAAAAAAAGAGTTTATTTTTTATAGTATTTTTCGCATTTGTATTTGTTGGTTGTGTTAATGTTTTATCGTTAGGATTAACTCCTGCAAAAATAGAAGTTGATTTTACACCAAGGTACAAATTTAAAGCTCATTTTACTGTTTTGGGTGGGGGAGAAGAATTAGAAGTTTATGCAAAAGGTCCTTTTTCAGAAAATGTTCGTTTTGATAAAACAAATGTTAGTGGAGGACAAGGATTTACTGCTTATGTTGATCTTCCTTCTGAAACTGAGAATTATGGCAAAAATAAATTATATATAAGAGTGCAAGAAAAAACAGGAGCAGAACAAGGAATTGGAACAAGATTAGCTGTAGGAGCGTTAATATTAATTAAAGTTCCTTATCCAGGGCAATATGCAGAAATATCTAAATATGGTGTGAATGATGTTAATGTTGGAGAACCTGTTAATTTTACAATAAGAGTTAGCAATTTAGGACAAGAAAACATAGCTGCTAATACAGAAATAAAAATCCAGAATTCTAGAAATGAAACCATAGAAGTATTAGATTTAGGAAGTAAGTTTATAGATACTACAAAAGAGGAGACATTTACAAAGGTTTTAAACACTTCATTTTTTAGACCTGGAACATATAATACTACTGCAATTGTTGATTATGGACAAGAACCTCTTAAAGCTGAAGATTCCTTTAGAATAGGAAGTTTATTTGTTAATATAACCAATTATACAAAAAAAGTAGAACAAGGCAAGATAAGCAATTTTATGGTGGATGTACAAAGTAAATGGAATGATGACTTAGAAAATGTTTATGCAACTGTTAATGTTACTAAGGATGGAAATTCTACAGATTTTTTTAAAACACCTTCTATTTCTTTAAAAGCTTGGCAAGAAGCAGAACTATCTGGATTTTTAAATTCAGAACAAATGAAACCAGGAATATATGATGCTAATATATCTTTGTTTTATAATAAAAAGATTACGAGCAAGATTGGAGAAGTAGAGATAATAGGAACTTTTAATTATTTGTTTGTTATTATTCCAGGAGCAGTTATTTTATTAGCAGTTATTATAGTTATAGTTGTATTGATGATAAAGAGAAAAAATGGCAAGAAAAAATAAATCAAAAGTTCTGGAGAGAAGAAAAACCAAGAAAAAAATTAAGAAAGATAAGCAGAGGATTTTTCTAGTAAGTTTGTTTATATTGTTTTTTTTAGTCTTAATTTTTTCAATGTTTAATATTTTTAATTATTTTTCAACTATAGAGCATAAAAGGATTTATACAGAAGTTATTGTTTCAGATAAATTTGGAATAGCTATAAATGAAACTGCTTTATTATTTGGAATGATTATTCCCGGAACAAGTTCTACAAAAAATATAACTATAGTTAATGATTATGACCAGGATATTAGAGTAGATATTTCTTCTAAAGGAGATATTAAAGAATTTCTTTCTGTTAATGACAATGATTTTGTGATTAAAAATGGAGAACTTAAAGATGTAAAGTTTTTTATTAAAATTCCCACAGGTACAGAGCATGGAAATTATAGTGGAGAGATAATAGTAGATATAAAGAAGAACTTGTTTTAATATTGAAATTTATTCTTTTTTTGAATTTATAAAGATAATATTTATATAATTAATTTTTTAAATTAAATTTGAATATCAAAAAGTATTTAAGAACAAGCTTTTTATTTATATTATGAAAAAAGAGAGAAAAAGAGTTATTTTAGCTGTGTGTATATTAATTGTAGTAGCTTCTTTATCATTTATTTTGTTTTCAAGTTTAGATAAAAAAGTTACAGGATTTATTTTATTTAAAGATTTTATCTTCAAGTCTTTAATGGGGCATGTTTCTATTGATTTTGGAGGTTTAGAAAATCTGATAAATGTATCTTCTCCAGAAAATAAGACATATTATTTTAATAAAGGAGATAACTATACTCTTGATTTAAATGTTTCTTCTAATTTTAATGTAGATAGCTGGTGGTATACTCTTATTGATTTAAAACATAATAGTATAGTAAATGAAACTGTTTTTTTTACACCTAATACGACATTTAATGCTGTAAGATGGTCTAATCAGATAAGAGTTTATGCAAATGATTCTTCTGGAAATGAAGAGAACAGTAATGTTACTTTTTTTATTTATGTTCCAAATTCAGCTCCAATAATTCATGATATTCCAAATGACATTTATGTTTGTGAAAATGATTATTTATCTTATTATTTTAATGTGACAGATATAGATGAAGATAGATTGTACTCAGATATAGTTCCAAAAGATCCTTTTTATATATATCCTTCTTCATCTTTAACAGATCCTAATGCTAGTTTTGAGATTTTTTCATCTTCTTTAAGTAAGGCAGAAGCAGGAGGAGTAGATAATGGGTGGCAAGTTTATCAGGAAACAGTTTCAATAAGTGATGAATATAATGCTACGTGTTGTGTAGATACAAAACAAACTAATATAACTGTGATTGAAGTTAATAATGCTCCTGATATAGAAAATATAGGTGTTAAAACTGTATGGACAACAGGAGATAATTCTACTTTTTTTAAAGAAGTCCAAGTTGATGATACTGAAGATGGAAATCAGGCTTCAGGAAATTTGTATTTTAATTTAACAATTTTAAATTCTACAGGACAAGAAGTAGAGATATTTAATATTTCTCAGTTTGGAATTATGAATTATACATCTAATATAAGTCATATAGGAGTGTATAATATAAGTGTATGTGTTAATGATACAGGAATTGCAAATCCTCATTCAGGAATATTAGGAAATTGTAGCCAGACAGGAGGTTCTATTTTTTCTTGTGATGATTTTAGTTTAACAGTTACAGATGAAAATAGGGCTCCTACAATTATTGAAAATTATCCTTCTAATCTTAGTTTAAGTATTTTAGGAACTGATAGGATTTTTTTTAATGTTACTAATTATGATCCTGATGGAACTGTTCCTGATACTTATTGGTATGTGGATAATTCTTTTGAGCAATATGATAGTGGCAATTTGACAGAAGTATTTGATTATTCTTTTGGATGCGGAGTTCAAGGATTGCATACAGTAAAGGTTGAGATAACAGATGGTTTGTTAAATGATTCAATAGAATGGACTTTTGATGTTCAATTAGTTTCTTGTCCTTCTCCTCCTAAAGGAGGTGCAGGAGGAGGTGGAGGTGGAGGTGGAGTAAGTGTATGTACTGAGAAGTGGGTTTGTGGAGATTGGAAAGTTTGTCAAAATGCTAAAAAAAGTTTAGAAAAAGGTTCTTTAACAGGGGCTGATTATAGAAAAATAGAACAATTATGTGGGAGTAAAGGATGGGGAGAAAAATATTGTGGAGTCCAGTTTAGAAATTGTCATGATTCAAATTTATGTAATAAAACCTTAAGCAAACCAGAAGAGGTAAGAACATGTTATTTTGTATCTCAGCCAAGTTGTAGTGATGGAATTAAAAATTGTCATGATGGTAGCTGTGAGTTATTAATAGATTGTGGAGGACCATGTTCTCCTTGTCCTACATGTTCTGATAATATTCAGAATCAAGGAGAAGAAGGAATAGATTGTGGAGGACCATGTCCTTGGGAATGTCCTGTTGAAAAACCTTTAATTGAAAAATCCAGATTTAAATATTTTTTAATTTTTATAATACTTGCATTAGCAATTTTAACAGTTATTATAATTAAATTAAGAAGGATTTATACTCTTAAAAAAGAAATTAAAGATCTTAGATAAATTTAGATATTATTAAAATGCAAAAAAAGGTGAAAATAAGTTTTATTATTTTGTTTATTATTTTAGGATTTTTTATAGCAAGAAGTTTTGCACAATCTTCTGGAAGTTCTGGAGATGCTAATCTTACTATTTGGGATGATACAGATAGTTTAACAAAATATTCTGAATGTTCAGAATCTTGTGGTGAGAAAGGAAAGTCTTCAGATAGTTATTGGAATATTAAGTTTTATGCTAATTATACAAATTCAACAGGAAATATAATAAATGAGACATTTGGAAATGGGAATTGTTCTATTCGTTTTAATGAAACAGGTGTTTGGAGTAATTGGTTTCAAATTTATTTTAATAATTCTTTAGATAAGTGGATAATTAATAAAAGTTTTAATTATAAAGGAAATTTAACAGCTCATTTTAATTGTACAAGTGATTTTGGAAATGTTTCTTTATATGAAGAGTTTTTTATAGCAAATACTGTTCCTTATATTTTAACAACTCCTGGAAATTATATAGATTTTGATGGAGATGGAACAAAAGATATCTTACAATGTACTGAAGATACTTTATGTTCATATAATTTTAGTTCAAATGTAAGTGAAGATGATTTAAATGATGTTTTGACATATGGGTATGATTCAGGTTCAAATACCACCTTGACAAATTTTAGTTTAAATTCATCAACAAGTATATTGGAGATTAATGTTACAAATGATGCAGATGCAGGTTCTAAAAAAATAGAGTTAAATGTGAGAGATACAGGAAGTTCTACTATTTCTGCTTTATTAGATGTAGATATAAGTGAAGTTAATGATGCTCCTTTATTTTCAAACAATCTAGCTAATCAGAGTTTTAATATAACTCAATTATTTGAAATCATAGTTAATGTGACAGATGAGGAAAATAATATTCCATTTAGTCTGAATGTTAGTTTTATGAGCTGTTCTGTTGCTTCATGGTCAGATAGGAATTGTTCTAATAGTTCTGGAAGAGAATTATTTAATAGTTCTCAATATAGTTTTAATTCAACAACAGGAAAATTAAATATAAGTTTTATTCCTGAAAAAAATGATGTAGGAAGTTATATTATTAATTTTAGTGTTAAAGACACTAATAATAATGTTGTTCCTTATAATGCATCTACAAGTAAGATAGTTAATCTTACAGTATTAAATGTTAATTCAGCTCCTTATTTTAGATATGTTTGTGATGATGAAAGAGATGCAACTGAGGATTCTGAATTTATATGCAGAATTAATGCAACTGATATTGATGAAACAAGTAATCTTACATTGACAAGTAACTATGGATGGTTTAAATTTGATAGTTCTAATAGTAATAGCATTACAGAAACTTGCAATAAATCTACAAGTTATAATATTTCTGCTCTTGTTAATTTTACTTCTTCAGATGAAGAAGTTGGAAATTGGTCAGTTAATATAACAATTAGAGATACAGGAAGTCCTCAAGGAATAAATTCCACAGTTTTTTGGTTTTTTATAGATAATATAGAAGATATAGTATATTTAGATGATATTAGTAATCTGACTATTTATGAAAATACAACAATTTATGTTAATGCAACAGATGATGATTTGCTTGTTCCAGATTCAGATGTTAAAGATGAGTCTTTAAGTTTTGCTTCTAATGTAACTTGGATAGATGTTTCTACATCTTCTTCTGCTGACAATTATACAACTGCTAAAATAGATGTTAATTATAATTATGTATTTGATAATTTAGGAGAAGGGAATTATACTGTCAGTATAAATGTTTCAGATACTGGTGGAAATATGGATGAGAGCAATTTTACAATAGAGATTTTAGGAGATAACCCTCCAGTTTGGAATGAAACTATGCAAGATAATTTTACAATCTATGAAAATAATATTACTTATCTTAATTTTTCTCAAAATGTTACAGATGCTGATGGTGATGATATAAATTTTTCTTATACTAATGATACTTCTTTTCCTTCTTTTAGTATTGATGCAGCTAGTGGTGTTATTAATTTTACACCTATTGATGAAGATGTTGGACAACATATAGTTACAATTACAGCTAGTGATAATAAATTAAGTACAGATAAAATCTTTAATTTTACTATATTTAATGTTAATGAAGCTCCTTATATTGAAACTCCTTTAACATCAGATAATGCTTCTATTGATGCTAATTCAAATATTGTTGCAGATGAAGATAATTATACAAAGATACCTTTATGGGTTCAAGATGATGATTTTAGGATTCCAGAAGAACAGAAAGAATTTTATAATGAGAGTTTAAATTTAAATTTAACAATCCAAGGTCCAAACACTGATTTATTTTCTTTTGTTAAAGATCCTGCTTGGCCTACAGATAGTGGAAGTCCAAATAAATCTAAGTATGAAGCAATTTTTACTCCAAATAAATCTGATGTTGGAACTTATAATATAACTATAAATATAACTGACCAAGGAAATTTGTCAGCATTTTTACAGATTAATTTAACTGTTCAGGAAGTAGAGCATGCTCCTATTTTAATGAATCTGACAAATAAAACAACAGCTGTAAATAGGAATTTATATTATGATATAAATGCAACTGATGTTGAAGAAAAAAATGACAGTACAGGAAACCTTACTTATGAAATAGATTTTTTACAAGGAAATGATTTTATAAATGGTAATGAGAGCATCTTTAATATAACTTCTGGAATATTAGATATTGTTTTTAACTTAAGTCAGGGAGGAGCTTATCAATTAAATATAAGTGTTAATGATACAGAAGGTTTAACAGATAATGAGATTATATGGGTTAATGTTTATGATTTTCCTAATGTAACTTTTCCAAATGAGAATTCTTTATTTAATTTAACAGAAAATGAAACTCTTAATATGATTTTTAGAGCTAATCATTCTGTTGGAAATAATCTAACTTATGAATTTTTAATAGATAGTATTAGTTATTTTCCAACTAATACTAGTAATTTTTCATATGGAAGTTTTTCTTTAAGAGAAAGCACAAATTATTATGGAAATAATACAAATCTTAGCTGGCAATTTACTCCTACGTATAGTGATGAAACTTATGGCAAATTAAAAAATTTAACTTTGAGAGTATATCCTCTAGATAGTAATTTGGCAAATAAAACTGCCATTAATTCTACTATTAATTTTAAGTTGAATATAAGTCATAAGAATTCTCCACTTAGTTTTTCAGGAAATATAGGTGGTTTGGATGAAAAAATAAGTGGAACTTCTCCACAATCAATAAGTTTATCAGATTATTTTTATGATGCAGATGCTTCTGATGCTTATTATTATCAGAAAGTTACTTTTAATTATGAACTTATAAATTCAAGTGGAGGAACAATTTCTGTCAGTATTACAAATTGGATTAATGGAACAACTCCTTATATAAATTTCTCTTCTTCTGAAGATGCTACTGCTAATTATAGTGTTATAGGGTATGAATATAATATATCAAATTCTTCTCATAAAGTTTCAAATATTACGAGTAATAATTTTACAATAGAATTAGATGTAGAAACTGAACAAGAACCTAGCCCAACTCCTACTCCTTCAAGTGGTGGTTCTTCTAGAACTAAGCCAGTTTCTTTAAAAATAATTTTACCAGACCCTGTTTCTGCTTATAAAAATGATGTTATAACTCTTCCTATAAAATTATCAAATACTGGTGAACAAAATCTTAAATCTATAAATCTCAGTTATTTAATTTCTAAAAATGGCTCAATAGCAGAAGGTATAAGAGGGGAATTTACAAAACATTATTTTGAAAATTTGGATAAAGGAAAGCAAGAAAACACAACACTGACAATTTATACTAATACTAATGAATTAGGATTATATGAGATAACAATAAATGCAAGTGTAGAAAGCCCTGAATATCATGATTGGGGCAAGATATATCTTACTGTAAGAGAAGCAAATAAATCAGAAGCTTTAGAAAAGATATTATTTACAGAAGAATTTATAGCTGAAAATCCTGAATGTATAGAAATTAAAGAAGTGGTTGAAGAAGCAAGAGAGTATTATGAAAAAGAATATTATTCAAAAGCATTAGAAAAAGCACGAGAAGCTATTAATTCTTGTAGATATGCTATAACTCAAGCAGCAAATCCTCAGAAAACAGAGCAGTTGAGAGAAAAGAATTTGTTTTATAGATATCTTAGCTATTCTATTTTATTTGCTGTTTTTTTAAGTGTTGTTTATTATTTTTATAAAAGAATTAAGTTAAGGAAGAGAAATTTAAATAAAAATATAGATGAGAGTGAAAATAATCCTGAAGATATCTTAGGATTTCAAGGAGATGCAAATAAAGGATAATTTAAATAATCGCAAGTTTTAAAATATAAAAAATGCTTATAAATAAAAAGGAGGAAATATGAAATCTAAAATTAAAGATAACAGACCATCAGATTCTGAAGTTAAGAATTTGTCAAAGACAATTTCTAAGATAAAAAAAGAGATTTCAAAAGCAATTATTGGACAAGAAGAAGTTGTTGATGATTTAATTAGGGCAATTTTATGTGATAGTCATGTTTTAGTAGAAGGAGTTCCAGGAATAGCTAAAACTTTGGCAATAAGAGCTCTGTCTAAAGCAAGTGGATGTGAAGGAAAAAGAATCCAATTTACTGTAGATTTGCTTCCTTCTGATATTGTAGGAATAACTACATATACTCCTAAAAAAGGATTTGAAACAATTAAAGGACCTATTTTTGCAAATTTTGTAATTGCTGATGAAATTAATAGGGCTCCTCCTAAAACACAATCTGCTTTACTTGAAGCAATGCAAGAAAGACAAGTTACTATTGCAAAAAAAACATATTCATTGCCACGTCCGTTTTTTGTTATGGCTACAGAAAACCCTCTGGAAACAAGTGGAGTTTATCCTTTGCCAGAAGCGCAGATTGATAGATTTTTATTTAAAATTTTAATGGGATATCCAAAAAGAGATGAAGAAAGTGTTATTATGGAAAAAAATATGACTCTTGAAAATTTTGAAGATTTTAATATAAAAGCAGTAACATCAGGAGAAGGTATAATATCTATGCAGAAATTAGTTAAAAGAATTTATTTAGGACAAAAAATAAGAGAATATATCCTCGATATTGTTGGTCTTACTAGGACAAAAAATATTGAACATGGGAAATATTTAGAATGGGGGGCTTCTCCTAGAGCAAGTATTGGGATGTTTATAGCAAGTAAAGCTAATGCATTAATGAGGGGAAGAAATTTTGTTACTCCTAAAGATGTTAAAGAGATAGTTCATAAGATATTAAGGCATAGAATAATATTAACTTATAGAGCAAAAGCAGAAGGAATTGATTCAGATAAAGTTATTGATGAGATTTTAGAAAAAACAAGGGTCCCTTAGATGCGTTTTTACAATGGAAAAAAAATTAAATATAGATGTTGCAGAAAGTATTTCTGAATTAGAATCAATGATGAAAGCTTTTTTATTAAAAAATCCTCCATATAGGGTTATTTTTAGAGGTAAAGGGCTAGAGTTTGATGGTTATAGAGATTTTACTCCAGATGACGATGCTAGTGATATTGATTGGAAAGCAAGTAACAGATCTAATAAACTTCTTGTAAGGAAATATATAGAAGAAAGAGACCTGAAGATTATGTTTATAGTAGATATAAGTGAAAATATGGTTTTTGGATCTACAGAAAAACTTAAATGTGAGTATTGTGCTGAATTTTGTGCTGCTCTTTCACATTTAATTCTTTCAGCAGGTGATAATATAGGGTTTATATTTTTTAATGACAAGATAAGGAGAATGGTTGCTCCAAAAGGAGGAGATAAGAGGTTTAATGTTTTTTTAGATGAATTGTCAAATGCAGAGATATATGGGGGTAAGTCAAAAATTAATGAAGTTCTTGATTTTTTAGTAGATTATTTAGATCCTGATTTAACAGCAGTTATCATAGTTTCAGATTTTATTAAATTAAATAAAGATACAGAAAAAATTTTAAGTCTATTTTCTGGCAAGTTTGAAACAATGGCATTTATGATAAAAGACCCTTTAGATAAAGCTCTTCCAGATTATAAAGGAGAAGTAGTTGTAGAAGACCCAGAATCAGGAGAAAAAGTAATAATAGATCCTTCAATTGTTAAAGAAGATTATGAGAAATTTGTTAAAGAACAAGAAGAATTAGCAAGAAAAGTTTTTACAAAATCTGGAGTTGATTTTTTAGAATTAAACACAGGAGAGAAATTCACTTTTCTTTTGTCAGAATTTTTAAGAGAAAGAGCAGAACAAGGAAGATATATTGCTCCTAAATAAATGAGGTTAAGATGTTTATTAGTTTTTCAAATCCTGAATATCTTTTGTTTTTATTGATAATTCCATTTCTTTTTTTAATCCACTTTTTTACTTTAAGAAATAAAAATAAAAAAGCATTACATTTTGCAAATTTTCAAGCAATAGCAAGAGTTAGAGGAAAAGGATTACTTTCTAAAAATATTTCAATTCTTTTTTTAAGTATCTTTCTTAGTTTATTGTTAGTTTCTGCTCTTTCAGGTATTAATCTGCATATAATGAAAAAAGCAAGTAGTTTTTCTTTTGTAATTGCTATTGACACTTCAAGCAGTATGGATGCTAAAGATATTTTTCCTAATAGATTAGAAGCTGCTAAACAATCTGCAAATAATTTTGTTGAAAATTTACCTTCTCATACTAAAGTAGGAGTTGTTTCTTTTTCTGGAAATTCTTTTATTCATCAAGATATAACAGACAATAAATATCTTTTAAATAATGCTATAAATGAAATTGAATTAAGTGATATTGAAGGAACAGATATTAATGAAGCTGTAATTACCTGTTCAAATTTATTAAGAAAAGAAGATTCAAGAGCAATTGTTTTATTAAGTGATGGGCAGATTACTGTTGGAGGATTAGATAAGATAGTTAAATATGCAAATGAAAATAATATAATTATTAATTCTGTTGCTATAGGTACAAGACAAGGAGGAAAAACAGAATATGGTATCTCAAAATTAGATGAAGATACTTTAAAAGCTCTTTCATATAATACAGATGGAAATTTTTTTAATGCTAGTGATAAACAAGAACTTTCAAGTTCTTTTGAAAAAGCGATGAATCTTACAGAAAAAAAAGTAGCTGTGAGTCTTACTTCTTATCTTGTTATAGCTGCTTTAATTGTTTTTTTAATAGAGTTCTTTTTATTAAATACAAGATATAAGGTATTGCCTTAGCTAGATAGATGTAGATAAAAATAATTTATTATTAATATGTCAGATTTAGTTGAAGAAATTGTTGATAAATTCTTAGAAGATTCTTATAGAATTTAATTATTTAATTTTAAAGAAGCTATTATTTTTATATTTATTAGGTATTCATCTATTAATTGTAAGATTTTTATTTGTTTTTTAAAAGGATTATTTGTTTCATTTATTATTTTCTTCTGTTCTTTATTCCAGTGGTTTATAATTTTATTTAATTCTTTTTTCTGTTCAGGATTTGCTTGATGATATAATTGTGTTAAGATGGTTCGGAAATTATTATAGATTTGTTTTGAAGGATTTATTATTTTTAAAGTTCTTTCAAAGTCTTGTTTATTTGATGAAAGATATTTTTTTAAATCCTGTTCATTTTTTGGTTCATATTCTACTATTTGTTTTATGTTATTATCTAGAGAAACATCATAGAGAACTTTTTCAGTTTCTCTTTTATTTTCATCTATTTTTTTAATAAGTTCTTTTATATTTATTTTTTCATTTGCTTGTTGTTGTATTTTTTGGATTGTTGGTTGTTGATTTTGTTGAGGAGGGTTTGGGGTTTGTTCAGGTTGTTTCTGTTCATTAGGTTGAGGAGCTTGAGAAGTTGGAGATTCCTGGAAGTTTTGTTCAATAGATTTGTCTTGTTCTTTTTTTACTTCTTCTTCTTTTAGTTTTTTTAGTTCTTCACGTGTGTATTGTTTTGTAATTTTGTTTTCATGAACTATTTTTTTAAAGAGATTTAAAGCTTTTTCAAATTCTTGCTGTTTTATTTTTTTCCCTGTATAAGAGAATTCAATCATTAATTTTGAAAAAGCTATAGAGTTATTTTTTTGTTGTTTTTTTAATTTTTCAATTATTTCAGAATATTCTAGATTATAAGGAATATCAAATGCTTCTTTAAAAAAATCTCTTCCTATATCATTAAGATTGTCAATTTTTTTATCTAGAGCTTCACCAGATTCTTGCAGTTGTATTAGTTTTCTTTTGTAATATGTGTTTTTATCATATTTTCTTGATATAAATTTTTTTTCTAGTTTTCTTTCAAGAAGGTGAAGAATTATTATTGTTATGCTTGCTAATAAGACTATGCTTCCTATGATTATTGCTATTCCTCTTATGCTTGTTAAAAAAGACCAGTACATTTTACCTCTTTTTGTATTTTTATAAGGAAATCAAGGTATAAAAAATTTATGAGTTTTATTTTTTAGTATTTTTCCTGATTTATTTTAAATATTTCAGCTTTTTTTCCTATATCATGTTTGAGATTTTCTATTGGCTGATTTATTATGTTTTTTATGTTTTTATATTTTTTTAAAAGTTTTTTTGCTGTTGCTGGTCCAATTCCAGGATATCCTTCTAATATAAATTGTTTTTGTTGTTTTTTGCTTTTTGATTTTTTAGTAGCTCTTATAGATATATGGGATTTAGGTTGTTTTTTAGCAAGAAGCATTAGGAATTTAGCTGTATCTTGGCAATTATTAGTATAGATTACTGGGACAGTAGATTCAAGAACAATTGAAAGTAAAAATCCTCTTATTGCATTTCCATTAATTCCTTCAGAAAGGTCGTTATATAGTTCTTGTTCTTTAATTCCCTCTATAATTAGCAAGTGTTTGGGATATTGTTTTATTTCTTGAAGTTGTTTTGCCAGTCTCTTGTTTATCATTGAGCTTATGAAGTCAGAGATGGTTTTTCTTTCTATTGCTGTATCTCCAATTAAGTAATCTGCAACTTTTAGATGTTTAAAGTCTACATCAGTCCCTAATTCAACAAGTTCAGATGTAACAAGAGAATTTTTTTCTCTATAATCTGCTATTATTTTTTTCATTATAATGAGTATATTTTAGAGTATATAAATTTTTAAAAATTTATATAAAGGTGTTATGATAATGAAAAAACTAAAAGTATCAGGTTTTTTAAAAGTAAATTTAGGAAAACCATCTCTATTAACTTTTAGAGCTTTTTTTAATTATCAGAAGTAATTTGAGTTGTCCTAATTGTAATGTAGATAAAAGAAATAATTGGGAGATGTCTACAGAAGATTGGTTAAATGCAATAGATGTTTCAGATAAATTGAGGACTGTAAGTTTAATTTTTAAGGAAGAGAACCTTCTGTCTATAACAATAAGGAGAAATAGTTTTTTATATTATTTGGACCGTAATGCTGTTTTTTAAAAGTCTTGTTTCTTTTAATGAGATTGTTAGTTGTTTATCCATTTTCAAATAATTTTTTTTGTCCTTGTTCTTCTGATTTTTGTTTTTTGTTATTTTCTAATTTATCTTTTATACCATTTAAAGCTTTATGCATCCTTTTTTCTTTATGAAAAGCAGCCCAATAATAAGATTCATCTCTTGTTTTTTTAACCATTAGGATTAGTAATTTTCCTGGTTTTAATCTGGCTGTTCTTCCTCTACGTTGAATTTGTCTTATAGCCGAAGGAATTGGTTCATAAAATATAACAGCAGAAACTTCAGGTATGTCAAGTCCTTCTTCTCCTATTGAAGTAGATACAAGAATATTTACTTTTCCAAGAGTAAATTCTTTTATTAAAGCTTGTTGTTCTTTTTGAGAGAGTCCTTTTTTATCTTGTTTTTTAGCTTGTCCTACAAATACTCTTGCATTTACTTTATCTATTGTATTGAGTTCTTTACAGATTTTTGTTACAGTATCTCTAAATTGTGCAAAAACAATTATTCTTTTGCTTTTGTTTTTAAATTCATTTTTAATTATCTGTTTTAATTTTGATAGTTTTGGATTTTCTGTTTTTCTTGCGATAAGTTCTGTTGTTTTTACATAAGCTTGATTAAATTCAGGTTTTTTTATTAGTTGCTTGACTGCTTTGCTTTTTCCTTGTTGCGCTTGCTTAAATAAATCTTTTAAATAAGATTGAAAAGATTCAAGAGTCTGAGTTTCAAGTAATTCAAGAGAATGTTGTAATTTTATTGCTTGGGCACATGCAGATGCTCCTGCCATATTGTTGAAGTGTCTGTCCCCATTTGATATTCTTTTCATAAGTTGTTTTTGCAATTGAATAAGGCTGGTTTTTGTTGCACGGGTAAATAAAAGTTTTCTATTTTTTAATTCTTGAATTTTTTTATCATATATTTTTTTAATAAGTTTTTTTATTTCCTGGAATTCTGAAGGAAAATCTAATTTTATTATCTGGAATTTTAATTTTTGAAGATATGGTTTAACATCTCCAGACTGTCTGGTTCTTGCTTCAATTGCTTCTATATCAAGATTATTTGAGATCCTTTGTATTTTTTGTTTATTTGCTCCTGGTGAAGCAGTAAGTCCTAAAATCCTTTGATTTTGTGATTGATGTTTGTATATTTTTGTAACTGTTGTATATGCATAATTTTTTAAACATCTATGGCACTCATCAATAACAAGTAAAGAAACATCATTTAAATCATATAACTTGTTTTTTAAATCATTAGCTACACATTGAGGTGTTGAAAATATAATTTCTGCATTTTGCCATAATTTTCTTCTTTTTTTAGAGTTGATTTTTCCAGTAAAAAGTTCTTTTGTAGCAAATAATTCAGGAAGGTGTTTAGAAAAATAATTAAAATGCTGTTCAGCAAGGGGACGAGTAGGAGCAAGAAATACTATTTTTGATTCTGGAAATTGTTTTAAACGGTATATAGATAACATTAAAGCTATGAGGGTTTTTCCTGTTCCAGTAGGCAAGACAACTAAGCAGTTTTTATTTCTACAAGTTTCAAATATCTTCCTTTGATATTTTCTTGGTTTTATGGTTTTTAAAACATCATATGGCATTTTATTTATAGAAGAAAGTTTTATTTAAATAGGTATTTAAAAATTAATTTATATTTTTCATTATATAAAAGTATTTATTTTATAAAATTCTTGTTATCTGATGTTTAAATTTGATTTTTTTGGTGCAAAAGTTAAGGAGCCACCTCAATTAACTATGGCTCGTACTGTTTTAGGTGTTAGTAGAAAGGCTGAAAATTTTGAAATTAAAAAAGCTTATAGAAAATTATCTATAAAATATCATCCAGATAGAAATCCAGGAGATAAAAAATCAGAAAAAAGATTTAAAGCAGTTTCATCTGCTTATGAGTTATTGGCAGATCCTAAGAAAAAGAAAAAAGCTGATGAAGAGTTTTCAGAAGCATTAAAACAACCATTTATAATAGGGCATAGAGTTTTTTCTATTGGTTCTCTTTATGGACAGAGGATTTATATTCCATCAATACAAAGAAAACCAATTACAAATACAAGAAGATTAATAGGTTCAGGAAAATATTTAGAAGAAATTATTTCTGAAGAACAGGTAAAAGAACCTGAAATTTATTCTATTAGAAGTTGCATTATGGAAAGCCAATTAGCAGATTCTTTAGAGATTTATTATCAGGAAAATCTTCCAGAAGAATCTAGAGAAGAACATTTTCAAGCATTTATGAGGAGAGGAGAAGGAGGTTTAGATGATTTAGATTGGATAAGAAGAAATGATGTAGCTATTTGTAATTTTTTACATGAAGATCTTAAAGGAGCTGTTTCAGAATTTAGAGAAGTTAATAAAAAAGCTCCTGGAAATATTATTTTCATGTATAGATTTGGGGTGTGTATTGAGGCAATGGTTGCAAAGCCAGGATATAAGCAGAAGTTTCCAGATAAATGGATTCAGAATATGGGAAGTGCTATTAAACTTTATGATTCTTGTTTAGAAAGATTAGTTAAAAGAAAAGGTAGCTGGTATGAGGGAAAAACAATTAAAGATAATGAAGAAAAAATAGATGCAAGATTTGTTGGGAATATTAATCCTAAGTCTTTATTAACTGTTAAAATGCAACTTGCAGATGCTTATTTTGAAATTGGTGAAAAAAGGAAGTCAAAAGAAATATGGAAAGAAATTCAGGAAATAGATCCTTCTTGTTATGAAGCAGAAGATAGATTAAGAAGTTCTGCTTTAAGATTAGGAAGCACTACATTAGGAAAATTTGCTGGTTTATTAAGTATTGGAAAGAAATATTAGAGGTAGAATATAGAGAGTGCAGTTGCTATTATTGTTATGATTGCTGTAATTATCCATAGAATTCTTGAGCCAAAGAATAGTTTTGTTCCATCAAGTTGGCTTATGGGAATTAGGTTCCATAAAGCATAATAAATACTAAATTTTGCAATTAATTGTTGATTTATAAAATAAGCTATTATAGATAAAAAAATACAAGAGATAATTCCTATAAAAGCAATTATAGATATATGCCAGTCTGTCATTTCTGTTGTTCTTATGGTTCCATATTTTTTGCTAACTCTTTCTGTTTTTGATTTAACGTCAAATTGTAGGAATGTCAGAATTTTTAGGATTCCAGAAGGATAAGAAAGCCATACTCCTAAAAATGGAAGGATAATTCCCATTGGTATAGGTTTTGGAAAATAAGATCTTTCATAATATCCCCATCTTTGAAATAACCAGATTTTATGGTCAATATCTGCATCTAAGATATATGCAGTTATTTTTTTAGTTCCTATACTAAATATCAAGATAATAAAAGCAGAAAGCAAAGCAAAAACAAATTGGTTAAAAGGCTCTAAAAATGATATTACAAATGCAAATAAGATTACAGCAATTAAAATATGGGCACCTTCTTTTATGTTAAGCATAATTAGAAAAGAGTATTAATTTTTATAAAGTTATGTATGGTTATTTTGAAATTTTTATTTTTAGGATAATTATAAAGTGGTAATATGGAAAGATTTATAAATTTCTATATTTTTTACGATGTATGGGAAAATTTAAAAGCTTATGGAAGAAATTATGGGGAAATGAATCTCATGGTTATGGTGGTGGAAGTTTATCTATTGGAGGAATTTTAAGTGTAATGCTTTTTTTTGGAAGTGTTGGAGGAGGTGTATCATATTTAAGTTATATGGGGATTGAAGCACAAAAACAGAAAAAAGCAGAAGCTTTTGAAAAAGGTCAAAAACCTATTGTTGGAGAAGTAGTAGATGAAGTTTATGAGAAGAGGTTAGAAAAAGTTCCAGAAGTTTATAAAAGAGGATTAGTAAGTCAAGCATATTCAAGTGAAACAGTGAAATTAGATTCAAAATATATTTTAAAACATAGAACCTTAAAAGATAGAGAGATTAGTGTTTCTGTTTTAGATTCAGAAGATAAAGATAAAGAATCTCTAGATATTTTAGTAGATGCAGGTTCTGTTGTAAGTTTTCCTAGGGGGAATATTGAGAAATCAGGAGATAGTTATTCAACAATTAATAAAGAAACTTATTTTAAAGAAGGCACCCAATTTGGGAATAAAAGAGTTGGTAGAATAAAAATTTTAGAAGAATAGAGTTAATTAATTGTTTATAAGAGAGAAGGTTATATGTTTTTATTTATAGAAAAATATATAAAGAGCTTTATTTTTATTTGCATATGCTAAAGATAAAAAGGTTATCAGAGATAATAGGAAAAAGAGTATATACAGATTCAGGAGATTTTTTTGGAGAAGTTGAAGAAGCTAATTTAATGGGAAATAAAGTTGATAGCTGGAGAATTAAAGTAGGAAGTGGAATTAGTTCTTTTTTAGGTGGTGCAAAAGGAGTTGTAATTCCAAATCAATTTGTTAAAGCAGTTGGAGATATATGTATAGTAAGCAGAGCTAATCTTCCTTTAGAAGAAAAAGAAAATTTTAGTGAAGAAGAGAGTTTTGAAGAAGAAGAGATTGAATTATAAATATATAAAAGAGGATTATTATAAAAATGGTTGAGAGTGTACTTTTAGAACCTATATTTGTGAATTATATTTTGCCTTTTTTACTTGTGTTTACTTTGGTTTTTGCTGTTTTAGAAAAATCAAAAATACTTGGAGAAGGTAAAAAACAGATAAATGCAATTATAAGCCTAGTTATAGGTTTATTATTAATTTCTTTTCCAGTGGCAAGAGATGTTGTTGTGAGATTAATACCTTTTTTAGCTGTAGTTTTAGTTATTTTGTTTGTTTTTATGTTATTATGGGGATTTATTTCTGAAAAAAAAGAAGGAGAAGTTTTAAATAAAGGATTGAAAATTACTTTAGGAATTATTGTAAGTTTAGCTATAATTGTTGCTGTTTTATGGATTACTGGAGCATGGGATGTTATATATGAAACCACAGTTAAAGGAAGTTCTGCTGGAAAAATATGGGTTAATGTTTTGTTAGTTGCGATAATTGGGGGAGCAATTGCTGTTGTTCTTTCAACAACTAAAAATGAATAATTTTTTTAATTAAATATATGTTTAATTTTCTAAAGTTTTAAAATTTTAATTTGTTATTGTTAAGTTGAGATTAAGGTTTTGTAGATAACTTTATATAGAAAGGATATTGTTTATGATTAGATTAATAAGAATTGATATTTTTGATTAGATTAACAAAATATTAGTAATTTGTATAAATGTGTAGAAGTTATTAAAATAGGTAATTTAATCTGTATAATAAAAAAGCAAAACATATTTAAATAATCTTTTTTTAATAGATATATAAAAATGAGTGTGATGTTAAATGCTTTGACTGGGTTAGTTTCTGGTTGGAGTAATATAGGTTATATTTTGCAGGAATGGGAATATTATGGCATATTTGAGTATGCTCTTCCATTTTTATTAATTTTTGCTCTTGTTTTTGGAATTTTATCTAAAAGCAAACTTTTTGGAGAGAATGCTAAAGGAGTTATTACTGTTGTCTCTCTTGCTGTGGGTTTGTTAGCTATAACTTCTCAAGGTTTAAGGGCTTTTTTTAGAGTTATTTTTCCTTATGCAGGAATTGGATTATCTGTTTTATTAGTAGCTTTAATTTTAATGGGTTTGTTTGTTGATTCAGATAAAGATTGGTATGGAATTGTTTTTTATATTCTTGGAGGTTTAATAGCTTTAATTGTTATTATTTCAGCTTTATCTTCTTATGAATATGGGTGGTTTGGTGGTTGGTGGTGGGCGCAATATTGGCCTGCAATTGTTGCTTTTTTAGTTATCGGGGGTTTAATAACTTTAGTTATTCTTGCAACTAAGAGTAGTTGAGATTAATAAAATTCTTTTTAAATAAATATTTTTAATAGGTCTTAATTTTAGTATTATGGTGCATTTATGATATTCATCAGTTATAAAGGTAAAAGTAAGAAAAGATTATTTAACTGAGAAGTTCTTTATTATATTTCTCATTTTGTATGAAAAGTAATATCTGTTCTATTTTAATTTAGCTTAATTAATTAGCATTATAAATCAAATTTAATTAAAATTATCAAATTATAATAGAGAGATTCAGAAAGCTAAGTTCTTGCAATTTATCTTTAAGTTTATGAATTACAAAAATTAATTAAAGGTATTATTAGAAGTTATAGGGGAAGAAGATATAAGAAACTCATTTAAAAGCTTTTATTGTTGAAATGATTGATAAGTTGATAAGATATTATTATAAAGAATTTTTTAAATAAAATTAAATAAAGGAAGGTGTTAATTATCCTCTTGTTACTACAAAGATTGCAATTGCAGAAACTATAAGCAGCCAGAAAGCATTAAGGATTTTTTCTCTATAAAACCAGTTTCCCAAATTTTGAAAAATATTTTCTGAATCTTCATAATAGTATTTATTGTTATGGGGGTCATAATCACAATCTTCATAACTGCATTCTTTATTACAGTCATTATAATTATAGCATTTATATCCATCTCCATATTTTGAACATTTGTCAAGTTTTTCATAATATCCACCATTATAACATCTCCATTTTCCATTTTTTTTATAACATTCTTCATTATCAAACAGGTCATAATCACAATCTTCATAACTGCATTCTTTGCCATAGTCCTCATAATCACAATATCTATTGTCATTTTCATCATGATTATTTCCAGGCAAAACTGCTCTTGTTGTTGGAAAGGTGTAAAAGATTGCTCCAATTAATAATAAAGCAAGCAAAATTACAAAAATTATTGCAAAAGGTTTTGTAAAATTGTCAGGTTCTTTAGCTATAAAATATATTGTTATTAAAAACATAAATGCCACTACAACCAATAAAGCAAATAAAGGAGTTATATTAAGGATGTATTGCCTTATTGATGAAAAAGTTATAAATATTGCTCCTAAAATTAAACTTACAATTAGATTTATTGCTTTGCTTTCTCCAAGTATTTTTGTTTTTGCAATAACAGCATAACTTATAAATACAATTAGTGCAAATCCTAATATAGGCAGCCCTTCAGTTAGCCATGATAAATCTGTCATTTTATATTTCTCCTCCTGCTGGTTTTGTTGTTTTTTGTTCTTGTCTATTTAATTCTTTTTCTATTTCTTTTTCTGTGTCTTGTATTCTTTGTTTTAGTGTTTCTATTTTTTGGCTATATTCTTTTTCTATTTCTTCAAATTTTCCCCATTCATATCCTTGTTCGTATCCTAAATTATATCCTCTTTCAACTCCTATCATGTTTCCTGCTAAAAATCCAATTCCTGTTGCAACTAATGGAATTGCTACTTTTAATGTTAAAGGCAGTTTATCTTTTTGATGGTAGTTGTTTTGCGAGCCATATTGTTTATTTTCCATATTTCTTTTAATTTTAATGTATTTATAAATCTTTCTATTTGATGTAACTAAGAAGTAGTATCTTAATATAAAGAAATATAAACACTAAAAATTAGGAATTTGCCTTTATAGCCACATATAAACCAAGAGATATTTTATAAAAAAAGCAGTTTAGAATATTTATCTTAAGAAGTTTTCAAACCCGCTATCTTTTTCGGGTCTTGAATTATTTTGTTGTTCTCCAGGTTGTCTTTCATTGTTTCCAGCATTATCAGGATTTTCATTATCTCCATTTCCAGTATGTTCTGAGTTGTTATTTTGGTTGTTTTTATCATTAGCTTTTTCCTGACTATTTTGTTTATTTGTTTGTCCTGATATTTTTTTAAGTTTTTCCATATTTTTTGAAAGAGGACTCATTACTTTTGAAAAAGATTCTTGAGTTGCTTTCATTTCATCTTTTAAATCAGAGATATCTTGGCCATATTTTCCTACCCTTCCTATTATTGAGTCTTGTAATTTATCAATTTTATCTTCAATTTTTTTTAATCTTTTGTCAATATTTTTTATTTTTGAATGAGATGTTGTTTTAAATTCAATCATTTCATTTATTTGCTCCCTTATTTTTTCTAATTTCTCATTTACAATTTGCTCAGCTATATCTGATATTGTTTCAGCATCTGAACCGTAATTATAATCATAACCATATTGGTCTGAATAACCATATTGTCCTGGATATTGTTCAGTTTGTTCAGGTTGCATTGGTTGAGGAGCTTGAGGATATTGTTCTTGTTCAGAAACTTCTCTAGACATTGTTTTTCCCTGTCCTCCTGCTTGTCCAGTTGTTTGAGGATATGGAGAAGGTTGCTGATTTTGTTGAGGTTGGTTAGATTGTTGAGGAGTTGGTTGAGAAGATTGAGGATTTGGAGATTGTTGAGGAAGAGGAAGATTGTTATTTTCTTGTTCCATCATACTTTGTTGCATTCCTTGTGTATTTTGAGATTCTTGAGTTGCTGATTGAGGTGTTTCGTTTTTAGCTATAGCAGATTTAACATTAGATTGTTCTAAAGCATCTTTTATTTGCTTTGGTGAAACTCCTTGGTCTCGTAATTGTTTAATTATCTGGTTTTCATTTAAACCTTGCTGTTGCATTTGACTTATTTTTTCAATTAAAGGCATTTTCTCTTTTTTATTTTAAAGTTTATAATATTTTAATAATTTTCTTTTTTATTTATTGTTATTGAAAAAAGGCTCAAACATTTTAAATTGTCTAGCAAGTATTTCTACTTCGCTTTTTCTTGCAAAATTATGCATTTCTTCAGTTATGCTAGAAATTCTGCTTTTAATTTTTTGTAGTTCAGTTTTCATATTTTCTATATCTGATTTTAGTTCAGCTATTTGTTTTGTATTTTTTTCTTTTGTTGAAACTAGATTTTCTCCAATAAGGAGCACTCTATCTTTAATTAATCTTTGTTTTTCTTCCATATCTCTTAATCTTGTGTTAAAATCAGATAAAAGAGAAGATACATCTGCTTGGATGTTCTGGTCTTTTGCCATTTTTACCTCGTTTTACTTTATATAAAGGCAAAAAGGGTTTAAAAATTCTTTTATAAAGGGTTTTTAAAATAACAACAAAAGATTTTAATAGTTTCTTTATTTTTTAGTTAAAAGGAGATATTGTCTTAATTATAAAAAAGGTAAGTAAGCAGATGTTATTTAAACCAAATACTCCTCTTTACTCTTATGAAATTCAGAAAGAGAGTGGAGAAGATGTTTTATATATAAATTATTTAGGAGCTTCATATGTTCCTAGTTTAGCTGATAGTGAGGAAGTTATGTCTAGAACAGTTGATTTATTAGTTGAAAATCCAAATGTTTCTAGAATAGTTTTTGTTCAACAAAGAAATTATAGTTATGGGTTCAGTCAGATTTCTTTATTACAGGAAATAGCCCAGCTTTATGTTTATTCAACAAAACAAGAAAATATATTGTCTCCTCAGAAACTTTATATTTCAGGACAGCCAAGTGGTAAGAGATATGATTCTATGAATTATTTGTTAATGATATTAAAACAAGATCCAATTGCTTGTTATGATGAAATTAAAAGAATGTTAAGACAAGAAAGAGCATTGCTGGAGAAGGTTTCTGCCCAATATAAAGCAGATGAGATGAATTATATTAGGATATTAGAGAAATTTTTAGCTTTATTAGAAAATACTCAATTAATTAAACAAGCTGTTCCTTATTTAAGTGATTATTCTCTTGGAGATAGAGAAATTTATGAACAATTTTTTAGACCAGATATAATTCCTAATTTTACATTTACAAGATTAGTTTCTGCATTTCCTGACGATGCAGAGATAGTTGACCAGTATCAGATTGCTTCTGGTTATGATAAGTCAAATGTTACTATATTAAAGAAAAAAGGAAAAGCTAAATATATTTATCATTTAACTCCTCCTGAATATACTTTAGATGAAGACCATCATATGTTAATGAATCTTGCTAGAAATGTTTTAATGGAACATCAGCCAAAATCTGAAGAATTTACAGATCCGGAAAGAACTAGAAAGGTTTTTTTTAATGTTGCAAGAGATTTATTGCAAGATTTAGCAAAAAATAAAAATATTAATTTATCATATTCAGAATTAAATAAATTAGCTACAATTCTTGTGAGACATACTATTGGTTTTGGTTTAATTGAGGTTTTATTACAAGATAAAAATCTGCAAGATATAGTTTTAAATGCTCCAATTGCTTTAAATCCTGTATTTGTAAGGCATCAGGAATTTGATGAATGTTATACTAATGTTATTCCAAGTAAAGATGATGCTGATTCTTGGGCTGCTAAATTTAGGATGATTTCAGGAAGGCCTTTAGATGAAGCAAACCCTGTTTTAGATACTGATTTAAGTATTAATAATGCAAGAGCAAGAGTTGCTATAATTCAAGAGCCTCTTTCACCAAGCGGATTAGCATATGCTTTTAGAAGACATAGAGACAAGCCATGGACTTTGCCTTTATTTATTCAAAATAAAATGATTAATCCTTTTGCTGCAGGTTTAATGAGTTTTTTAATAGATGGAGGAAGAACATTTCTAATTGGAGGAACAAGGTCAAGTGGAAAGACATCTATGTTAGGAGCTTCTATGTTAGAGATAATGCCTAAATTTAGAACCATAGTTATAGAAGATAGTGTTTCAGGAGATTGCAAAATTCCAGTTAAGAGTAATGGCAAGTTTAAAATACTAAATATCGGAGATTTAATTGATAGTGAAATAGAGAATAACGGATATCTTGATAAGGATGGTAGAGAAAAAGCAATTCCAGACAATTTAGAGATTTTTTCAGTAAATAATCAAGGAAAAGTAGTTCTTTCAAAACCTTCTAAACTAATAAGGCATAAATGTAATAAACAAATTTTTGAGATAATTACAAGAAGTGGGAAAAGAATAAAAACTACCGAAGATCATTCTTTATTTTCTCTTGGAGAAAAAGATATCTTAAAACCTGTAAAAGTAAAGGAGTTGAGAAAAGGAGATTATTTAGCAATTCCTAGAAAATTATCTTTTAATAGTTTCTTAAAAAAAATAGAATTGATAGATTATACAGATAAATTCAATAAAAAAATATTTGTTTGTGGAGAGAATATAAGAAAATATTTTTTAGAAAATAAAAAAGATATATTTTCTTTAGCATATTCTCTTGGATATAAGAAGTCTACAATACAAAATTGGAAAGTAAAAAACATTTTACCAATAAAAATCTTTGAAAAAGTTGAAGATAAGATAGTTAAAGAAAATTTATTTATAAAATCTTATGGAAATTCAGGAAAGATTCCTTTTGATTTAATTTTAGATAAAGATTTTTTAAATTTTGTGGGATTATGGATTGCTGATGGTTGCTATGATAAAAACAGTATAATAGTTAGTGTTCAAGAGCAAGGAAATAAAGATTTAGTTAGAAGATTTGCTAGTAAATTTGGTTTGTTAATTAAACAACATAGTGACGGATTTTCTTTAATGTTGAATTCAGCAGTATTAAAACAAGCTATGGAAGTTATTGGATTTAAAGGAGATTCATTTACAAAAAAGATTCCTGATTGGGTATATAATTTATCAGATGAACAAGTAGGATGGTTGTTACAAGGTTTTTTTAGTGGAGATGGATGTGTTTCAGATAAAGAGATAATGCTTTCTGTAAGAAGTAGAAATTTAATAGAAGATGTAGATATATTATTGTTAAGATTAGGCATAGTATCAAGAATTATTTATGGAAAAAATAAAGGTTCATATTTTAAAGAAGCTAAAGATATGTTTAATATTAGAATAGGAACAGTAAAAGAAATTAAAAAATTCAGAAGAAATATTGGTTTTTTGGTTAAGAAAAAACAGGAGAGACTTGAAAAATTAGCAGGAAGAGTTTCTTCACATGATAGTTCTGATGTTATACCTGTTTGTTTAGATATTAAAAAGGAATTACAGAAGATTCTTGGAAAGAGATTTAATAAGCATGATTATATAACTAGGAGAAATAATCCAGGTAGAGAACATTTGAGGAAGTTGCTTAGTTTAGTTCCAGAAGGAGTTACAAATCCTGTAGATCCTCTTAGAAAAGCAGTAGATTCAGATATTTTTTGGGATCAGGTAAAATCAATTAAGAAGATTAATTATAAAGGATATGTTTATGATATTTCTGTTCCTGAAAATGAAAACTTTATTTGCGAAAATATAATTGCACATAATACTTTAGAGCTTCCTGTTGAATCTTTGAGAAAAATTGGTTATGATATTTTAAGAATGAAAGTTAGAGGAGCTTTACTTAAAACAGAAACAGAAGTAAGTGCAGATGAAGGAATTAGAACAAGTTTAAGATTAGGAGATTCTTGCCTTATTGTTGGAGAAGTTAGAAGTACAGAGGCGAAAGCTTTGTATGAAGCTATGAGGGTAGGTGCTTTAGCTAATGTTGTTGCAGGAACAATTCATGGTGCTAGCCCATATTCTGTTTTTGATAGAGTTGTTAATGATTTAGAAGTTCCAGTTACATCTTTTAAAGCAACAGATGCTATATTAATTGTTAATCCTGTTAAAACTGCTGATGGACTTCATTCTTGGAAAAGAGCAATACAATTAACAGAAGTTAGAAAGCACTGGACAGAAGATCCTTTAAGAGAAGGAGGATTTGTTGATTTATTAAAATATAATGTTATTAAAGATGAATTAGAAGCTACTGAAGAATTAATTAATGGAGATAGCCAGTTAATAAAAGATATTGCAGGACAAGTTAAAGGATGGGCTGGAAATTGGGATGCTGTTTATGACAACATAATGTTAAGGGCAAAAGTTAAAAAAGAAATTGTGAATATAGCAGAAAAATTAAAAATGCCTGAACTTTTAGAAGCAGATTTTAATGCTTTGTCAAATAATATGTTTCATAGTTTTTCTGAGCAGGTAATGAAAGAAGTTGGGTTGCCAGTATCTGATAGAGTTTTTTCTAGATGGCAGAAATGGTTAAAAGATTATGTTAAAAAGAAATAAACATTATTAGAGTAAATAAATTATAAAGTTAAGAATATAAATTTTTTAAATAGTGATAAATTGAAAAGGAAATGGTAAATAAAACTTTAGAAGAAGATATAAGGGAAATTCTTAAGAAGCATGATATAATGGATTTAATAGATGATGGAGCTTCAGAACAAGAGTATGAGGCTGAATCAGCCGTAATATCAGCTAAAATTTCTAAGTGCGAATCTGTTAAAGAAGCTCAAAATATGATTTATAGTGTATTTGTCCAGATGTTTGAATATGGTTCTAAGCTAGATGAAAATGATAAAAGAAGAGTTGATAAAGGAGGAGCAGGAAAAAAACAAGATTATGAAAAGATAACAAAAGAAATTTATGCTCTTCTTGGAAATTAAATAATTTTAAGAAAATATACAATTAATAACACAAATTCTTTTTAATGTATAAATTTTTTATTTTTTATGGATATTCATGAACTTTTAGAAGGGTTTCCCGATAAGAAAATAGCAGTTATTGGAGATATTATGTTAGATAGATATATTTATGGTAGTGTTAATAGGATAAGTCCAGAAGCACCTGTTCCAGTTGTTAAACAAGAAAATGAATTTTTCAACCTTGGTGGAGCTGCAAATGTAGCTTCAAATATTTCCTCATTACAAGGAAGAACTTATTTGTTTGGATATACTGGAAATGATAAAGAAAGAGATATTTTAATGAAAGAATTATATGATAATGAAATTGAGCCATGTTTAATAGGAGTTTTAGATAATACAATATTAAAAACAAGGATTGGAAATTCTCATTATCAGATAGTAAGGTTAGATAGGGAACAGGAGATTAAAGCAGGTGAGAAACTAGAGAAAAAAGTTGTTGAACAGGTTTTTGAGATTGAGCCAGATATGATTATTGTATCAGATTATGCAAAAGGAAGTATTTCAAAAAATTTAATTTCTAATTTAAAAAAACAAGCAAAAGACAAAGATGTAAGGATTTTAGTAGACCCTAAACCTAAAAATAAAGAAAATTACAAAGATGTTTATTTAGTTACTCCCAATCTAAAAGAAGCACTTGAAATAGCAGGTATTGAAAATAAAGAAAAAGTGTATGAAGCAGGAAGATATCTTCAGGATTATTTTAATTCAAATATTGTTTTAACAAGGGGAAAAGATGGAATGACTGTATTTGAAAATAATTCAGATAAAGCAATTAATTTTCCTACAAGAGCAAAAAGTGTTTATGATATAACAGGAGCAGGAGATACAGTAGTAGCTAGTATGGCATTAGCTTTATGTTGCGGTTTAAGTTTAGAAGAATCTGCAAATTTTGCAAATCATGCAGCTGGAATTGTTGTAAGTAAAAAAGGAACATCAACAGTTTTAAGAGAAGAATTAGAAGAATTAATAGAAGGAGAACATAAAAAATTAAAATCTTTAGAACAGATTAAAGGAATTGTTGATAGCGAGAAATCTAAAGGAAAAAAGGTTGTATGGACAAATGGGTGTTTTGATATTTTACATAAAGGGCATGTGAGGTATTTAGCTAAAGCAAGAGAATTAGGTGATTTGCTTGTAGTTGGTTTAAATAGTGATAAATCAGTGAGAGAATTAAAAGGAAAAGACCGTCCAATAATGTCCCAAGATGATAGAGCAGAAATATTGTCTTGTTTAGAGCAAGTAGATTATGTAACTATATTTTCAGAAAAAACAGCAAGAAATTGTTTAAAAACTATTCAGCCAGATATTTATGTTAAGGGAAATGATTATAGTTTAGAGAGTATGGATCAAGAAGAAAGAAAAATTATTGAGGATTATGGAGGGAAGATGAGTTTTCTAGATGTAGGAAGCCAAGATTCAAGCAGTAGATATATTGAATATATCAGAAAAACTGAAATTTGAGAAAACCAAAATATTTATAAGTTACAATTTGTTACCTATAGTAACCAGAATATTCTCTTCTGGGGAAAAAGAGGCACGATGAGTAGAAAAGATTCTGTAGTTAAGATAGATTCTGAACTATTAAAAAAAATTGAAGATTTTATTAAAAAAAATAAATTTTATTATACTTCTAAAAAACAAGTTGTAAATCTTGCGATAATTGAATTTTTAAACTCTCATTCATTAGATAAATCAAGAAATAGAGGTAAAAAGAGGTAAAATGAAAGTTGAGTTTAATAAAGTTAAAGATATTAAAAATATCTGGGAAACTGCAAATGAAAAAGGAAGAATTATGGATTTTTCTTCTAAAATGCCTAAGGAATTATTAGAGATTTGTAAAGGCAAGGAATTCAATAAAGCAAGATTTAAAATAGAGAGATATTTTAAAGAGATGTATGATTCAGAAGCTTTGAAACAATTTGTTAAAGCATTTGAAAAATCATGGAATTCTATTGAAGATGAATATATGAGGAGATTAAAAAAAATTACAAAAAAACCTTTAGATAATAAGAATATAAAAGCATATGTAACTTTTGCTCCAAGATGTATTTATAATATTGGAGAGAGATGGTTTATGGTTAATTTTTTTAGTTCTCTACCTACAGCTCTTATGACAGCTGGACATGAATTAATGCACTTTCATTTTCACGAACATTATTTTGGTGAAGTTGAAGAGCAGATAGGGTGGGAAAAGACTCACGATTTAAAAGAAGCTTTAACTTTTTTACTTAATGTTGAATTTATAGATTTATGGTATATTGCTGATTGGGGATATGAGCCACATAAAAAATTAAGAAGATATATTTATGAGCAATGGAAAAAGTCTAAAGATTTTGATAATTTAATTAAAAATTGTATAAAGTTTATAAAAAAGAGTTAAAATGAAAAAGCCATCAACAGATGATATTTTGAAAAAATATGGGGAAAAGATTGAAAATCAGTTAAATAGCAAGGCTGTTAATTCAGAAGGAAATTATTCTAAGGAATATTTAAAATTTAAAGAAGATATGATGCCTTCTTTTTCAAGATATGAAAAATGGGCAAAATCTCTCGGAAATATTATATCTATAAAATTAGCTGAAAAAGATAAAAATAAGATACAAAATAATTTAAATATTGCTCATCTTGATGTCACAGCAAGCCAGGCATTAACTCTTGCAGTTATGGCTTTTGTAATCTCTTTTTTTGCAGGAATTTTATTAAGTGCAGGAATATATTTTATAATGGAGGTATTTCCATTGCTTTTTTTATTTTTAGTTTTATTAGCTTCTTTATTTTTATTTTATTATTTTTATTCTCTACCTTCAAGATTAGCTAATAAATGGAGGCTAAAAGCTTCTAGTCAGATGATTCCAGCTATTCTTTATATAGTTGTTTATATGAAACATACTTCTAATCTTGAGAGAGCTGTTAGATTTGCATCTCAACATATTAAAGCTCCTCTTGCTTTTGATTTTAAAAAAGTTTTTTGGGATGTAGAAACAGGAAAGTTTTCAAGTATAAAAGAGTCTCTTGATAGTTATCTTGAAACTTGGAGAGGGTATAGTAATGAATTTATAGAAAGTTTTCATCTAATAGAAAGTTCTTTATATGAATCAAGTGAATCTAGAAGAGTAGCCACATTAGAAAGAAGCTTACAAGTTATTCTGGATGGAGTTTATGATAAGATGTTGAAATATTCTCATAATATTAGGAGTCCATTGACAAATTTATATATGTTAGGGATAATACTTCCAACTTTAGGATTAGCATTATTACCTCTTGCATCAACATTATTACAAGGATTAATTAAATGGCATCATGTTTTTGTTTTATTTAATATTTTAATTCCATTTTTTGTTTTTTATTTAACTTCAGAAATATTATTAAAAAGACCAGGAGGATATGGAGAATCTCAGCTTTTGGAGTTAAGTCCTTTATATCCTAAATATAAAAGTAAGAAACCATATCTTATTGCTTTTTTAATTTGTTTTCCTTTATTTATACTTGGATTTTTACCATTTTTCTTTGGGTATACAGGACTTCCTTCAATGTTAAATCTTCAAAAAGATTATACATTTAGTCAGATAGGCTTAGAGTATTTTGGTGAAACTAAATTATTCGATTTTCAAGATACTCCTGCAGGAACAGTAGGACCATTTGGACCTGTTGCTTTATTATTGAGTTTATTAGTTCCATTTTCTATAGCTTTATTTTTTGTATTGTCATATTCTATGAAAACTAAAGAACTTATTAAAGCAAGACAAGGAAGTAAGGAATTAGAAGATGAATTTACAGGTTCTTTATTCCAGTTAGGAAACAGGTTAGGGGATGGATTTCCAGCAGAAGTTGCTTTTACAAAAGTAGCTGAATCTTCTAAAGGAACAATGGCTGAAAGATTTTTTAATACAGTTAATGTTAATTTGCATCAAGCAGGAATGTCTTTAGAAGAAGCTATATTTAATGAAAAAAGAGGAGCTATTATTTATTATCCTTCAGAATTAATTAGAATGAGTATGAAGATATTAATTGAAAGTGTTAAAAAAGGATTAAAAGTTGCTGCTCGTTCTTTAATGTCTATATCTGAATATGTTAAAATGATAAATAAGATAAATCAAAGGTTGCAAGATTTGTTAGCTGAAATAATTAGTGATATGAAAAGCAATATGACTTTTTTAGCTCCTTTATTAGCTGGAATTGTTGTAGGATTAGCTGGAATGATAACTCTTATTTTAAACAAGTTGCAAAGTATAATGGCTTTAGGAAATGTAGGAGGAGCAGGAGTTAACTTAGGAAATATTTCTAATATTACTTCTATATTTGATATAACTAAGATGGTTTCTCCTTATTTTTTACAGATAGCTATTGGAATTTATATTATTGAGATAATTTTTATTTTGACAAATACTCTTGTTACTATTGATGCTGGAGAAGATAAATTAAAAAGAAAATATGACTTATCTAAAAATTTAAGATTTGGAGTTTTGTTATATGTGGTAACTGCTTTAATTGCCATAATTGCTCTTACTATATTGGCAGCTGTTGCTTTAAGTGGGATGGTGGGTTAAATTTATAATAATCTTTTACTTGAGTATAAAATGAAAAATAGAGGAATAAGAAAAAAAGCAATGCAGATTGCAGTAAGTACTTTAGTTATAATTATATTGTCTGTTTTGGTTCTTGTAGGTTTGCTTGTTTTTTGGAATTATCAGACAGGTATGTTTTCAGATTTTTTACAAAATATACAAGGAGAGACAAATATAGATAGTATTGTTACTGCTTGTAATACCTATGTAACTCAGAATTCTTTTCATGAATATTGTTGCGTAGAAAAAAATATTAAGTATGAAAAAGATGGAGAGATTATTGAACAAGAGATGACATGTTCGGAATTAGGAGATATGAATATTGGAAAAAGAATTCAGGATTTAAATTGTGAAAATGCAGGTTGTTAGAATGTTGGAGATATTTAAGAGAAAAAATAAAAAAGCTATAGAAATAGAAGTATTGGTTTGGTGGTTAATAGCTGCTGCTGTATTTGTTTTAGTTGTTGCTATATATATAATTTTAAAAGTTAAAGGAATTTCGATTGTAGGATTTGTTGAAAATCTTTTTAGATTTGGAGGATAGGTATGATTAGATTAAAAAGTGATAAAAGAGGGACAAGTTTATCTTTAAATAAATTAATTATCTTGATTTTAGCAGCTTTAGTTATTATTGGAGCATTTTTTGTTATTTCTATTTATGGAAGAGAAATTTTAGATTGGTTTAAAAATCAACCAGATTATCCTAGTTATGGAGAAGATGAAGTTGTTGAAGGAGCTGATGAATCATTAGGGGAAGGGATATGTGAAGTTAAGGTGGCTGAAATTAGTCAAGGAGGAAAGTTATGGCTTTATGAAAATGGTAAAAAAAGAAGTTCAGAATTAATAATAAGTTCAGATAATAAAATTTTAAATACTCAGGATATAGATGATGAATTAGGAAAATTAATAAAAGATACAGTAAAGATTGAAAATTATGATTTAGTAGATACATTTCCATATATATCTTATGAAGAATTGAAAAGGTTAGATGGTTCAAAAAAATTAGGTAATTTTTTATGTAAATCTGAGCAAGAGATAGGGGAAGATGAACAAGAAGTAAAAGAAGAATGTCCTGTTAAAATTGCAGATGTTTCAAAAGGAACATCTTATGGCAAGGTTATTAGATTTTGTGGAGATAAAGAATGTACAGAAGATAATTTGATTGATTCTGAGCTTTTTTTATATTCTGGTTTGACAATTAATCCTAAAATAGATGATATAGTTATAAAAGTTAGGAAACATATATCTTTGAAATGGAAAATTTGGGATATTGTAGATTATGAAGCAGGAGAGGTAAATAATAAGGGGATTATTCTTAAAAATGAAGTTTTACAAAATGCAGGACAAGATGATTTGCCAAGTTATGAATTATTATCTAATTTAAATGGAGCATATTTTAGACATAATTTAATTTGTAGGGATGAGAGGATAAAACCAGAAAAAAAACAAGAGATTAAAGATTTAGATTCTGCGATATTACAATTAAGTGAATTAATTAAAAGGTATGGGGAAAATGCAGAATATTCTGATAATAAGGAAATTAAAAATTTTGTAGATGAAGTTTATAGGTTGGGATTAATTACTAAAGAAGAGCTTGATGAGATTGATGGCAAGTGGGGGTGGGGAGAAGAAAGTTTGGATTATGTTAGGAATATTTTAGAGAAACAAGGGCAAAAGGAAAAGAAATCTAAAGAAGTATTTCCAAATATTAAAAGATTTACTTATAATGAAAAAGGATATTATATTAATATTGATGATTTTATAAAGAAAAAAAATTCATTTAATCCTCCTGATAGATTTTCTTTATATGAAGATGTACATGAAAAAGATGGCAAATTAACTTTAGTTTCAGAAGATTATTTGGTTAAATCTGGTAAAAATAAATATTATCTTGTTGTAGATGAAAAGCAAGCTTATCCTGTCCAAATTATAGATGATGAAGGATATGATTATATTGATGTTAGTGATTATTTTGATGATTTAAATGATATGAAAGTTGAAGCAGAAAGTGAGGAAGAAAAGGTACTTGTAGGGACCCATATTGCTAATCCAGAAAGTAAGTTAGGAGTTGATACTGGTGGAGATGCTTTTGCTTATATTTATTTTAGATGGGTTAATGGAGTAATTTATATAAGATTTGCAGATACTGATTTTTTCAAAATAACGAGAGATAAGTCTCCATGGATTTTAATTGATTATTGGAATGAATACAGGACATTTAAAAATGCTCCTGATTGGGCTTTATTAGAAGAAAATAATTGATAAAATAACAAGAGAAAAATGAGTAAGATGAAAATTAAAAATAAAAAAGCAATTTTAGCATCAACTGTTATAAAATTAGTTGTAGCAGTATTATGTCTGCTTATTTTGATAGGACTAGGTTATGAGCTTTATAATATGTTTATTGAATCTTCAGAAAGAGAGCAAGCAAAGGAAACTTTAAATCAGATTGAGAATAAAATATCTCATTTAGAAGAAGGAGAAATTGGAAAACAGCTTATTTTAGCTCCTGAAGGATGGATTTTATTGCAGGGAAAAGAATCAAAAGAATTATGTATTTGTAATTATGAGGATTTACTTAGAAAGGAACAGAAGCATCTAGTTTGTGCTGAACAAGGTTATTGTAAAAGATTAGATTTTGAAGTAGAATTTTTTGAATTTTGTAGAGGAAAAAATGTTAATTATGGAACAGAAAAAAAATGTGTTTATTTTGAAGAAATTCCACTTGAATTAAGTTTAATAGTAAAACAAGAGAAAGTGCATATAATGACAAAAGAAAATTTTATTTATAAAAGTTATTTAGATAATCTTTTGAATTATAAAAAAGACAGCGATTCTGAGTCTGTTAACGAACTTCTTTTATCATCTATTGATAATCCTGACAGCAATATTGGAAATAAGTTAAAAGAAAGTTTGGAGAAATATTTTAATAGTTTAAATGTGGACAGTTTATTTGGTATTAACAAAGATAAATTTCGGTGGGTATTTATATTATCAGAAGGAACTTTAGAAGAAACTTTGGGAAAACAAGTTAATGTTATAATTAGGTTTGATAATTTTGATGAAGAGATTAAAATTTCTAAAAGAGTAATTAACCCAGGAGAAATTAGTGAATTTGATGAGATAATTAATGTTCCTGGATTTGAATTTATATATAAAGAAAAAGATTATATGATAAGGCTTACCTATTATAAAGATAAAGGTTATGCTTCAGGAGATGAATATCTTTTTTAACAAAATAAATGAAAAAATCAAAATAAAAATGATAAAAAATAAAAAAGCACAGATGGAAAATTTATTTAAGATATTATTATGGATAGTTATATTTTTAATAGCATTAGGAGGGCTTTATTATTTGGCGAGATATCTGACAGGTTAAATATAAATATAAGATTTGTTTATTATTAAGATGAAAATAAAAAAGGGTAGGAGAGCAGAATTAACATCTAAATATATCATCATTATTTTGTTGCTTATAATTGGATTTGGAATTGTTTTGTTGTTTTATTTTGGTTTAGGATGGGGCAGTATGGTAGATAGAGAGGTTTGCCATCAAAGTGTTATTTTAAGAGCAACTGCTCCTGATACCTTTCTTGGAACAAAAGATTATGTTCCTTTGAAATGTAATACAAGAAAAGTATGTATAACTGAGGATTTTTTTGGAAAAGGAGATTGTGAAGAATTTGCAGGAGAAGAATATGATAAAGCAAGAATTAGTGGAGATAAAGAAGAAAAAGAGCGAAAGATTAAGATGTTTTTAGCAAGAGAAATAGCTGATTGTTGGACAATGATGGGTGAAGGAAAAGTCCAGATATTTACAAGAGAAATGAGGGAAACAAGTAATTGTGTTATTTGTTCAAGAATTGCTTTTGATGATGAACTTAAAGAAGATATAGGAGAGATTAGAGGATTAGAAAAATATATTCTTACTCATAAAGTACCTAATAAAGATATTTCTTATTGGGAATTTTTAACACATAGTTCGCATATTCCTTCTTATAGTGCTGAATCTGATGTTTATTCAATGGATGAAAAAGCAATTGTTTTTATGGAAATAGGAGAAGGTACTTTGACTAGTTGGATTCCAGAAATTGGAGGAGCAGGAGGAGGGTGTTTTTTAGGTGCAAAAGTTGGAGCAGCAATTGGTTCTATTGTTCCAGGAGCAGGAACAGCTGCTGGAGGATTTATTGGATGTCTTGGAGCAGCAACTGTTGGATGGTATGGAGGACATGAAATAGCCGAAAAATTAGAAGAAACAGATTTAGATGATATTCTTGGAGGAGAAGATGGATTTAATAATGCAAGATATAAATCAGGAAATTTCTTTATAGATTATGATGTTGAAAACTTAAAAGAATTAGAATGTGGCAGGTTTAGAGGAACTCCTTAAAAGATCTTTGTTTATTTATTTTTAAAGCAAATTTATTTAATTTTTCACTATCTTTTTTCACTCTTTTAATTACTGATTTATTATTGAGGTTTTCTTTATTTTCCCATAGAAAATTATTTAATTGGATTAGTCTTTTGTCAATTTCTTTTGGAGTTGGGATTTCCCAAACCTGTCTCCAGATAATTCCATTAATGATGTCATCTTTTCCTTTATCAATCCATTTTTCATGAATTTTTTCTTTTAATTTTCCATTTATAAAATGATACATTTCCCATTCTTCTTTAATTTTTCCTTTACTCATATTAAATTTTCCAGCATTAATTTGTTTTAGAATTCTATGTCCTTTTATTGTGTTGTCAAAAGAGATACTATCTCCTTTTTTGTTTAATTCAATTGTGAAGAAATATTTATCTTTTGCTTTTGGAGGAAGGATATTTCCATATAGATGAATTTCTTTGACCATGTTTATAAAAAGAGTTATCATTTAAATAATTATTTATGGTTAAATTTATAATGTTATTATTCTATTTTAATTTATCAAAAGAGGCTAATATAAGATGGTTGAAGAATCTCCTGTTTATGAAACAATTATTTTTTTAATTCTTAATTTGGTTTTTATTTCAATTATGCTGATTTTTGTTTGGAGTTCTGGACAAGGATTTTTTGTTTATGAAAGTATGTATGCAAAAAAGTTAGCTTTATTTGTAGATTATTCTAAACCAGGAATGACTGTTTTTTTTGATGTTACAGAAATTATTGAAATAGCAGAAGAAAAAGGATTAAAAGGACAAGATTTAGAAGAAATTTTTAAAGTTGATAATGAAAATAATGAGATTATTGTTGATATAAGTGGAAAAGGAGGACATAAGTACAAGTTTTTTTCAGATTATGATGTTGAGACAGAAATTTCTTCTGGACAAGGTGAAAAGATTTTAAGTTTAAAAATAAATCATCCAGAACAAGGAGAATGAAAAAGAGAGAGTTATTTAGAGATAAAAAAGCTGGAGAAAAATTACTTACTATTTGGTGGTTTTTTGTTTTAGCTTTAGTTGGGGGTGGAATTGTTATTGGGGTTTTAATATATTATAGTGGAGAGATTGATGTTAGAAAACTGGAATCTGAATTACTTGCAGATAGGATTTTAGATTGTTTATCAGAACAAGGAAATTTGAATGAGGAATTTTTAAAAGATGATTTTGATATTTTTCAAGGATGTAGCTTAGATAAAGAAGTTATAGAAAATAGTGGGAATTTTTATATAAATGTTAGTTTATATGATTTAGATGGGGAGAGTATTAAAGAGATAACTAAAGGTGTTGGAAGTTTTGAAGTAAATTGTAAGTTAGAAGGAGGAGATTATCCAAAATGTTCTGGAAAAGAGATTTTTGTTTTTGATAGTTTAGGAGAAAAATTAAAATTTAAGATATTAGCAGGAACAAATCAAGAAATTAAAAAAGTTTCTGTTGTAGGGGGAAATTAAAATGAAATTTAAAAATAAAAAAGCACAAATCAGTTCCACATTAACGTGGTTTGTGGCTTTTTTAATTATATTTTTTATTATGGTGATATTTATAGTAGCTGTTACATTTTTAGCTACTAAGAATATAAGTATTTCAGATATTTTTGATGGAGATGAACAATCAAAAAAAGGATATTTAAAATTAGAAGATAAAGTAAATTTAATTGAGAATTTTGTTTATTTTTTAAATTCTCCTTTAGAATTTGAAGAAAAGAAGATTCCTATTAAAGATTTTATAGCAGATAATTCTGATGAAATTTTTAGTGTTCCTACAAAAAATGATATTGATGGGCAGCATGTTAATTTTCTGGTTATTAAAAATAATCCAGATAATAAATATGAAAACTTTATAGCTTTTTATCAATTTGCAGCTAATCATCTTGATGAAATTTATCCAGAAAGATGTTATGTTTTATGTGTTTATAATGAAGATAATGGAATTAAAAGAGCTAAAGATTTATTTTATCCTGTAAAGATTATTGGAGAGAAATGTGGAGATAATAATAAAGAAGAACCTTTTTATAGAGGAGCAGAAAAATATAATTGTGAGAATATTTTTTCAGCTTTAGAAGAATGGCCTTTTGGAAGAACATATATAGGAGATGAATTAATAGTACCTAAAAAAGATGAAAAAATAAAAATAAAATTATTTGTAGGAAAAATAAATGCAATCTAAAAACAAATTAATGAAAAATAAAAAAGCAAATATTCCCATAACTTTGTTAGTATTTATGGTTTTAGTATTAAGTATTGCAACTCTTTTTATACTTTCTATAAGTGATGAAGCTGAAAAATCAGAAATGAACCATTTTATGTTTTTGAATTATATTTATATTGAAAAAGCTAAATTTGATTTTTATGTTCAGGATATGATAGATAACTCTATTAAAGGTATTAAAACAAAACAAGATTTTATTGCTAATTTTAAGGACGAATTGGAAAGATATAAACAAGATGAAAAATATATTATTCCAGAGATTAGAGATATAGAAAGTCAAGTTAAAGAAAAAAACATTGAGATTAAAGATAATGAACTTATAATTAATTTTGAAATTAGTATAAAAAAGCAATTGGATAATGATGAAATTGATTTGAGACAGATTTCTTATAATTATAAAAAAGAATTTAAAAAAGAAGTTGATTTAGAACAAAAAGAGCAGGAAGAGCAAGATTACGATATTTAGAAACATTTAAAAATATCGTCTTATTTATTCAATTAATAAATTAAATTTAAAAGAGGTAAATAATGAAAGATAAAAAAGGTGCTGAATTAGCTATAGGTACAATTGTGATCATAGTTTTAGCATTAGTTGTCTTAGTAGTTTTGGTAGTAGGATTTACAGGTGGATGGGGGAATCTATGGACAAGAATAACAAGCTTTTTTGGCGGAGGAAATAATGTTGACAGTGTTGTTCAAGCATGTCAAGTAGCTTGTACAACAGGAGCCCAATATGATTATTGTACAAGAGAAAGGACAGTGAAATTTGAAGACGAAACACAAAATGGAAAATATAATTGTAAGGCTTTAGAAGATAAAGGTTTTGGTCTTGAAAAATGTGAACATGATCAGATTAAAGATAGCAGCTGTAGCAAGATAGAACCTTCTTAAGTGTTTTTAATTTTTATTTGTTTATTAATTGAATTTTTTATATTTTCACAAATGTAGATATTTGGAGATAAAATGGTAGAATATGGATATCCTGAAAAAAGAAGAAAAGGAAAAGATAAAAAGAGAAATAAAAAGAAACATCCATATAAAAAAGGCGGAAAACATAGAACAAGAAAGAAAAAAGATTAAAAGAAGTAGATTTAAAAATTACAAATTACTTATTAATTTAATAAAAATAGGTAAAATGGACAAAGAAACTCTAAAAAAACTTAAATTGATTGCTTGGATAATTGGTTTTATAGCTTTAGTTTTATTGATTTATGGAATTATAAGAGTATTGATATAAAATGAAAATTGGAGGAGCATTATCAGTATTTTCACAGATTATAAATTTTATGATTTTTATTTATTTCATAATTGTTTTGTTAAGTTTAAATGTTTTAGATGCTAAAGGATTATTCATCGGTGCTTTTGGTTTGTTAGCTTCGTTGATATCAGATATTGTTTCCACACTTGAAGCAAAAGAATTAGAAAAATCAGAAAAAAGAGGTTAAAACGAGGATGTTTAATGAAAATTTATTTTTAATAATCTTAGCTGTTATATGGATAGTTATAGCTGTTATTCAGGATTTGAGAAAAAGAGAAGTTGCAAATTGGTGGAATTTTTCTCTTATTGCAGTTGCTTTGTCATATAGAGCTTTTTTATCTTTATGGAAACTTGATTATTTGTATATTATTTATGGTATTATGGGATTTGGGATATTTTTTATTGTAGCTAATTTATTTTATTATTCAAGAGTTTTTGCAGGAGGAGATGCTAAGTTGTTAATGGCATTAGGAGCTGTATTGCCTTTTTCTAATGTTTTTATGAATAATGTTAAGGTTTTTATCTTTTTTATTTTTGGATTATTGTTTTTTGGAAGTTTTTATGCTTTATTATATAGTTTTGTGTTAGTTATTAAAAGATGGAAAGATTTTAAAAAAGAATTTTTAAAACAGCTAAAAAATAATGAGAAGATGATGAATATTTGTTTTATTATTGCTGTTATTTTATCTATGTTATTTTTAATTTTAGGTTTGAAGATTATGATAGCTTTTCCAATTATTATTCTTGTTTTTCCTATACTTTTTAGTTATGCTAAGTCTATAGAAGAAGCATGTATGATTAAAGATGTTAATGTTAAAAATCTAGTAATTGGAGATTGGCTTTATCAAGATATTGGAATAAGGTATAGGGGTAAGAAAAAGATTATAAAACCAAGTTGGGAAGGATTAGATGAAGAGGAAATAAATGTTCTTAAAAAATCTGGAAAGAAAAAAGTTAAGGTTAAAGAAGGAATACCTTTTACACCTAGTTTTTTATTTGCATTTATATTTTTAATAATTTCAATTTAAATATTATTTCTTTGTTTAGTTTCTCTTATATATTTTATATTGTTGTACCTTCTTTTAAATTCATTTAGTTCTTGTGCAGTTAAAGGATAGTAAATGTAACTTCCTTTTGAAGGAGTTGTTTTTGGAGAAGGTATTGTTGTTATTTCTGTTCCTTGATGTATTTCTATTTCTGGAGAAGCTTCAATATTTTGTGCTAAACTTTCAAGTTGATGTGGATGGTTATGATTAGAATAGATTTGTTTTTTTTCTGAGGTTTCAAGAATTATATTAGCTCCACAATATGCATCTTTTTTAAGAACACTATCTAGGGAATATTTATATATTTCTATTTTTGTTGCAAAGTTTACCATTTTATCTGATTTTATATCCTTTAGTTGTTAGTATTTTTTTAACACTTTTATCTATATTTTCTTTTTTTATATTGCCTTTATTAACTTCTTGTTCTATGTTTTTAATAAGATTGTATAAAGATTTTGGAGATAGTTGAAAATCAAGAATTAAGTTTTCTCCAGAATTAATTAATTCTTTATAAAGATTTATTTTTTTTGGATAAGATTTTTTTAATCCTATCATGTTTATTTCATCAGCTATAATAAGAGCTGAGTCATCTATGCTTGAAATTACTGGTTTAGATATTGTTGAAGGTTTATTTTGGGAATTTAATTCTCCAGTAACTTTTTGATGACTTACCATAATTGCAGATATATTGTTTTTTATGCATGTTTCAAATAGAGATAAATCCTCTTTAGTTATGTTTTGTTTATCAGAAAAATAATGAAGATTTTTTTGCATTGCTTTTCCAGGATAATGCTTGCATGTTCCTAAAACATATTTTTGTAATCCTTGGATATATGAAGCTATTTTATCTTGTATTTCTTGATTTGTTCCTTTAAATGCTCTTCCTCCATAAACCTTATCTTTTAATTCTGCAACAGGAGCAAAATTCAAGTTAAATCCAGTGTTTTTTAATAATTTTCCATGTTTTTGTCCGATTTCATATGCTTGTTCAGACGTTTTTATTTCAGAAAATTTTGGAAATTTTTGTTCTGGAGTTGGATTATGAAAGGGAGTCCATGCTCCTTCTAAATCAGTAGATGCAAATAAATTTATTTTTGATTTTTGTTGATAGTTTCCAATTATTTTTTTATATTGTTCAGCTGAGTTTTGTCTATCTAAAAATATTCCTCCTATATTGAGATTAGTATATTCATAATCTTCATTATCTGCTCTAACAACAATCATTTGAGCTATTTTTTGTTGGAGGGTTAAAGAAGAAAAATCTATTGTATTATTTTTTATAATGATGTTGTTAGTGTTTGTTTGATTTATTTTTTCTATAGTATTATGGTGGTCAAGATATATAATTAAAGAGATTAAAATTATGAATATTATAATTAAGATAATTATCTGGATTTTATTTATATTCATAATTAATTATAGCAGATTAGCTTTAAAATATTTTTCTAATAATTTTTTAGTTTTTTATGATAATGTTTCCAGTTAAAGCTTTGTTTTGATTATTTATTTTATCTTGCATATATTTATAGAATTCTTTATAAGTCATAATTTTTGCTCCATCTTTTTTAACATATCCTAAGAATTTATCTAAGTCTTCTAGTTTTTCTCTGTTATCAAAAGTATTGCAATGCAATTGTAAGATAAATAAATTGTTTTTTTCATATTCTTGTATCCATTCTTTATAAGAAGTATGTTTGAAATCTCTTGCATACCATTTGTATACATAAATCGGATCATATCCTTTTTGAGTTATAATTACATCCTTATCAAAATAAGCTTGAGGAACATGAGTGTTCCCAATTACTTTAAAACCCACTTTTTTAACATTTTCATATTGGGGAGTTGTCCACTGGTTTCCAGGAGGAAAATAAGTAATGAACTCTTTTTTAAATATTGTTTCTAATTGTCTTTTTCCAGTTAGTACATTATACCATACTTCTTCATATTGAGGACAATAATATGAATTTCTGCAGTGATTGTATCCATGCATTGCTAATTCATAACCTTTTCTGTCAAGTTCTTTAAGATAATTTATCATTTCTTTGTCTTCACTTAGTGGAAAGTTTTGTCTTAAACCTTCAACAAATATAAAAGGGGTAACTCCAAGGGAAGCAACAGCCTTGTGTTTGTCAAGTATATCTGAAACTTCTTTATAATCTTTCATAGTATAACCATATTTTTCAAAATAAGGACCTGCACCATCTTTAGCTATATTCCAATAGTCATCTATTTCTATGATTAGTATTTTTTCATCTACTTTTACTTTGGTTGCTTTATCAAGATAATATACATAATATTTTAAAATTCCGAATGAGATAAATAAAACAATTAGTATTATCAGAGCAAGATAAGAAAGAAATTTTTTATGTTTTTCTGAGAAAACAGCGAGTTTATGAAAAATTTTTATGTTAGATTTAGTTATAAAAAATATTGCAATGAAGATTATTGAAAGAGCAAGGATAATATAAGATAGAATATTATATAGTTCGCAAGGATTTAGTTCTATTATCCACCTCATTTTTTAGTTTTTTGTTTATCTATTTATTTAAGGAATTCTTTTTGGAGCATGTGGAAGTTCACTTAATTTTTTTGCAGCAGCTTTTTTTCTTTGTTTTCTTGGTTTAACTTTTAATTTTCTCTGTAATTTTTCAAGTTCTTCTGGTTTGGCTTGTTTTTTTTCAGGTTTTTCATTTTCGTAAAATGGAATTATATTTATTAAACCATGTCCTTGAACATTTGCTGTTTCTATTTTGACATCTTGAGCTTTTAGTTTTGATTTGAGTTTTTTAGCTATTTTTTTAGCAAGAGATAATACTGAAGATGATGATTTTTCTATAGGGAGGTGTTGTTTTGGAAGAACTATTGAATGCCCTTTTGTTAAAGGATTAATATCAAGTACAGCTATTGCTTTTTTATTTTCATCTATTTTATAACTTTGAGTTTTTCCTTCTGCTATATTACAAAATATACATCCTCCTCTTCCTTCTGCTTGTCCAGCAGCTTCTCCAGTTTCTGTTTCTTGTCCAGGTTGTTGTCCTGGCTGTTTAATTAGATTGTTTTGAATTAGAAATTCTTCTAGCTGTTCATTATTCATATTTTTAATTTGTTGTTCAAGTGCTTTTCCTTGTTCTGGTGGAAGATTTTTTATCTGCTGCATTAACTGCTGCTTTATTTGTTTTGCTTGTTCATCTGTAAGTGCCATATTTTTTAGAAGAGGTTTTGGTTTTTAAATTTATAGAAAAAATATATAATTTAATTTTACGATTATCCAATTGCCCTACTCCCAATTGTATAATCCACCATTATTTTAGAATTTACGATTATCCAATTGCTCGCCTATAATCTATGACTTCTACACTTGAAATGCCTATTATTTCTTTTAAAGAATTTTCAACAGTATCTGTCCCTTTTTCTTCTGGCCATGCAAAAGTTGCTATTATTGCTTTTAATCCAAATGCAATAGGCTGTTCTTCTAGATTTATATTTTTAGCTTCACTTAATTTTGAAGGAATTTGTTTTTTAATTTCATCTAAATCTGTTTCAGGAGATTCAGGCATTATTCTAACTTTAACTGCTGCAGTTGCCATATTAATATTTGTATTTTTATTTTTTAAATGTTATGTTTGAGATTTTTTTAGTAAGATTGATTTTATTTTTTAATTTTCTTATCTTGCTTTTTCTTTCTTCCGCCTCTAGCCATTTTTCAAATTGTTTTATGTTTTTAAATGAAACTTTATAGGGTTTTCCTCCACCGTATTTTTCACATTCATCTACAGAATGTTCTCTGCAGATTTGAGGTCTTGTTTTATATATTGCACATAGCCCATTTTTCTTTAATTTTTTACATTTAGTATTAAATTGAATATTCCAATTGTTGTCATTATCTATATAAACTTCTATATTTTCATGTAAAAGAAACCATTTAATTTCATCTATATCTTTCTTACTATTTAATCTTGGTTTGTCTATTTCCACAGAAACATATTTGCAACATAAAGAGCAGCCAAAACAAGGATTATCTTTTTTATTTTTATTTGATTTCATGAAAAGGAGATTATTAATGATGTTTAAAAACTTTTCTATGATTTTTATTTTGTTGTTTAATTATAACAATACTTAAAAATAAGCACATTCTTTATTAAAATATTAAAATGAGGAAAATTTAAATGTCAAATTATCAGAAACTTATTCAAAGAATAGCAAGAAGTTCTGGAATATCTGAACAAGAAATAGAAAGAAAAGTAGAAGCTAAAAGAGCTAAGCTTTCAGGATTGATAAGTAAGGAAGGAGCAGCACAAGTAGTTGCTTCTGAACTTGGAATTAATTTTGACCAAGAAAATATTAAGATATCTGAAATATTGCCAAGTATGAAAAAAGTAAATTTAGTAGGTAAAATAATTAGGTTGTTCCCTGTAAGAGAATATGAAAAAAACAATAAAAAAGGCAAGATAGGAAGCTTTGTTCTGGGTGATGAAACAAGCAATATAAGGACAGTATTATGGGATACAAATCATATTTCTCTTATTGAAAAGCAAGAGATTAAAGAAGGCGATGTAGTAGAAATAAGCAATGCAAATATTAGGAATTCAGAATTGCATTTGTCAGGATTCTCAGATATTAAGTTATCTAATCAAAAATTAGATAAGGTGGTAGAAGGAAAAGTATTTCAAGAAAAATATATCAAAGATCTTGCCCAAGGAATGCAAGCAAGAATAAGAGCAGTTATTGTTCAGGCATTTAATCCTAAGATATTTTACTCTTGTCCTGCTTGTGGAAAAAAGGTTTCAGAATCAGGAGAATGTCAGGAACATGGTAAAGTTAATGGAGAAAAAAAAGCTATTCTTAATTTTATATTAGATGATGGAACAGAAACAATAAGATCTGTTTTATTTTCAAATCAGATAGAAAAAATAATCTCAAAAGAAGAAATGGAAAATATTGACAAATTACAGCAAAAAAGGCAAGAAATGTTGGGAAGAGAGATGTTTTTTTCAGGAAGAGTAAGACAGAATAAATTTTTCAATAATCCTGAGTTATATGTAGAAGATGTTGAACAAATTGATATTGATAAATTAATAGCTCAACTTGAAAATAAATAATTTTCATGAAGAAATGTTTTTAGAGGTTTTATCATCTATATTTAGTTTTAGTAATTCTTAAAATAATTTAAATTATTTATTTGAGGATAGAAGAATTTGTTAAAAATGCTCCTAAAAAAATTATGAAGATGAGGTTATTACAGAAGATATTAGTTTTAATTTTGATTAAGGAGATTCAAGAGATAAAGATATTAAAGAATTTCAAGATTATGGAAAAACTTTGAAATTTGTAAGAGGCAATATATTTTGTAGAAGAGATGATTACCATCTATTAAAAAGGACAAATGTCATTTGTTATGAAAAAGATATCCATATCTATGGAACAAAGAAAGATATAAGGGAGTTTAAATGTGTTGTTTGTAGGAAATAGGACAGAATTAAGAAAGTTCAAATTAAAACCTTCTGTTTATTTTAGAAATCTTTTAGATGATTTATAGAATTTTATTCTTTATTA
>CAYMES010000004.1:0-41738 GCA_964389765.1 Candidatus Woesearchaeota archaeon
CATTTTTCATAACAAAACTCATTTCAGCTCCTGACATCACAACTCCAAAAGGATTAAATCCAGATCCAGATTTATCTTGCTGAGAACCAAAAAAACTACATTCAGAAACATTATAATTTGGAACATTACATGCATCTGAATTTTGAATCATATCAATAAACATATCTCCTAAAGATTCTCCATCTGGATCTCTCATCTCCATTGCTTGTCTTAAAGTTAAATTAACAGAAGTTCCATTTCCAGCTCCAGGCAAACTTGCATTTGAAAATTTCTTTTTCAAAGGAGCTCCACCAGATTGTGAAAAAACATTCATTTTTTTAATTCCAACATCTTCTAAAAGTGGGACAGCAATATTATCTCCATCTATCATAAAGGTAAAATTAGTCATATTTATACTTGAATAATCTAATTGAATCTCTACAAAAGGACTAGATACAGATTGATTATTTGAACTTAAAATATTAAAACCAACCTTGGGAACACTTATAACTCCACTTAAAGGTTCATTATCCCATGCCTCAACACTTAAATTATCAGGATTTTCATAATCACTTCTAAATCTTTTAAGTGTAAAATTTGTCTCTCCAGGACCAGTCCAATCTAAACTTATTGATTTAAATCCACCATAATATTTTTCATCTCCAGAATTATTAAAAGCAACAGGCATTATTATTGCATTTGTATCTTCTGCACTTCCTACAACAGAAATATTATAAAAACCAGAAGTAGTATTATAAAAATCATCTCCTGAAATATTTAATAAACCGCTTGCATGTTCTCCAAAATAAATCATTCTTCCTGGTTCTAATAAATAAACCACAACATATAAACTTGTAAAATTAACACCAGAACTTGTATTAACATAACCAGTTAACCTATTTGGAGTTTCAGAACAATTAAATGAATAGTTAAAATAACCCCCACTTAAATCCCCTGAATTAATATCTACACTCACAGGCAACCCATTATCAGGATAAATCATAACAGTATAATTTCTATTTGCAGGCAAATTCGCTGTAAAATTAGTATAAGGTATTCCAGAGTCCATTGAAGAACCCATAACAATTGGAAATCCTAATGACTTATCTTTAACTTGATAAAAACTAAAATTTGAACTTCCTAATGCTCCAGAACCATCATGTGTTGAGATATTTATAGTTGCTCCTTTTTTCATATAAAAACTAAGGTTTTGCAAACTTTCTGATTCTCCTCCTGAACCTACACTAGCTCCAGTTAACATTGCTCTTTCAAATTCAGGAATAGAAGGTCCAACAAAATCTGCTATTTGGGTATTTGATTTATTATAATTAACTAACTCTACTTTAAACCAATAACTACTTGGAAAAGAAATATTTGTAATATTATACCAACCATTTTCATTTGCATTTGTAGTATATTGCTTAAAAATTGTATCCCTCATAATAGTTGTATAAATTGTAAATGTAACTTTTGTATTATTCATTCCTTGGGTTATATTACTTGTATTTTTCGCATATCCATAAAACTCATGAGATGCAATTGTAAAATTCCATAGTCCTGAGGTGTTTCCAAGAGTTGAATCTTTTGCCATGTTTAACCACAAATCATCATTTGAATCAGAAGCATTCACACAATAAACATCCCAATAATAAATCTGATCATCTATAAAAGGAATACTATAATCTCCATTGCCATTAGTTACTGAAGCAGGTATTGAGCTTGACTCTTTTTCAATTCCATTAATATACCAGACATATGTTGAACAATTAAATGTTCCTGAACTTAAATTATAATACAGGGTTGTGGAATTTATTTTTATTAAATTTCCATCACTAGGAGAAGTTAAATTACCATTAAATGTTGCGGTGTCATTTATTTCTAAGGCAAGATTGGAATTAAAAGAGGCTGTATTATTTAATGTAGTTACAGTAATGTTATAACTGCCAGTATTTTGACATGTAGCATTAAACCAAAAATATTTTGTTTCACTTCCATTAATAAGGTAATTAGTAGTGTTAGACCAAGATAAAGTTGTTGAAGTATTTAAGAAATTTCCTAATGAGCTACTTCCCCATGTTCCATCAGTTAAAACACAATTTGCTCCAGATGGGAGAGTAATATTTACTTGGGAGATATTAGAATCTGTTAACGGGTCAGTATTATTTACAGAAATATTAAATAAAGTTTCAGTATTATCATTAATATAATAACCTATTCCTCCATCAGAAAAATTAACAATATGTTCAGCAAAAACATAAGAAGTATTTGAAATAAATAATGCCATTAAAAAGATTAAAATTGTTAAAGAAAAAATTAACAAACCTAATAAATTAATTCTGGCTTTTTTACTAGTCAACATTTTCATCCTCTTTTTCCTAAAGTAAATAGTAAGAAATCATTTATAAATTTTTCTAAATTAAAATATATTTTTCAGATATAAAAAGTTAGGTGATTATAGCATTTTATCACCAAAAGTTATTTTAATAAAAAATTTATCTGATAATAAATATCTCCTCATTTTTACAATATTTAATAGCTTGTTTTAATTTTTCTTCTGATTGAGAATATAATGTGAGAATTTTTTCTCTTTTTTTAATCTCTTCATCTTTGTTTTTATAAAGATATATTCCTGCTTTTTTATCTGCAGGACATCCTAAAATTCTTGCTAAGAGATTTATTTTTTTATTATCCATATGACTAATTTTACCTTTTTTATTAGCTAAAATATTATGGGAAAATTTTCCTGGTTTAAGTTTTTTAAAATTAAGGTCTCCTCCTTGAGCTTTTATTATTTTTTTAAATTGTTTAAATGCTTTTCCAGAATTCAGGATTTTTTTTGCTTTTTTCCTGCCTTCACCTTTTTTTGCTTTTCCAGCTATCTCAAGAAGTAATCCAGATAATTTTAAAGATTTTTTTTCTAAATCTATTGTACGAGCTTTTTTTTGTTGTAAAACAGATACTACATCTTTAATTTCTAATACTGGACCAACTCCCTTTCCTATAGGTTGGCTTCCATCTGTTAATATGCATTTTAATTTGATTTTAAAATCTTTAGAAATTTTTTCAAATTTTCTTTTAAGGTGAAGTGCTTTTTTTCTTGAAACTTTTGCAGATTTTCCATAAGGAATATCTATAAGAATATATTTGCTTCCTACAGCTAATTTTTTTCCAAGTATACTAGCAAGTAATTGGGGTTCTGGGTCTAGATTAATAAGTTTTTCAATTTGAATGATTCTATCATCTGCAGGAGCTAATCCAAGAGCTCCTCCCCATACCATGCAAGCATTTGTTTTTTTAACTATCTTATATATTTCAGGCACAGAAAACTCTACTCCAGCAATGCTCTCAATTGTATCTGCTGTTCCTGCTGCAGAAGTTATTGCTCTAGAAGAAGTTTTAGGCATTTTTAATCCTGCTGCTGAACATATAGATACTACTATAGGTGTAGTTCTATTTCCAGGAACTCCTCCTATTGAATGTTTATCTGCAATCTTTCCTTTTAATTTTAATTTTTTTCCTGTATCTACAATAGCTTTAATTAGATTTTCAGTTTCTTTAATAGACATGCCGCATTTATAAACTCCTGAGATAAAATAAGCAATTTCTGCTTCAGTAAGAGCATTTTCAACAATATCCTCTATAATTTTTCCTAATTCTTTTTTACTTAATGTTTTGCAATCTAATTTTTTATGGATATATTCTATACTTTCTGGATGAAAAGTTAATTTAACTTCAACTTTTTCTCCTTGCTTTGTTTTAAGGTCTTTTAAAACTTCTTGTGAAACAGCTATTTGGTTTTTCTTTATAAGTCCTTTAGCTATATCTACTACAGCAACTACTAATCTTTTTTCTTTTTCAATTAAAACCCTATCTTCTAAATGGATATTGAGTTCTTTAGCAGTTTCTTGATTTAAAATAGCTACAGGTCTTCCTGCTTCAAATTGTAAAGGTTTTATTTTTAATTTCATTTTTTCCTCTTTTAAAATGTCTTAATTATTTAGCCAGATTTATTTGCTTTGTTGAAAAAACAAAGGTTTTTTTTCTTTTGCTGGCTCTACTAAATCTGCTTTTTTGTTTTTATAAAACTCTAATAAAAGTAATAGATAAGAAATGATTAATGGTCCAAGTATTAATCCTAAAACTCCAAAAGTTAATAATCCTCCCACCATACTAACTAAAATAATTCCTGCATTTATTTTTGTCCTTTTACTTACAATTAAAGGTCTTATTAAACTATCTACCCAACTTATTATTAAAACCCCATAAATTAAAATGCCTATCCCTGCATAAAATTCTCCATTTAAAAAAAGCCATATATCTACTGGTGCCCAAACTAACCAAGGACCTATAATCGGAAGAATTCCTACAAAAGAAGCTATTAATGTAAGAACAAGAGCATTTGGAACCCCAAATATAAAAAAACCTATTCCTGTAATTATTCCCTGAATAAGTCCTACAATAAACTGTCCAAATATAACTGAATGAGTTATGTCTTTAAATTGCTTAAAAATCTTTTTTTCACTTTCTTTAGATAATGGGGAAATTTTTTGAGTATAATTAATAAGAGCTTCTCCATCCCTTAAACCAAAAAAGAATACAAAAATTATAAGAGAGATATTTAACAAAATTACTGGAGAATTAAGCAATATATCAGTGAATTTATTTAAAAAAGAAGATGCTATTTTTCCAATAAAAGAGTTTATAGCTATAATAATATTTTTTGAAAATTCTTGTGAAGAAAAAGAAGGAAGCATGCTTTCAATAATTTCAGAAAATCCTGTTTGTTGTAAACCTATATATATTTCAAATACTTGTCTTACCATTATAGGGATTAAAAACCACAAAGGGAGAATAACTATTATAATTACTGCCAAACAGATGAGGAATGCTGAGAGATTTTTATTTTTAAAAAAAGAATAAACTTTCTTATACACTGGATAAAATATAAAAGCAAGTATTAATCCAAAAATAACTGAAAGAAGAATAGGTTTTAAAATTAAAAAAGAAAGTATAAGCAAGATACCAATAACCACTATAATTGCTATAGTTTTAAAATGTTTTTCTTTAATAATCATGTTCTATAATTCAGGAAGATTATGTTTATAAAAGTTTTTAAATAGTAAAAAAGAATACATAAGCCAAAACAAGGAGCATATTAAAAATCTCATAGCACATAAAGTAGATTATGTGTTGTTGCACTTAATACAATTCAGCTTTAATAATCCCCATTCATATTTTTTAGGGCTATGTTGATGTTCGTTATGTTCTCCTAAAGACTTTTTTAACACAGCAAAAATAAGAATAAATTTTTAAAGGGCAGAAATTTGATATAAAAATGGAATGTTTTATTAAAAAGATTTGGCAAGAAAAAATAGATGAGCAAGTACATGAAGAACTGGTCAAATTTGGAAAAGGAAATTTCTCAAATAAATATTTAATCCAAGCTAAAAAACAAAAAGATAAATGGCATATAAAAACCAGTAATGAATATGCAAATTATCTTGTAGAAAATTGTCTTAAAACTTTAAAACAAGTAGAAAAAATAAATATTAAAGGAATAATTGTTACAACTCTTGATATAGAAGAAGAAATTGACTTTGATATAAAAGATGTTAAAAAATTTATGGGAATAAAAAAAATCATTATAAATACAGAAGTTGAGAAACAAAAGATTTTAGATTTAATTGAAAAAAATCCAAGAGTATTTTATGCATTATCTTTTAAAACTCCAACATGCGAATTAAAAATAAAAGAAAAATCTCCAAAATCTTCTAAACCTTCTACTAAAGGAGAAAAAAAACCCAAAGCAGATTTTTGTTCTTTAAAAACTTCAGATAAAGGAATTGTAGATGATTTATTATTTGATGTTCCTGATTTTCAAGAAGCAGAAATAAAACATACAATGGTTATTGATAGGATAATTTATCCTGAAAATATAAAAGAACTTAAACCAAAAGAAATAAGGGAAAAGGCAAAAAAACAAGGAAAGATAATTAGAGAATTGAATGTAGATGGAAAACAAGAAACAAGAGAAAAAGAATTTACTGCTTGAATATAATTTTTATTAAGATTATTAACCCTATAATTAAGAACAATATTAAGATTTTCAATAGAATCAAAGGTATGAAAACCTTTAAAAATGGCTATTTTCTTGTATAAAGACACGGTGTTCGGAGTTATTTTAAAATGAGAATAGATTTGCTCCTAAGAGGAATTGAATTAAATAGAAATAGAAAAGTAAGAAATGCCAAAACACTCTCAACCAAGAAGGGGTTCTTTACAATTTTGGCCCCGGAAAAGAGCAAGAAAAATTCTTCCTAGTGTAAACTGGGACAATTTAAATAATTCTGAAAAAACTAATTTTCTCGGTTATATTGCTTATAAAGTAGGAATGGCAAGTGCTTTAATTAAAGATAATACTGAAGATTCTCTGACAAAAGGACAACAGATTATTCTCCCTACTACGATTCTTGAATGCCCTCCTATGAAATTATTTTGTGTTAGATTTTATAAAAAAGGCAAGGTAATTAAGGACGTTGTTGTTAGTAATGATAAAGAATTAAAAAAGAAATTAAAAGTTCCTAAACAAAAAAAAGGTGAAAAAGATTTAGATAAAGTAGTTAATGAGATTAAAGATTATGATGATATTAGTGTAATAATTTATTCTATTGTTAAAAATACGGGAATAAAAAAGACTCCTGACTTAATAGAGGTTGGTTTATCTGGAAATAAACAAGATAAATTAAATAAAATAAAAGAATTCATGAACAAAGAAATATCAATCTCTGACATATCAGAAAGCTTCTCTAATGAACTTTTAGATATTAGAGGAGTTACTAAAGCTAAAGGGATTCAAGGTCCTGTTAAAAGATTTGGAGTAAGTTTAAGACCTCATAAAAGTGAAAAAGGAATTAGAAAAGTAGGTTCTATAGGGCCATGGCATCCTCCAAGAGTAATGTTCAGAGTTCCTATGGCAGGACAAACTGGTTTTTTTACAAGAAAAACACAAAATAACAAAATCCTTGAAATAGGAAAAATATCTGAAAAAGATATTAATCCAAAACAAGGATGGAAACATTATGGAAAAATAAAAACAGATTATCTTGTTGTAACAGGTAGTGTTTTAGGTCCTGTTAAAAGACAATTGCTTCTTACTGCCCCATTAAGAAAAACAAAAAAACAAGCAAAGAAAAATTATGATTTAGTTGAATTAAAATGAAAATACATATTTTAAATTTAGAAGGCAAGAAAAAATCAGAAATAGAAACAAATATCTTTGATACTGAAATAAGAGAAGATATATTGCAAAGGGCAATTGAACAAGAAAAACAAAGACATCCATATGCTCCTTTTTATCTCGCTGGAAAACAAGCTGCAGCTGCTGGAAAAACAAAACATGGAAGAAGACAATGGAAAAGTGCAGCAGGAAGAGGAATAAGCAGAGTGCCAAGAAAAGTTTTTTTTAGAAGAGGAAGCCAATTTGTATGGCAAGCAGCAGGAATTCCAAGTGCAGTGGGAGGTTTTAGAGCTCATCCACCTAAGATAAAATCAATTATTAAAAAAATCAAAATTAATAAAAAAGAAAAACAAAAAGCTTTTTGTTCTGCTTTAGCATTAACAACTTATGTGGATAAAGTTAAACAAAGATATAAGTCTCTTCAAGATAAAAATATTAAAGCTGAACTTCCGATTGTTGTCGATAATAAGATTTTAGATTTAAAAACAAAAGATTTTTTAATTGCATTAAAAACAATATTAAAGGATTTTTATTCTGTGAGTCTAGTAAATAAAAAAATCAGAGCAGGAAAAGGGAAAACAAGAGGGAGGAAATATAAAAAATATGGTGGTTTGTTATTAATTATAGGAAACAAACAAGAAAAAAAAGTTAATAAAATAGATGTTAAAAAAGCAAATTCCTTAAAAATATCAGATCTTGTTTCTGTTAATGGCTCAAGAATTGTTATCTATACAGAACAAGCTATTAAAGATTTAGAAAATAAACTAGGAGGTAGGAATGATAAAACCAATAACAAGTGAAAAAGCTGTTAGATTAATAGAAGCAGAGAATACTCTTTTATTTTTAAGTGAAAGAACTAAAAGAAAACCAGAAATCAAAAAAGAAATTGAAGAAATTTTTGATGTAAAAGTAGATAAGATTAGAAGCCATATAAAAGGAAATAAAAAATATTTTTATATTAAATTAAATAAAGACAATCCTGCTATTGATGTAGCAACTAAGCTAGGAATAATCTAAAATGGGAAAAAGAATTGTAAGTCAAGCAAGAGGACATGGCTCTTTAACATATAGAGTTAGGAAAAAGAATTATAAATATAGAGTAGGTTATCCTATGACAGATAAAGCAAAGGGAGAAATAACAAAATTAGTTCATTCTACTGCTCATTCAGCTCCATTAATAAAAATAGAATTACAAAATGTGAAAAAAAATAAGATATTTTTCAATCTTGCTTTTAATGGAGCTTACGAAGGACAAGAAATAGAAATCAATGGAGATATAAAAAAAGGAAATATATTAAAACTGGAGGAGATTGAAATTGGAACAAAAATTTATAATATAGAAAATAAACCAGGAGATGGAGGAAGATTTGTAAGAAGTGGAGGTTCATCTGCCACAGTTACAAAAAAAGAAGGTGATAAAACAATTGTTTTATTACCTAGTAAAAAAGAATCAAAATTTCATAATAAATGCAGGGCAACTATTGGAGAAGTTGCAGGAGCAGGAAGACTTGAAAAACCTTTTTTAAAAGCTGGAAGAAAATGGCATTTAATGAAAGCAAAAGGAAGAAAATGGCATTTAACATCAAAAGTTAAAGTAAATGCAGTAGATCATCCTTTTGGAGGTGGAAGAGGTAAAAGAATCAAAAGCAAGATAGCTAAAAGAAATGCTGCTCCTGGTAAAAAAGTAGGACATTTAAGACCTAAAAGAACTGGAAGGAAGAAAAAATAGAAAATGGAACAAGGATATGAACAAAGATATGATGGATTAATGAGAAAAAGATTATCATATTTAGTAAAGAAATTAAAAGACCTAAGTAATGGACGTTATGAAAATATGTTTGAATTATATCAAAAACTAATTAATATAGTAAAAAACGAAAAAAATAAGAGGAAAAGAAAAACATATTTAAGGGAAGCTGAATCATTAGTAGAGAGTATGGGAAGAAATATTGAATCTTCTGAAGAATTAAAAAAATTATTGAGGGTTTAAGTTAAAATGGCTAAAAAAGAATTTACATTTAGAGGAAAAACAATAGAAGAATTAAAAAAATTAGATACTAGAGAGTTTGCAAAACATCTCAGATCAAGACAAAGGAGAACTGTATTAAGACATTTTAATGATATAGAGAAATTTATAAAAAGATGCAATAAAAAAATGCAGAAAGAAAAAACAATAAAAACACATAAAAGATATCTGGTAATTGTTCCAAAAATGGTAGGAATGTCTATTAATGTTTATAATGGGAGAGAATTTGTTCCTGTAAAAATTAAATCTCAAATGGTAGGGCATAGACTTGGAGAATTTTCTCAGACAAGAACAAAAGTCCAACATAGTTCTCCAGGAATTGGAGCTACTCGTTCAAGTGCTGCCTTAAGTGTAAGATAAAATTAAAATGGCAGAAGAAAAACAAAATAAACAAGAAAGTAATAAAGAAAAGAAAAAAATGAATAAAGAAGGAAAAACAAAAAAAGAAAATTTAGAAAATAAAAAAGTGAAAGATAAAGAAAAACAGAAAACTCAAAAAGAAATGACTAAACCAAAAACAGAAGAAGAAAAAGGTTCTAAAGGCAGAAAAGAAACTAAAAAAAAGAAAGAACAAGAAACAAAAATTAAAAAAACAGAAGCAATAGCTAAAAAATCAAATGTTCCTGTATCAACAAAACATAGCATTGCTATATGTAAATTCATAAGAAGAAAAAAAATTGATAAAGCAATAAAACAACTAGGAGAAGTTATTGAAATGAAAAGAGCAATACCTATGAAAGGCGAACTTCCCCATAGAAAAGGAAAAGGAATGGAAAGAGGAAGGTATCCAATAAAAGCTGTTAAAGAATTTATAAAATTATTAAGACAAATTTCAGCAAATGCTGTTGTAAATGGTTTAGATATAGATAAAGTTAAAATAGAATGTAAAGCTGATAAAGCAGCTAGACCCTATAGAAGATTTGGTAGAGCTAGATTTAAAAGGACAAACATTTTATTAAAATTAAAAATGCCTAAAAGAAATAAAGCTAAATAGAATAGAAAATGGAAGAAAGAAAATTTGTAGAATTTAAGAAAAATGAATTTTCAGTAAGAGAATATGTTAAAAATTCATTAGGAAAAGGAAAGATTAGCTCTGTAAGATTAGAATACACTCCTGTTGGAGAAAAAATAATTGTAGCAACAAACAAACCAGGGTTAGTTATTGGAAGAAAAGGAGAAAGAATCTCAGAACTAACAAATGTTTTGAAAAAAAGATTTAAATTAGAAAATCCCCATATAGAGATTAGAGAAATAGAAAAACAAGAATTTGATGCTCAATTAATGGCAGATAGTATTGCAATTGCATTGGAAAGATTAGGTTCATTAAAATTTAAAGTTGTTGCATATAAAACCTTAGAAAAAATCATGAGAGAAGGAGCATTAGGAGCAGAAATAATATTAAGTGGAAAGTTGCCAGGTGACAGAGCAAGAGTATGGAGATTTGCTAATGGTTATTTAAAAAAAACAGGGGATACTGCTAAAATAGTAGATAAAGCTCAAGCACTTGCAAAAACAGTATCCGGAATAGTGGGAGTAAAAGTTTCGATATTGCCTCCAAATATAAAAATACATGATCAGATAAATATTGATGATGAACTTAAAAATAAAATAAAACAAAATATTGAAAATAAATAAAATGGCTATACTTAAAAAACAAGATATTGAAAATATGTCGGAAAAAGAAATAAATGAAAAGTTAAAAGAATTAAGATTAGAATTAATTAGAGCTAATGTAGCTGCTAATAAAAGTGGCGGAAAAATAAAAATTAAAGAGATTAGAAGAACAATAGCTAAACTTTTAACGCTCAAAGGTAAACAACCTAAAAATAAATAGAATGAATATATGTCCCAAATGCGGGTTGCCTTTAGAAGCCTGCGTATGTAAGGAAATAGCAAAAACAGAACAGAGAATAAATATATCAACAGACAAGAGGAGATTTGGAAAAAAAGTAACCCTTGTTTCAGGGTTAAGTAAAGACGTTGACATTAAAAAAATTGCAAAAAAACTTAAATCCAAATTGGCATGTGGAGGAACAGTAAAAAATGGAGTAATAGAACTTCAAGGAGACCACAGAAAAAATGTAAGGCCAATGTTAGTAGAAATCGGATTTCCAGAAGACGCAATAGAAGGATAAATAAAGGCAAACAATATTTAAAAAAGAAAAAAGAATAGTTGGAAAAATGGCAAAAATAAAAAAAGCAAATAAGAAAGAAAAACCTAGCTGTAGCGATAAACAATGCCCTATTCATGGAAACTTAAAAGTAAGGGGAAGAACATTTAAAGGAGAAATTGTAAGGAAATTTTCAAGAAGATTAGTAATAGAATTTGAAAGATATATCTATGTGCCTAAATATGAAAGATATATAGTTAAAAAAACAAAGATTCATGCAAGAATTCCTTTTTGTATGAAAGACAAAATTAATGTAGGAGATTATGTTGAAATTAAAGAATGCAGACCTTTAAGCAAAATAATTCATTTTGTTGTCACAAGAAAAATTAAAGGAAAAGAAATAGGAGAAGAAAAATGAGAGCAGTAGCAGCCAATTTAACAAAAGGATTTAATATAGGAAGTCTAATTCCTACAGCAGATAATAGTGGAGCAAGAGTAGTTAAGATAGTTTCAGTTAAAAGAGGAAAAACAAGAAAAGGAAGACAACAATATGCGAAAATAGGAGATATGGTAAAAGTATCTGTAAGAAAAGGAACTCCTGAAGTTAAAGGAAAAGTATTTGAAGCAGTTATTATAAGGCAAAAAAAACCTTTTTTAAGAAGAACAGGGGAAAGAATTGCTTTTGAAAGCAATGCTGTTGCTTTATTAAAAGATAGTAAAGGAAATCCGAAAGGGACTCAAATTAAAGGTTCGGTAGCTAGAGAAGTTTTTGAAAAATGGCCTCAAGTAGGTAAAATAGCTCAATTTGTACTTTAAAATGAAACAAAGATTTAGTAAAAAATGGAAAGCAAGCAAACAGCCTCGAAAACAGAGGAAATATTTAGCTAATGCTCCATTACATATTAGAAGAATCTTTTTATCATCAAATCTTTCAAAAGATCTTAGAAAAAAACATGATAGAAGAAGTTTCTCTTTAAGAAAAGGTGATAAAGTAAAAGTGATGAGAGGAAAATTTAAAGGAAAGGAAGGAAAAGTAGATATTATTAATTTAGCAACTAGAAAAGTTTCAATTGAAGGTTTACAAATACAGAAAAAAGATGGAACTAAAGTTAATATTTTTTTCCAACCGTCAAATTTGCAAATTCAGGAATTAAATCTCGAAGATAAAAAAAGGATAAAAAGTTTAGAAAAAAGACAAAAAACCGGGACAGAAGAAAAAAAGAACAAAAAAGAGAAAATTAAGAAAAAGGAAGAAAATGAAACAAAAAAAGCAAATAAAGAAAAGAAAAAAACTAGTAAAAAAACAACTAAAAAAGAAAAACTAAGGAGGAAAAAATAAAATGTATAAAAAAAGGCAAAATGTAAGCAGGGGCTGGCCTATTCCATCTAAAGGAAGCAAGTATGTAGCTGTACCTAACCAAGAACATAAACATGGTGTCCCAATAGTTGTTATATTAAGAGACATATTTGGATTAGCTGAAAATAGGAAAGAAGCTAAAAAAATACTATCTTCTGAAAAGATTAAAGTTAATGATAAAACTATAAAAAAAGATGATTTTTCTATCTTACCTTTTGATATAATTGAACTAGGAAATAAAACATATTTAGCTTCTTTTTCAAAAAAAGGGAAATTCCAATTAGAAGAAACAAATCAAAAAGAAAAGATTTCAAAAATTATTAATAAAAAAATCCTTAAAGGAAACAAAACCCAGATAAACCTACTTTATGGAGGCAACCTTATAATAGATAAAAAGACAAAAGCTAAAGTAGGAGATTCAGTGATAATAAAAGATAAAAAAATACAAGAGATAATTCCTGTTGAAAAATCAAGACAAGCAATTATAATAACTGGAAAAAATATAGGGGAAAAAGGAAAAATTGAATCTATTGAAGAGAATATAGTTATAATATCTACAAAAGATAAAAAAATAAAAACAAAAATTAAAGATTTTATAGTTTTAAAATAAAGATAAAAATGAAACAAAATAAAATTAGAGATATTGAAATGGAAAAAGTTGTTTTAAGTATTGGGGCAACTGAAAATGAACTAGATAAAGGAGAAAGATTGTTAAAACTAATAACTAATAAAAAACCTATAAGGATTAGTTCAGAAAAAAGAATACCTGGTTTTGGAGTTAGACCAGGATTAGAAGTTGGCACAAAAGTTACTTTAAGAGGTAAAGAAAGTAAAGAAATTCTTAAGAAATTATTAGAGGCAATTAATAATAATTTAAAAGAAAAACAAATATCTGGAGAAAGTATTTCTTTTGGAATTCCGGAATATATAGAGATTCCTGGAACAGAATATCAAAGGGATATTGGAATAATGGGTTTTAATGTAAATATTGCATTTAAAAGAAAAGGAAAAAGGGTAAAAATTAAAAAAAAGAAAAAAGGCAGGATTCCAAAAAGGCAGCATATAACTAAAGAAGAGATAATTAAATTTATGCAAGATAATTTTCAAACTAAATTTGGAGAAATAGAAGAATAAAATGAGTGCAAGTGATTGGAGAAAAATGTTAAAGCAGCTGAAAAACAAACCAGCTGTAATGGAAAAATTTCTAAAACATTGTAAACCTAAAGACAGAAAATTTGGAATATCTGCTAAAAAATGTGAGAGATGCGGAAGATTTGGAGGGCACATTAACCAGTATGGGCTTCATTTATGTAGGCAGTGTTTTAGAGAGATAGCTGAAGAACTTGGATTTAAAAAATATAATTAGGAGGAAAAAATGTCACAAGATATTGTTGCAGATTGTTTAAATCAAATAATGAATGCTAAAAAAGCAAGAAAAAAACAAGTAGTAATAAAGAGGCATTCAAAATTATTGACTAATGTATTGGATATTTTAAAAGAAAAAGGATATATAGATTACAGTATAGAAGGAAAAACTTTCAAAATAGAAATTAAAAATTTAAATGAATGCAAGGCAATCAAACCCAGATATACTGTTACAGTAGATATGATAGATAAATATGTAAGAAGATTTCTTCCTGCAAGAGATTTTGGTTTTTTAATAATATCCACAAGCAAAGGTTTAATACCTCATGGGAAAGCTCTTGAAGAAAATATTGGAGGTTGCTTAATTGCGTATGTTTTTTAATGGCAAAGAAAAAATTTACAAGAGTAGAATTAGAAATTCCTGAAGGAATAAATATTGAAATTAATGATAGTTCTATTTCTGTTAAAAAAGGAGAAAATAATATTAAAAGGGATTTTCCAGGGATATCTTTTGAAAAAAAAGATAATAAGTTAACAATATCTAAAATAGGGAAAACAAAAAAAGAAAAAAAACAAGTTAATACCATAGCTGCCCATGTTAGAAATATGTTTAAAGGAGCTGAACAGAAATTTAAGTATGAATTACAAATCTGTGCAGTTCATTTTCCTATGAATGTTTCTAAACAAGATAATTACCTTATTGTCAAGAATTTTCTTGGAGAAACAGGAGAAAGAAAAGCAAAACTACTTCCTAATGTAGATGTAAAAGTTGAAAAAGAGAAAATAGTTGTAGAATCTGCAGATATAGAATCTGCAGGACAAACTGCAGCAAATATTGAAAAAACTACTCAAATTAGAGGAAAAGATAAAAGAATTTTTCAGGATGGAATTTATATTGTAACTAAACCAGGAAGAGAAATGTAAAATGGTAAGAAAGAAATTTTTAAGAAGTGGATGGAGAAATTACTCTAAATTAGGCAAAGGTAGGAAGAAAAAGCAAGTTTATAGAAAACCAAAGGGAAGAGATAATAAAATGAGAGAAAAAAGAAGAAACAGACCAAAAATAGTAGATGTAGGTTATAAAAAGAAAAAAATAAAAAAAGCAATAAAGAAAATTTCAAACTTAAAACAATTAGACAATGTTAAAAAAGGAGAAAAAATCTTCATTTCCAGTATAGGTAATAAGAAAAAATTAGAAATAGTTAAAAAAGCTAAACAAGAAGGAATTAAAATTATTAATTTAAATATTGATAAGTTCATTAAAAAAATTGAAGGTCAAATTAAAAAAAGAAAACAATATAGGAAACAGAGAAAGCAAGAGAAAAAAGAAAAAACAGAGGAGAAAAAAACAAAGAAAAAGGAAGCTAAAGAAACAAAAGAAGTAAGTGGAAAAACAAATGAAGGAGATAAAAAATGAAACAACAAAAATTAAAGATTTTTGAGCTCAATAATTTTAATGGGGCAGGAGAAAATTATGAAACTAAATAAAAAGAAAGAACTTGCAGCAAAAACATTAAGGGTAGGTAAAAATAGAATAATATTGGAAAATTCAGCAATGCAAGAAATAAGCGAAGCTATTACGAAACAAGATATAAGGGATTTATTTAGCCAGGGTATGATAAAAATCAAGCAGAAAAAAGGTAGAAAGAAAAATGTAAAAAGAAAAACAAAAAGAAGAGATGGAAAAATTAAGATGAAGCCAAAAAAAAGAAAACAAGAATATGTTAAAATAACAAGAAAATTAAGAAAATATATAAAAGGATTAAAAGAACAAGGAAAAATAGATAAAAAAGAATATGAAGACTTAAGAAAAAAAATAAGGATGAGAAAATTTAAAAGCAAGGCTCAATTAAAAGAATATCTAGCTAAAAAATGAGAACTGTAAAGAAAAGAAGAAGACAAGGAAAAACAGATTATAAAACAAGATTAAAATTACTTGAAAGTGGACTTCCAAGAATAGTTATAAGAATAACTAACAGATATATTCTTATCCAATATATTCAAAGTAATGAAGCAAAAGATAAAGTTATTGTAGCTGCTAATTCAAAAGAGCTTTTAAAATATGGTTGGCCAAAACAAGCATTAGGAAGCTTAAAATCAGTTCCTGCTTGTTATCTTACAGGCTTACTTTTAGGTAAAAAAATAAAACAAAAACAAGATAAAGAAAATAAAGCTGTTTTAGATATAGGTTTAGCAAGAAATATTAAAAAAGGAAGAATTTATTCAGCTTTAAAAGGATTAATTGATTCTGGAATAAATATGTCACATGATGAAAAAATTTTTCCTCCTGAACAAAGGATAAAGGGAGAACATCTAAAAAATAAAATAAATATGCAAGAAATAAAAGATAAAATAATAAAATGACAAAACAAGAAAAAAATATTCAGGACAAACAACCAGAACAAGAAAATACAAAATCTTCAGAAACATCTGAAAAAGCTCAACAAGCCACAGATGCCCAAAAAGTAAGTGAAAAAATGATAGAACAACAAGAAAAAAGAGAGGAAAAACAAAAAGAAAAAGAATTTGGACAGCAGCAAAGAGAAAAGAAATCTAAAAAAGAAATGACTAGAGAAGAAAGAGCAAAAGAAGAAAAGAAAGAAAGAATAGCAAGTTGGATTCCTAAAACAAAAGTAGGAAAGCTAGTTAAAGAAAAAAAATTAACTGATTTAGATGAAATTCTTGAAAAATACAAGATACTTGAACCAGAAATTGTTGATTCTCTTATTGAATTAGACTCAGAATTGCTTGCAATAGGGCAAGCTAAAGGAAAATTTGGAGGAGGAAAGAGAAGAGCTTGGCGTCAGACTCAGAAAAAAACAGCAGAAGGTAATGTTCCTTCATTTTCAGCTTCTGTAGTTGTAGGAAATAAAAAGGGTTATGTAGGATTAGGTTTTGGAAAAGCTAAAGAAACCCTTCCTGCAAGAAGCAAAGCTATAAGACATGCCAAATTAAATATTTTTAAAGTAGTTAGAGGATGTGGAAGTTTTGATTGTATATGTAATGAAAAACATAGTATTCCTTTTAAAGTTCAGGGGAAAAAAAGTAGTTCTATTGTAATGTTATGGCCTGCTCCACAAGGAACAGGATTAGTAGTAGGAGATGAAATTAAAAAGATTCTTAGATTAGCAGGCATAAAAGATGTTTATAGTAAGACTTTTGGAAAAACAAAAACTACGACAAATCTAGCAAAAGCAACAATTGATGCTATAAAAAAATTAAAAGAAAAATCTTATGAAGAAAATTCTAAAAAATGATGATGGTAAGTAAAAATCTTAAAAACTATGGTAGTATTGCGAAGAAAGTTTATGAGTTTAAAGAAAAAGCAGGCTCATTAATTGAAAGTTCGGGATATGCCCCCTCTTCTTCAGAATCTAAAAAATTGTGGAAATGTTGGAAAGAAAATAAGGCATTAGATGAAGAAGTTATAGATTTTTATATTAAAACACCAGACCATTATATTCCTTTAATCAGCATACTAGAAAATATAATTGAAGATTTGAGGGGAAAACTTGAAGGAAAATTAAACTCGCAACCTGTAGTAACTTAAAATGATAGCAATAATAAGAATAAAGGGAAAAGTTAAATTAAGAAAAACTATAGAAGAAACTTTTTATAGATTAGGGCTTAGGAGAAAATATTCATGTATTTTGATTAGTGAGAAAGATAAAGTTAAAAAAGGAATGTTAAAAAAAGTTCAAGACCATGTAGCTTTTGGAGAAATTGAAAAGCCTGTATTGATAAGATTAATAGATAAAAGAGCTCAACCATTAGAAAAAGGTAAAAAAATAAATGCCAATAAAATTGCTTTAGAGATTTTAAATGGTAAAAAGCTCAAAGACCTAGGAATAAAAGGTTTTTTTAGACTTCATCCTCCTAGAAAAGGTTTAAAAAGCAGCAAGCAGAAATTTCCAAAAGGCAATATAGGAAATTATGGAAAAGAAATTAATAAATTAATAGAAAGGATGTTATAATGGTAAACGCAAGAGGGTTAAATAAAAAAGCAAAGACATTTAGATTAATGGTAGAAAATGGAACTTTAAAAAGCATATCAGAAAGAGATATTTTATATACAGGCTCTTCAAGATTTATTGGTTCAGAAGCATTAGTTACAAAAGTTAATGGACAAAGGATTGAAACATTAACTAGGGAAAGATGTTCTGGAAAAAGCATGACACACCCAACTCCAAGAATAATTAGAACTGCATATACTTTAGATGAAATTGGAAAAATTATAGAAGAAGAGAAGATAGGAGATTATATAGAGGGAACTCCAGAATATAAAAAAGCTAATAAGGAACTTGGAGAGGTGGATTTATCTCCAATAAATAAAATGCATGTAAAAGGCAAATGTTAAAAAATGAAACTTAAAAAAAGAAAAAAATCAACAAGAGTAAAAAGCAGAACTCATGGTAAAAGTGCTAAACTTAATAAAGGGAAAGGGTCAAAAGGTGGAAAAGGAATGGCAGGAAGTGGAAAAAGAGCTGATCAAAAAAAATCCCTTGTTTTAAATAAATATCATCCTTATTTTGGAAGTAAAGGTGAAACTAGTAGAAGGACCAGAAAGAAAAAAGGGAAATTCATAAATCTTGAAGATATTGAAGATAAATATTCAAATGGAGAAATAAATTTATCAGGATATAAGATATTAGGGGAAGGACAAGTAAATAAGAAATTTATAATTAAAGCAAAATCAGCTTCTAAATCAGCTATAGAAAAAATTGAAAAAGCTGGTGGAAAAATAATTCTTCCTGAAAATAAAAAAATCAAACAAAAGCAAGAAAGCAAGAAAGAAGATAAAAAATCAAAACAAGAAAACAAAGATGAAAAAACAGGAAAAACAAAAAAAGATAACTAAAAATGAATTTTAAAAACATATTATCTATTCTTCCTGAAGTAGAAGGACCAAAAGAAAAAAGACTAAGTTTTAATGTTAAATTAAAATGGACCCTTATTGTTCTGATATCATTTTTTGTTTTAGCAAATATTCCTTTGTATGGATTAGCTCAAAATTCGCTTGACCGATTTAAACATCTTGCTATTATTCTTGGAACAAATTTTGGTTCTATTATATCTTTGGGAATTGGGCCAATAGTAATGGCATCTATTATTCTTCAATTACTTGTAGGAAGTAAAATTTTAGATATAGATATGAATACAGACGAAGGCAGGAAATATTTTTCAGGATTGCAGAAATTATTGGTTTTTTTCTTTATAATTTTTGAAGCGATTGTTTATGTTTTAATGAGAGGGTTACAAGCAGTTCCAGGATTAACAGGGCTTGTTATTTTTCAATTAATTTTAGGAGGGCTTGTTATTGTTTTTATGGACGAGCTTGTTCAAAAATGGGGATTTGGACAAGGTGTAAGTTTATTTATAGCTGCAGGTGTTGGTTGGAGGTTATTTACAGGAGCATTTCAGTTCTTAGGTCCAGAAGGCAACTTGCAAATTAGTGGACAGGTTCTTGTTGTTATAACTAGTGTTTTAGCTGGAAGTACATTAGGAGCATTAAAAGCTCTTGCAACTATTTTATCAACAGCAATTATATTTTTAATTGTTGTTTGGGCTCAATCTCTTAAAGTAGAAGTTCCTTTAAGTTTTGATAGATTAAGAGGATACAGTATTAAATGGCCTTTATCATTTTTTTATGCAAGTGTTATCCCAGTTATTTTAACAGCAGCTTTAGTTGCTAATCTTCAATTATTTGGAAGCCTTATCCAGAATTGGTTAGGACATCCAACTTTTTTAGGAAATTTTGTTGGAGGGGCTGCTGTAGGAGGATTAGCATTTTGGTTGTCTCCTATTAATTTATTAGATGCAGCTATAACTAGAAGTTTAGATATTCCTACCCATCTTTTAAAAGGAATAACTCATATCTTATTTTATATGGTTTTTGCAACTATTTTTTCTATATTTTGGGTTAAAACAAGTGGAATGGATGCTCAAAGCCAGGCAAATAATATATTGTCTAGAGGATTACAGATTTCTGGATTTAGAAAAGATAGAAGAATTCTTGAATCTGTTTTATCACGATATATCCTTCCTTTAACTGTTATGGGAGGTGCTGCTGTTGGTTTATTAGCAGCTGCTGCAAATTTATTAGGAGCTTTGATTAGTGGAACTGCCTTATTATTGGGAATAATGATTATGTTCCAATTTTACCAAAATATAGCTCAACAACATGCAATGGATATGCATCCTGCTTTAAAAAAATTTATGGGTTAATTAAGAAAAAAGGTAGATTTAAAAAATATGTTTTGTAAATTAAAATAGATAAAAATGGTAATAGAATATATTAAAGATTATCCTATAATAAGTCTTGCTATAATTTCTTTTTTAGTAAGTTTATTTATTAATTTTGTGACTTGGTTAGTAAGTGATAAAGAAAAAATGAGGGAAATGAAAGAAAAACAAAAAACCCTTCAAAAAAAAGCTAAAGAACACAGAAAAAAAGGAGAACATGATAAGTTTTTAGAAATAAACCAAGAATTAATGAAACAAATGCCAGAAATGATGAAACATTCATTTAAACCAATGTTAATTACTTTTGTTCCTATAATTATTGTATTTTCCCTTATTAGAGGAGCTTATGCTCAGACATCTTTAGGAGGGTGGTGGATTTTATATTATATTATCTTTAGCATGGTTTTTTCTTTAATATTTAAAAAACTCTTTAATATTTAAGTTATGAAAATTTTTATAAATACTTAAACTAATATCAACTAATTTATTATATTGGATGGTAGAATCTATCTGATAGATTATAATTAATAGCTTTAACTTTATGTATTGATTTATTGTTAACTTAAAGGTTAGTTAAGTAACTTCGCAAGTATTTTAAACTTTAATTTAATAATTTTTCTATTTAAGATAGCATAAGATTTTAGAGCTAATCAGTTTCTTTATAATGGTAAATAAGGTATATGTATACTATCATTATAGATAATCTTACAAAACAATATAGTATTATGTACTTAAAAAATTCTATTATTAATTTATTAAACATAAACTTTCCTTGTATAAAGAGAGAGGAAATATAAGATAGAAGCAAAGAGTATTCCTGTAGAATTTGTCAAAATATCAAAAAAACTAAATGCTCTTCCTGGAACAAATAACTGATGAATTTCGTCAGAAATTGCATATAAAAAGGAAATTACTAAACCTATAATTATTATATATCTTGTTTTCATATGTTTTTTTACAATTGCCATAAGTAAGAAAAAACATAAAAGAAAAAAAGCTGAAAAATGATATAATATTGAATAGATATTGCTGCTTACACCAGCTGTCTGAGTGCCTGTTAATGAAGAAAGGTAAAAAATTGTTGCAGCAATTATTAAAACAATAATCCATGTTAAAATATAATATTCTTCAAAAAAATCTAATGCCTTTTTTATCATAGCTTAAAAAAGATTAGATGTTTTAAAATATTTTCTTTACAAGATAATATATATTCTTGTATTTAAAAAAGCAAAGTTTTAAAAGAAAAATATTCTACTCATAAGAATGGCTAATGAAGAATATATTTTAAGATTAAGTATGTTTGAACAAGAAATGAATAAATTGCAAGAAAAAATGCAAGTTATAGAGCAACAAATAAACGAGCTACAAAGTTTGCAATATGGATTACAAGAACTAGACAAGAGTAATGAAAAAGAAATGATGGCTAACCTTGGAAAAGGAATTTTTATCAAAACTAATATTATTGATAAAAATCTTCTTGTAGATGTAGGAAATAATACTTTTGTAAATAAAAATATTCCTCAAACTATAGATATAATACAAAAACAGCTAAAAAGTTTAGATGATGCTAGAAACAGAATAACTGACAAAATACAAGAAATACAAACAGAAGCTATGAAATTAGTTGAACAAGTACAAAAAGCTCAAGAAAAACAAGAATCTGAAAAAGACAAATCAAAAAATAATTAGAAATATTTCTAAATCAATTGGAGATTGGTTAAGAGCTAATCCTAAGCTAGAATATATGGGAAGAAGTGAAATTATTGTAGGAAATTCATTAGCATATTCTGATAACAAATTACAAGCTAAAAGATTAACAACTTCAAAAGCTATGGATTTGTTGTTATTAGAAACTCATCTTAAAGGAGTTAATTTTTTTACAGAAAGAAATTCTAAAACCAGTATTCTAAATCTTGGGATTTTTGGAAAGGATTATTTTATGGTATCTGTAAGTGAATATGGAAGAGGACATATAGGAAATTTTAAAATTATTAACAAGGAATAGAAAAACAAGAGAAAAACAATTAGAAATAGCTGAAAAAATTTCTTGAAAATTTAAATGAATATGATGAACAAACTAAAAAATCTTATTTTGATGTAATAACTAGAGAAAGAGCAAAATTAAGATGATTTTACTTTTTTTAGAAAATCTTTATAAGATAAGATTCCATATTCACTCACAATAGCTTTAATATATTTTCTTTGGATTTTTTCAAAAGCAGGATTTCTTATTTTAATCTTTGAATTTTTAGGGAAGTTTTTCCAAACTTCATGAAAATCTCTTTCTTCTAATTTAATAGGGTGAGAAGTATATTTCCACGAATCTGCTATTATATAAACAGGAATTTTATTTTTATTAGCTATTTCTGCAAACATGCCACTTCCTATTTTATTTATTGCTCCATCTTTGAGTATAGCATCTGTTCCAAAAAAAACTTTATTTGTTTTTTTTGTTTTTTGTCTTTTTTCTAAAGCAATAGCTGCAGCTGAATCTATAAATGTTGTAACCTCTATTCCTTGTTTTTTTAATTCTCTTGCTGTTTTTCTTCCCTGGTATAAAGGTCTTGTTTCTGTATTATATATTTCAAATTTTTTTCCTTGTTTTTTTGCATAAATTAAAGATTTAACAACATTTGTAGAATGACAATGAGTAAAAATAACATCTCTCGAATTAATTATTTTTAAAACTTGTTGATTTATTTCTTCTTGTGCTTTATCAAAATGTTCTAATATTTTTTTATAAGGTATTTTTTCAGTTTTATTTAAAACATTAACTAACATTGGTTCTGTTGGCCTTGCGTTAATTAGCTTTTTTTTAGCTGTTTTTGTAGGATTAAGAGAATAAGCATAAAGAGCTGCTTTTGCTATATTTCTAGCTCCTTGTATTTTTATTTCTTTAATATCTTTAACAATCTTATTAAATTTTTTTTGATTTTTCATGAAATTTCCCTCTTTTTATCTAAGAACAAAGATTTGGGAATATAAAAAGTTTATTAAAAGAAAACAAACCAGTATCTTTTTAACTAAAATTAATTTAACATCTCTCAAATAAAATGTAATCTTAATATCTTTTACTATTAATCATATCTAAATTATTTTAAAGATTTTTAAAAATCTTTAAAAACATCATTTACCCTGTTTATCCATGTTAGAGATGTTGATTAATCCAAAAAAAGCAGAAAGAAACTCCTGGGAGATGTTTTTTATAGGATTGTTTTATGCTTCTTTATCAATCTTGTTAGTTAATTGGATTTTTGGCCAAGATGTTGTTCTTGCAAAATACTCAGGAATATTAATAGTTACTTTTTGTGTTATGTTTAGTATGCCTTTTGTATATTATGTAATAAAATTAGAAGAAGGAAAAGGAATTAAAACAAAAGGACTTATAAAATTATTAAAAGAACATAACAAAGCATTAAAAGCTTTTTTATGGTTATTTCTTGGTTTTGTTGTTGCTTTTTCATTTTGGTATATTGTTCTTGATTCTGGAACAAATAATTTTAGAGCCCAGATAGAAACTTATTGCGTTATTAATAGGCCTGCAAATTATCAAGAATGTATTGAGCAATATGGTGTTGAAACTGGAAAAACAAGAACAACTACTTTTCTAACCTCTACAGAAAAATTAGTTGCAATATTTGCAAATAATATTTATGTTTTAATATTTACCCTAGTATTCTCGTTAATATTTGGAGCTGGAGCTATATTTGTATTAGCTTGGAATGCAAGTGTCATAGCTGCAGCTGTAGGAATTTTTTCAAAATCTTCTATTGCTTCTCTACCTCTAGGAGTTGCAAGATATATGATTCATGGTATTCCTGAAATTGGTGCATATTTTATAGGAGCATTAGCTGGAGGAATAATAAGTGTAGCTGTAATAAGACATGATATAAAAAGTGAAAAATTCTGGGATGTTTTACAAGATTCTTTAAATCTACTTATACTTGCTGTTGTTGTATTATTTTTAGCTGCATTAATTGAAGTTTTCATTACTCCTGTTATATTTTAAAAGATTTTATAAAATTTCTAATTTATCCTTAAATCCATAAAAAGAGTAAATTTTTAAAACCTCAAATACTCTTTATTGAGAAAATGGGAAAGTTTTATTGTAAGGAATGTGGATATAGATTTAAAACAAAACATAATTATGAGCCAAAAAGATGTCCATATTGTGGAAAAGAGAAAATAGAAGCAGAAAAAGATGCAGAAAAACTTGTTAAAGAGGTTGAGGAAATTTTAAAATAGAAATGAGAAAATATGGTAGAACAAGAAACTCAAGATAAAAATATCAGAGAAGAAGAAAAAATAATCAGGGATAGAAAAAAGAAGATAATTAGATTTTTTAAAAAAAGAAATCTATGGGTAGTAGGAATTCTAATTATCGCTTTAATATTAGGAATTTACATTAGAAGCCTTCCTATGCAAGATCATGGAGGAAAACCTGGATTATGGGATATAACAAAAGATACTTGGGCTTTAGGACCTGATTTAGATCCTTATTTATTTGTTAGATATGCACGAACAATTGTCGAAAGAGGTTCTATGCCAGAAATAGATAAAATGAGATATGTTCCTGTAGGATTTCTTTCTGCAAGAGATACTTTATTATTACCTTATATGATAGCAGGCACTTATTGGTTATTTAATACTATTCCATTAGGTGTAGAAGATCCCAATATATGGTTTGCAGGAGCTATTTTTCCTGTTATAATGTTTGCTTTAACTATTCTTGTTTTCTTTTTATTTGTGAGGGAAATTTTTATAAGAAAAAGTAGAAAAAGCAAAACAAGGGCAAATATTATTGCCTTGATCTCAACATTTTTTATGATAGTGATTCCAGTATTTTTATCAAGAACAGTTGCAGGTATTCCTGAAAAAGAATCAGCTGGTTTCTTTTTTATGTTTCTCGCTTTTTATTTATTTGTTAAAGCTTGGAAATCTGAGAATATAAAAACTTCGGCAATTTTAGCTTTACTTGCAGGAATTTCTACTGCTATGATGGGTTTGATTTGGGGAGGAGTTGTTTTTATTTTTATTACAATTGCTCTTGCTAATCTTATTGCATTTATATTAAATAAAGTTGATAAAAAAGGATTTTTAATTTATTCTTTGTGGATGATTTCTTCTTTTTTGATAATTGATTTATTTAGTGGAGAAGTTTCTCTTAAAGGGCTTATTTTTTCAACTGATACAGGAATTGTTTTTTCTGGTTTTCTTTTATTAGCAATTCATTTTATTTTATGGGAAACAAAATTATCTAAAACAAAATTTCTAAGCAATATTAAAATGCCTAAAAATATCTTTTCTTTAATAGTTGCTTTCGCAATTATACTTGTAGGTATCTTACTGCTTGCTGGACCAGGATTTGTTCTTGAAAAACTAAAAGCTTTACATCAAACTTTTTTTAAACCAGTTACAGGAAGATGGAATACTACTGTAGCTGAAAATAGGCAACCATATTTTAAAGAATGGGCTTCAAATTTCGGTCCTTTTTTAAAAAATATTCCTGTCTTATTTTGGTTATTTTTTATTGGTTCTATAAGTTTATTTAAAAAAATGTTAAATAAACTAAAGAAAAAAGATTCTTGGATTTTAACAGGATTATATACTTTATTTTTATTTGGACTTATTTTTTCACGTTATTCTGGTTCTAGTATATTTAATGGAATTAACTTTATCAGCAAGGCTTTTTATTATTTATCCATAGCCATACTTTTAGGAGGCTTGGTCTATTATTATAAGGAGTACCATAAAAAAAAGGATAATAGTTTTAAAAAAATAAATTTTGAATATTTATTTTTATTTTCTTTATTATTTTTAGCTCTTTTTTCAGCAAGAGGTGCTGTAAGATTGATAATGGTATTAGGTCCAATTGCACCTATATTTTTAGCTTATCTTAATGTTGAAATGTTTGATAAGTTCAGATTTTCAAAAGACCATACCTGGAAAATAGTTTCCGGAGCACTAGTTATTCTTATAGTCTTATTAAGTTTATTTACTTTCTGGACATTTTATAAACAAGTAAAAAATCAAGCTTATAATTTTGTTCCTTCTGTTTACAACCAGCAGTGGCAAAAAGCAATGGCTTGGACAAGAGAAAATACTTCTGAAAATGCTGTTTTTGGACATTGGTGGGATTATGGTTATTGGGTACAATCAATAGGAGAAAGAGCAACTGTTCTAGACGGAGGAAATTCTATTACTTATTGGAATTATCTCATGGGAAGGCATGTTTTAACTGGAAACAATCAGTCAGATGCCCTTGAATTTTTATATAATCACAATACCACTCATTTTTTAATAGATTCTACAGATATTGGGAAATATGGAGCATTTTCTTCAATTGGAAGTAATGAAAATTTTGATAGATATAGCTGGATTCCTGCTATGAAATCTGATGAAAAATATACTCAAGAAACAAGAAATGGAACAATAAGAGTATATCGAGGAGGGGCTGGCCTTGACGAGGATATAGTTTATGAGAAACAAGGAGAAAAGATACTTTTACCTTCAAATCAAGCTGCTATAATTGGTATTAAAATAGAATTTTCACAAGAAGAAAATTCTCTTTCATTCAATCAACCAGAAGGAATTTTTTATCATCAGGGCGTTCAGCATACTCTTCCTTTAAGATATCTTTATTATAAAGGGCAGTTTCATGATTTTGGTTCAGGTGTAAAAGCTACTCCATATATATTAGAAGAAGTAAAACAGCAAGGAGGAGGGGTTCAAATAGATAAAATGGGAGCTTTAATGTATATCTCTCCAAGAGTTATGAGAGGATTCTTAGCTCAAAAGTACATTTTTAATGACCCTTTTAATAATTTTCCAAACTTTGAAATAGCTCATATTGAAGAGAATTTATTTGTAGAAAATCTTAATTCGCAAGGATTAGACTTAGAAGAGTTTGTATTTTATAGGGAAATTCAAGGCCCAATAAAAATATGGGAAATAAATTATACTGGAAAAGAAGAAATAAAACAAGAATATCTTGATACAAATTATAGAGATTATCTTGATTGGGAACTTTAAAATTATTTCATATTAAAAAAATTAAAAAATATGTCTCTTAAAATTTCATGAAAATAAAATGGAAATCTTGTTATTAATTCCAATTATCCTAAGTTTTTTTATAACATTTCTAATAATTCCTGCTTGGATAAAAAGGGCAAAAAAAGCAGGGTTAGTAGGAAGAGATATGAATAAATATAAAAAAACAAAGGTAGCAGAAGCAGGAGGTGTTGCTGTTATTGCAGGTTTTATAATTTCTGTCTTATCTTATATAGCAATAAAAACTTTTTATCTTAATTCTTTAGAAAATTTAATTGAAATTTTCTCTTTAATAAGTTCAGTAATGATAATTTCTTTTGTAGGGATGATAGACGATATACTTGGTTGGAAAATAGGTTTGGGAAAAAGAATAAGGATGTTTTTAGTTTTAATTGCAGCAATACCTTTAATGGTTATAAATGCTGGGGAATCTAGTATAAATCTTCCTTTAATTAATGGTGTAAATCTTGGTCTGATTTATCCTCTAATAATAATTCCTTTAGGTATTATAGCTACATCTACTACTTTTAATTTTTTAGCAGGATATAATGGATTAGAAACAGGACAAGGGATTATTATAATTAGTGCTTTAAGCATAGTTTCGTATCTTACTGGCAATTCTTGGCTTGCTTTGATTGGAATATGTCTTGTAGCATCTCTTGCTGCTTTTTTTATTTTTAATAAATTTCCATCAAGGATTTTTCCAGGAGATACAATGACTTATTCTATTGGGGCATTAATAGCTATTTTTGCCATACTTGGAAATTTTGAGAAAATAGCAATTTTCTTTTTTATTCCTTATATAATTGAAGTTGTTTTAAAATCAAGAGGAAAATTAAAAAAAGAATCTTTTGCAAAACCAGATAAAGATGGCAATTTGGATATGCCCTATAAAAAGATTTATGGATTGGAACACTTTTCAATATGGTTGTTAAAAAAAGTGAAAAAAAATAATAAAGTGAAAGAACAAGAGGTTGTTTATTATATATGGGGATTTCAATTATTTGTTGTTATCCTAGGTTTTTTATTGTTTAGAAATATCTTGTTTTAAATAAAATGTTTAAAAGAATTTTAAATTTAAAAAAAGATGAATTAGTTAAAGGAAGTTTAATTCTTTTTATATTTTTTAATATCTTTAATCTTTTAAATTATATATTTCATTTTTCTATGGCAAGGATGCTTATTCCTTCTGATTATGGGATACTTGCAACTTTAATGTCCTTGATGTATATAATGATTTTTTGTTCTGAAGCAATACAAAACATATTTATTAAATATATCTCAAAATTTAATGTTGAAAAAGAATATGGTAAAATAAAAAATTTCATTAAAAAAGGTGCTAAAAAAGGTGCTAAAATAACCCTATTGTTGTTTTTATTATATCTTCCTGTTGCTTTAGTGCTTTCTTTTATTTTGAAAATAGGTTTTCTGCTTTTAGCTGTAACTGGTTTTTTTATTTTTACTGCACTTTTTTCTCCTTTATTAAAAGGTTCTTTAAGAGGCACAAAAAGATTTGGAAAATTAGGAATAACAATGATTTTTGAAGGATTATTAAAAATAGGAATAGCAATGGGACTTGTATTTTTAGGATTAAGAGTCTATGGGGCTATGGCTGGAATAATAATAAGTATATTTTTATCTCTTATTCTGGCTTTATATTTTATCAAGGACATACTTGGTAAAAAAGGAAAAAAATTGAAAATAGATAATATATATTCCTATAGTTTTTCATTTTTAATTGCTGTTATTTCTATAACTTTAATTTTTTCAATAGATATTATAATTGCAAGAAGGGTATTTAGTGAAGATATTGCTGGAAGATATGCAGTAGCTTCTATGTTGGGAAAGATGATTTTTTTTGCAACACAGCCAATAACTAAGGCCCTTTTTCCTATTAGCTCAGAAACTTTTGAAAATAAAAAGAAAACAAGACCTCTTTTTTATAAAGCTTTTGGAATTATCATATCAATCTGTTTTATATCTCTTTTATTGTTTTTGTTTTTTCCAGAATTTATAATTTCTTTGTTATTTGGAAGCAAATACTTGGATGTTGCTGGCATACTACTTTTTGTGGGAATTTCTTTTTCTATTTTATCTTTAACAAATATGGTAACTATCTATTCTTTATCAAAAGATAAAAAATATTTTCCATATTTTCTTCCAATTTTTGTGATTATAGAAGCTTCTTTGCTTTTAATATTTGGTACAAATCTTTTAAATTTTTCATTTGCATTAATTATTTCTAATGCTATAAGTTTTATAGGTGTTTTATTTTTGAGTAAATCAATGGGATAAATTTTTATAAGATTCTCACCTAGTGAAGAGGTAAAAAATCAATAAGTTTATGAATAACCTTTAATTTATCTATTATAATCTAAGAAGTTTTTTATTTAAAAATAAAAACATAAAAATGATAATAAGCATAATAATTCCAGCACATAATGAACAGGAAAGAATTAGAAAGACATTAGAAAAATATGGTAAGTTTTTTAAAGAAAAAAAAGAAAGTAACAAGATAAAAGATTTTGAGATTCTCGTTGTTGTTAATGCTTCTAATGATCAAACTATTGATATAGTTAAAAAATATAAAAGTGAATTAAAAGAGCTAAGATATTTAAATTTTAAAAAAGGAGGTAAAGGTTTTGCAATTATCGAGGGTTTTAGAGATGCTTTAAAAAGAGATAATGATTTAGTTGGTTTTGTTGATGCAGACCTTGCGACTTCTCCACATTCATTTTATGATTTAATAAAAGAAATTAAAGAAAAGAATTATAATGGAGCAATAGCAAGCAGATGGTTAAAACAGAGCATAATAAAAACAAAACAACCTTTAGTAAGGAAAATAACTAGCAGAGGATTTAATTTTTTAATTAGAAGCATATTGTTCCTCCCATATAAAGACACCCAGTGTGGTGCTAAAGTTTTTAAAAAAAATGCTATAAAAACCATAATAAATGAGCTAGGAATAACTAAGTGGGCTTTTGATATTGATTTATTATATGAATTAAAAAATAAAGGATTTAATATCAAAGAACTTCCTACTGTATGGGAAGATAAAGAAGGCTCTAAAATAGATTTAGTTAAAAATCCAATACAGATGTTTTCATCAATAATAAGGTTAAGACTAATTCATTCTCCTTTGAAATTTGTTGTAAGAGCTTATGATAAATTGCCTGAAAATATAAAAATACATAACTGGTAAAAATGTCAAGAATAAAAACAATAGATTATTATGAAAAATGGAATAAAAAAAAGGGAAAAAAGAACTTATATCTCAGAGAGAAAATAGCTTTAAAAATGATTAAAAAAATCTCTCCAAAGAAAGTTTTAGATATTGGCTGTGGAAATGGATTCTTTATGGAAAAAATAAAAACTTCTCTTCCTGAATTAACTGTTGAAGGAGTTGAATATTCAAAATATAACATTAATATATGCAAAAAGAAAGGATTTAAAACAAAAAAAGCAGATTTAAATATTAAAATACCTTATAAAAATAAAGAATTTGATATGGTTTATGTAGGAGAAATAATAGAACATTTATACAATCCTGATTTATTTTTAAAAGAAGTTAATAAAGTTTTAAAAGATAAAGGGTATTTTATTTTATCTACTCCAAATTTATGTGCATGGTTTAATAGAATATTGTTTCCATTCGGAATTCAGCCTGTCTTTATGGAAAGTTCTACAGAATCAAAATTAGTTGGGGCAGGCCCTCTTAAAGGGTTAAAAAAAGAATCATTGCCAGTAGGACATATAAGAATATTTAATAAAGATGCAATTACAGATTTACTAAAAAAAGAAGGATTTAAAATCTTAAAAATAAAAGGAGCTGTATTTGATTCTTTTTTCCCAAAACCTTTTCTTTTTATAGATAGATTTTTTTCTTTATTCCCAAGCTTATCTGCTGATTTAGTTATTTTAACAAAGAAATAAAAATTTATCCCAGCCATAAATATATATTCAATAAACCTATATTTTAAATTGGAAAAACTTATAAAATAACTAAACAGATTAATATTAAATAATACCTTATTTAAAATGCCCTCAACACACCCTAAAAAATTATTAAGCTATAAAAGAATAGATGTAATCCCAAAATATCTTTACGCAATTCATAAAGATAAAGGAATTACAAGCAAGTGGGCTGAGAATTTGTATAAAGAACATATAAAAGTATTTAATGGGGGTTTTGAAAAATATCCTGAGAAGAATAGTGTTGAAGATTTTTTAAAGCATTTTGATAAGTTATTGGATTCTATAAAAAATAAAGGCTTTGATAAAAATTCTTCAATATCAATTGATAAAGAAAATATATTATTGCACGGTTCTCATAGATTTGGAGCTAGTTTAGCATATAATCTTCCTGTATTTTATAAGTATAAAAACAAAAAAGCGCCCAATTACAATCCCCATTATTTTAAAAATAAGATAAGATATGTGTCCTCAGGACTAGATCAGAAATGGTTAGATGTAATTGCTTTAGAATATTGTAAATTAAAAAAAAATACTTATGGGGTTACTGTGTTTCCTTCTGCTGAAAGTAATGAAAAAGAAGTTAAAAAAATACTTGACAAATATGGAGAGGTATTCTATGAAAAAAAAGTATTGTTGAATAATCATGGACCTTTAAACCTAATAAGACAGATGTATTCCGAAGAAAAGTGGTTGGGAAATTCAAAAAATAATTTTAAAGGGGGGAAAAATAAGGTAAATAATTGTTTTAGAAAAAATAAACATACGTGGTTTCTTTTATTTGAATCTGAAAATCTAAAAAAGGTTAAAAAAGCTAAGCAAGAATTAAGGGATATTTTTAGGATTGGAAAACATTCTGTACATATTAATGATGAACATAAGGATACAGTGAAATTGGCTAAGGTTTTTTTAAACAAAAATAGCATACATTTTTTAAATAATTGTAAACCAAAATATTTTAATAATTTTTATAATTTGTTTAAAGAATTTAGAAGCTGGATAAAACAAAAAAATTTGAATCCAGAAGAATTCTGCATTACAGGAAGCTCTGTTCTATCTATTTATGGAATACGGGATTGTAATGATCTTGACTTTTTTCATTTTCCAAAAAAAGCAGAACATCCTCATGATAAAATTAAAAGCCATAATAAAGAAACAAAACATTATGAAGATTCGGTAGATGATATTATTTTTAATCCTGAAAACCATTTTTGGTTTAATGGAATTAAATTTGCTTCATTAAATATAATAAAAAAAATGAAAGAAAAAAGGAAAGAATTAAAAGATATTATAGATTTAAGGATTATAAATGAATTTATCTCTACGGATATTAATTCTTGTATTAAATATAATATAAATAATCCTCTGAAAAGAGTTGCAAATACAAAAGCTTTTCAAAAAATAAGCTATGTAGTCAATAGGTTGCAAAGAAAAATTTTATGATAATGCGCAAATTAAATTATCCCTTTTTTCAATTTTAAGCAAAATACAATGAAAAAATTATCTGTAATAGTGCCTACTTATAATCAAGAAGATTCTATTTTGATTTCTTTAAACTCTATCTTAAAACAGAATTTAAAAAATTCAGATTATGAAATAATAGTCATAAATGATGGAAGCACTGATAATACCCATAATAAAATTAAAAAGTTTATAGATAATTTTAAAGATAATATAGCTATAAAGTATGTAAAAAGAGAAAACAAAGGACTTACCTTTTCAAAAAATCAAGGAATAAGTGTGTCTTCTGCTGAAAATATAATCACAATAGATTCTGACCAAGAACTAACCAAAGGTGTTTTAAAAGAATGTTTAAAACTATCAGAAAAGTATGATATGGTAGCAATACCTGAAATAGGTGTAGGGAAAAACCTTGTATCAAAGTTTGTAGAATATGAGAGAAAAATTAATTTTACAGATACTGGAAGGGATATTCCTAGATTTTACAAAAAATCCATATTTAAAAAAATAGGATTATTTGACCAGAACCTCTGGTTTGGTGAAGATTGGGATGTTTATCAAAGAGCTTTAAAAAAAGGATATAAAAAAGGTTTAATTGCTAATAATTACATCAAACACCACGAAATAAGTAATATTCTTCCTTTAATAAAAAAATACTTTAAATATGGGATAACTTCTATAAGGCTTTTTAAAAAGCATGGAAAAAATGTTAATGAGATGTATTCTAATATAAATAAGACATTTTTTAGAAATCTTATTTGCTTTTTTTTTAAAAATCCTTTTATGTGGTTTGGAGCAATGATAATAAAGATTATAAGATATTTGTCTGCATTTTCTGGAAACATATATGGGAAAATAAAAAGATAAAATTAAAGAATTATCTGAAGAGATTTTTAATGGTTTCAAGTAGAATTTTTCCTTGCTCTTTTTCACTAAATTTATCTACAGATTTAGCAATTTTATTTTTATTCCATTTCTTAGATATGGATTTTGATATTTTTCTTGCCATATCTTTAGTATTATAGGGTTTTGCAAGATAACCGTTTAATCCTGGAAGGATTGTTTCTTCTGGTCCAAAATTATCTTTCCAAGCTACTACAGGACAGCCACAAGCCATTGATTCTATAGGAACTATTCCAAACCACTCTTTTGGACATGTTAAGATAGTTACTTTTGCCAGATTATAAAGCTTAATTAAATCTTGAATATCTACTGGTCCTAGAATTAAAAGTTCAATTCCTTTAGAATAAGCTAATTTTTCTAGGTTCTTTTTTGTTTTTTCATTGTATTTTCCAACTAAAACTAATTGCAACTTTTTTTTGTTCTTTAATTTTGAAAATGCTTTAACTAAAAAATCAAATCTTTTTTGAGGGACTATTCTTCCGCTTCCTAAAATAAAAGGCTTATTTATTCCGAACCTTTTTAATTCATCTATTTTTGAATTTGTAATTTTAAATTTTGGATTAACTGTAGGATATAAAACTTGTCCTTTAATCCCATGAAGCAATCTTTGAACAGATTTACATTCTATAAAATAATAATCTGCATTTTTAACACAATAAAAATCAAATTTTTTTAATGGCTTTTTAAAGATTTTTCCTAGGACAAAAGAAAATTTTCTTTTAAAAGAACTTTTTGCCCAATCCAAATCTGCGCTATATAAAAACTGTGGGGGATGATGCAGATGGAGAATATAAGGTATGTTAAATTTCTTTTTTAATCTTAATGCAAGATAAGAAGCAGGAAAAGAATGACAAATAACTAAGTCAAATTTTTTAAATTTTTCTATAGAATTTACTTTTAATATACTTGAACATATCTGGAGAGTTTCGTTTTTAATAGGCAATTTAGAATATTCAAAAACCTTGAAAGCAGGTAATCTTTTTTTTCTTAATTCATCATCAACATAAGCAAAAGCAAAAGAAACATCATAATCTGCTTTCTTTAAGGTTCTAGCTTGAAATGACATTATTCTTTCAACTCCTCCATGTTCTGAAAAAAAATCATATAGCATAAGTATTTTTTTAGTCATTTTCCCATTAACTATGTTTTGATACATTATAAGTCATAAACAAAGAATATTTAAAGATATATTTACTCAAATACAATAAAATGTCTATTTATAAAGAAAATCTTAAATCTTTTAGATATATTAAACATATTCCAAGAGTTATTTTAAATTTTTGGTGTATGTTTAGGGCTGGAGAAAAAGCTAGAAAGCCTTTTGGAATTAAATTTGAAGTTTCTGCTAAATGTAATTTAAGATGTATAATGTGTCCTTTAAGCAAAGGGCTTAAAAGAAAACAGGGTTTTTTAAAATTTGATAATTTTAAAAAAATTTATGATGAGATAATTCCAAGTTATTTAAATTTAACAGGAATTGGAGAACCTCTTTTAAATCCTGATTTATTCAAAATTATTAGATATTCAAGTAAAAAAGGAACAATAGTTAAATTAGATACAAATGCTACTTTATTAAATAAAAAAAATATAAAAAAATTGCTTGAATCTAAACCTAACATAGTTTCTGTATCAATAGATGGTTCAGATAAGAAAACTTATGAAAAGATTAGAATAGGAGCAAAATATGATGTTGTTATTAATAATTTAAAAAATTTAGTTAATCAGAGAGATAAAAAAAAGAGCAAAACAAAAATCCATATAAATTTTGTTCTTTTAAAAGAAAACATTAAGAATATTGTTAAATTTATCAAATATATTGATTCTTTAGGAGTAGATTCTATAAATGGAGATATTGCTCTTCCTCTTGGAAGTAATAAAAATAAAAAAGAAAGAAAAATAGATGAGAAAATAATTGAAAAAACAAAAAAAGAATTAAAAAATCTTGATACAAGAGTTTCCCTTAATATAGAACATGTTATTGATTTCTTGAATTATGGATGGAATAATCCTAAAAAAAATAGAAGGAAAGTTTGTTTTTATCCTTGGTATTATCCTTCCATAACCTGGGATGGGTACCTTATTCCTTGTTGTTATGTTTGTGATAATGAAATTGTTTTTGGAAATGTTCTTAAAGATGGATTTATGAATGTTTGGAATGGGGAAAAAATTAAGAGATTCAGAAAAGAATTAGCTGAAAAAAGATTTGGATTTTGTAAAGATTGTTTTATAGATGAAACTTTTATTGCAGATAAGATGTATATTTTTTCCAAAATGCCTTTAATAGGAAGATTGTCAAAAAGAAGATGGGATTAATATTTTATTTGTAAATTTTTATAATCTCAGATTATTTATCAATAATATTGAAGAATGTACGGGAAAAATATATCAGATTTTATTATTCTTAGATTATTAATTTGAAGAAAATGTAATTGAATCTGAAACTAATTTTGTTAATTTAGATTGTTGAATTTTTTAAATTTAATTTATTAGCAATAATAAAACTAGTTTTGAGTATTTTTTAAATTTAAAGGATTAGTATGTATTTATTTCTATAATTTTGTTCTTTGAATTTTATAAATAAAAACATCTTGTCCTTTTATTGTCAGAAGTTCAAATTTAATTCCATAATTTTCATAAGATATCTCTTTTTTAATATCTTGTTTTCCTGCTCTAAAATCTATAGTTGTATTCATAAAAGGTATCTGCCATTGAGCCATAACAGTTTGTCCTTGTTGATTTCTTGCATAATTTATTTTCTGCATCCAATAAGGATGATTTGGTTGTGAAAAGGAAACAACAACATATCTTGCTTCTGGAGTTGTTTGTAATTTTTCTAAAAAAAGTTCAAGAGGAACTTCTGCACCTTTCCCTTCCCAGTCTACAAAATCTTCTGGTTGTATAGATTTTCTTTCAGAATAATAAGCAATCTGTGTTACTGGTTTAACAATAATAATCTCGTCTTTTTGGGCATATTCTTTTAAAAATAAACCTGCTTCTCTTGTCCCTTCATAAGTATTAATTTTGTTTTTTATAATCATATCTGAATGTTGTAGTTGATAATATCCTCCATATCCTATAAGTAGAACAATGAAAATTACTGCCATATCTTTATGATATTTTTTCAAATAATCTGATAAGATTAAAGTTCCTCTTGAAATACATACAAATGTTGCCAACAATAGAGGAAAATACCATCTAGGCTCTCCAACACTGGGAGTCCTCATAACAAAAACAAAAAAAGATAAAGTAATTATAATTGAAATAAGAAAAAATAAATCTGATTTTTTATCTATTTTCTTGGATCTTCTAATATGTCCTAAAGAAAATATAATATTTAATATAACTATGGATAGTCCAAGTAAAAAAAGATAAAAAAGTATGTTTAACCATGGAATGCTCAAATTACTAAAAAAAGAAGAAAATACTCCTAATGGTTGAAATGCAATTGGTCTAGAAGGGTGTATATATGCTTCTACTCCTTGCCCATCACGTAATGAAACATATAAAAAAGTTTCAGTTATAAAAATTAATATTCCTGCAACAGCAACTCCTATCCAATTATATTTGTCTTTGATTAAGTCTTTAAATTTCTTAGCGAATAGCATATAAAATAAAAAGAAAAATCCGAACAAAAAATAGGCTCTTCTTATTGAGTATGTAAGAGCAACAAAGAAAACAACAAGAGGAATAGCCCATTTAGAGTCTAACTTTCCAAATATTTTTTGTTTTTTTTCATATCCTTGGAAAAAAATATATATAGCAAGAAAACCAAAAAGCAAAGCAGGTACACCCAGATGGAATCTCATACTATTAAAAAGGATTGCCCAAAAAGTTGCCATTAAAAATGAGGAGATTAAAGCTATTTTTTTATCATTATATGCAAGTATTGAGATTTTATAAGTTAAAAAAATCAATGCTACAGAAGGTATAAATTCTATAATAAATTTGATAACTTCTTCTGTTAAACCTATTTTAAAAAAAGCAGCAGCAATATAAGAGAGAAAAGTCATATGCTGTAATTCAACAACCCAATGTCCCATTCCAGCTAGATTTTTTGCATAAGCCATATAATCTGCTTCATCCCACCATAATGGCTGGCTCTTTGTTAAAAAGAAATAATATAATCTTATAATAAAACCTAATATTAAAATTCCTAAAAATATTTTATTATGTGGGTCTTTTAACCAATTAGAAACTTTTTTTTGTAAATTATTTTTTTGTTTTGTTTTTATTTCTTGTTTTTGTACAGGTTTTTTTTCCTCTTTTAAATTATTCATTTTTTTCTAAAGAATTTATAGCTTTTAAAACTTGTTCTGTTGAAATGCTATTTGCAAGTTTTTCTGAATATTGTGTTGAAAAAAAATTTTCTTTTAAAAATGAGGATTGAATTTTAAAAACTCTTCCATAACCTTCTATTTCCCAAGGAGGGGTACAAAAAAATAAAGCAACTGTGGGTTTTTTTAAAGCAATTGATAAATGTAAAGCTAAAGAATCTGTAGTTATTACTTTATCACATAAATCTAAAACTGCTGCAAATTCTCCTAATGAATTATCTGGATTATTAGATAAAATATCTATATTATTATCTTTAAGTTCTTTTTTAATAATTTGTATTTTTTGTTTTTCTTCTGGACCTCCTAGAACAATTATTTTATATTTGTCTTTTAAATCTTTTATAAGCTCTTTAACATTGCCTTCAGACCAAGATTTAGAAAGCCATCTTTTTCCAGAACCAAAATTTATTCCAAGGACTTCGTCTTTATCAGAGATATTATTTTGTTTTTTAAATTGTTTTTTATAATTTTTATCTTTTTCACTCAGTTCAAAAATTATTTCTTTTCGATTATATGGAATCTCGCAAGCTTGAAAAATTAATTCTTGATAGGTTTTTTTATTGGTTAGTTTTTTATTTTGTAAAAAAGCTGTTTCTAGATATTCTTCTGCTTGTTTATTAAAACAAAAAGTTCCTCCTTGCTCAAAATAATATCCATATTTTTCATCTGTATCTATAAGATTAGCAATTAAAGTTCCTGGAGTTGTTATTTCTAAAGAAAAAACAATATCAAATTTTTCTTGTTGAATTCTTAAAATATTTTTTAGATCATAGGTTAAAATCTTGTCTATATAAGGATTTTCTTTTAAAAGTTCTTTTCCTCCTCCATATAAATTTTCAACCATCCAATATACCTTGCTTTCAGGGTATTTTTCTTTAATTGCTCTTAAAATAGGAGTTGTTCTTAAAACATCCCCCATAGCTCCTAGTTTTATGATTAAAATCTTTTTGGAAAAAGGAACAGAAAATTTGCATTGTTCACAACTATCATAGTTTTCACTAACTAAAGTTTCGCAAGCATGCTCATCATTAAAAAACCTGCAGTTTATGTTCCATTTAGCCATCTTTATAAACCCTTAGCTAAAAATTTTAAGAATAGAACATTTAAAAATTTATGGAAAATTTTAAAATACCAATAAAACATATTCTATAATGAAAATATACATTGCAGGGCCCTTAAGTAATAAAGAAGAAAGAAAAATTTTAGAAAAAATAGATAAAATATGTAAGAATAAATGTATTAGAACTTTTCTCCCCCATAGAGATTGTGGTCTTTATAAAAATAAAAAAGATTTAAAAAAAATATCTGAAACAGATGTCAAAGAAATTCATAAATGTGATATTCTTATAGGGGTATTAAATGGGATTTGTGTGGGAGCAGGAACAGCATGGGAAATGGGTTATGCTGAAGCAATTGGAAAAAAAGTTATAGGTTTGAAAACAGATAGGAGTTTTGATGAAAGTATAGGGGATATTTCTGCAGTAATTGCTGGAAGAGTAAAAATTTTAAATTCATTAGATAAATTAGAAAAAGAACTAGGTAAATATAAAAAGGATTAAAAAGATTGTCTTAAAATTATATAAACTTCATAACCTTTCCATTAATAACAGCAATTTAATTTTCAATTATGATATAAGTAATTTAAAAATTATCCAATATTTTGGGGAATGTCAAAGAATCTCAATTAGATTAATCGAAAAGCCTTGTAGATTTTGTTTCCTGAATTCTCCATCCGTCTTCATAGCTTCTTTTTTTAAATTTCAAATCATAAAAAGCAGCTAGATAAATATAAAGTCTTGCTAAAAACAAGAGAAAAGTCCAGTAAATTTCTTTGATGTTCTTAGGATAAGATAATGCAAAAAAAGTTCCTTGTTTAATTTCATTTAAAAAAGACTTTGTTCTAGGTATATTTTTAACAATCTTATTAAGGTTTTCATGCCCTTTTATGTTCCTGATTTTTTGAATTTTCCAATCTTTCCAATTTTCTGGATTTTTTACATATACTTTTGCTTTTTGAGCATATTTAATTTTATATCCTTTTTTCCAAAAAAGATAAGGAATTATAGAGTCTTCTGAAGTTTCTAAAGGGAAACCTTGTAAAACGCCATTACGAATAGCAAACAAATAACCAGAACACTCAAAAAAATTTTCTTGTTCAGATAATTTTTTCCTAGCATTATCTATTCCTTTAAATAATAAATGGCTCCAAAAACCAAATAAACTATTCTTATTGTTAAGAGAAACTGGTTTCCCTGTTACACATCCTACTTTTAGATTTTTAAATGCATTTAAAATTTCATTAACAGAATTCTTAGATACATAAACATCTCCATCTGTAAGAATAATTATATCATTTTTATTTTTTGAATATATTTTTTCTAATAAAACATTTAATGCATAACTTTTTCCTTCTCCAGGATCAAGAAAAAAATCTATTTTTCCTGATTTAAATTCTTTTTGGAATTGTTTTTTAAGATTGTTTTTTATTTCTGGGAATGGATCAACAATTGTTATTTTATATTTTATTTTTATTTTCTGGTTAAGAAAAGCTTTAATTGCTTTAATTGAAGATTTTGGTTCTTTATAAGAAGTTATTATGATATTTAACATTTTATAGCTATTTTACTTGAACAGGTTCTTTTGCGAGCCTTATTATAATTTTCTTCTCACCTGTTTTTTCATTTTCTGCTTCAACTCTGCACTTTCTTCTTCCTTGTTTAACTCCTTTTTTAGATAATTCTATGTTCCTGACTGTGAAATCTTCTCCAAATAAAATTATCTTGTCTCCTTTCTTTAAATCAGAATATTTCTTTGTTGCCATCTTATGTTTTCAAAGGTTTAAAAACATATATAAACTTTTTTATACTTGAGTTAAATAAGGTTTTGCACAATGGAAAAAAAAGATAATCAGGCAATTTTACTTGCATCAGGAGGACTAGATAGTTTTGTAACTGCCCATTATATAAAGAAAAAATTAGGCAAAGATGTAAAAATATTGTTTTTTAATTATGGACAACAATGTTTGAAAGAAGAGTTATTTTGTTTAAGGAAATTAGCAAAACAACTAAAAGCAAAATTAAAAATTATAAAACTGAAATGGTTGGGTGATATTAGCACTTCTTTAATTAATAAAGGAAAAGGTGGAAAAGAAGAAATAATAAATTGGTATGTTCCTTGTCGCAATTCAATTTTTATACTCTCTGCTTTAGCACATGCAGAATCTGAATTCCTATCAAAAAATAAAAAATCTGATATATATGTTGGAATTAAATATGAAGGAGATTTAAGTTTTAATGATACAACCCCTGAATTTATTAAAAAAATAAATGAACTAGCAAAAAAAGCTGTTCAAAAAGGAGAATACAAGATAAAAGCTCCTTTTATAAAAAAAGATAAAGAAGATATTATTGAAATTGGAAGGAAATTAGGAGTAAATTTTTTAGATACATATAGTTGTTATATTGGAAAAGGTTTTAAAAACATCAAAAGAAAAGGTAAAAGTAAAAAAATACCTTTACATTGTGGAAAATGTGCTGGATGTCTTGCCAGAAAAAAAGGATTTAAATTTTCAGAAATAAAAGATAATTCTTTATATCTAAAATAATTGTTCCTGATTTTGGAGGGTTGATAAGGGATTCTTCCTCATGTTCCTGATTTTGGAGGGTTGATAAGGGATTCTTCCTCATGTTCCTGATTTTGG
>CAYMES010000004.1:41838-45829 GCA_964389765.1 Candidatus Woesearchaeota archaeon
AGGGTTGATAAGGGATTCTTCCCTTATACATGATACCTTATTTTATCGTACCATATTTTAAATGAAACAGGCATTGAACGATAAGTTGGTTTGAGTATTCTTTCTCTAATTAAATCAAACACATATAGGACTCTTGTAGCAAGAGATGGAAGAAATTGATTTTTTGTATATTTTTTTATTCTTTTTTCTTTTAAAAGCCAGTTTAAAACAAAATTAGGCATTATCCCAAATCTTTTTTCTGTTGCTGGACCTCTCATTAAATTGAATATTAAGTTTAGATAAATATTTTTATTTTTTAAAAGAATGTGTTTGCTTCTGTCCCAATAATTTAATTGAGAAGCAGAATCTTTTTCATTCCTTATAGTTTTGTCATTTATTGCTCTTTGGTAGAGTTTTGAACCTGGAAAAAACACCAGATTATTCACAGATAGATAATATGGTTTGGGAATTTTTTGAAGAAGTCTTATAAGGCTTAATATATCCTTAGGTTTTTCATAAGGATTGCAAGTTATTACATCATACATTACTGCTAATTTATTCTTATATTTATTAAGGATTTTTCCTGCATTTAGAACATCCTTATCTGTCTGGTTTCTATGATATATTTCAAGATTGGTTCTTTCACTTCCTTGTATTCCTACAATGATGTCAGTACATCCTGCATCTACTAATAATTTTATTTTTTCATCAGAAATTGTTTTTGGATCTGCTAAACACTTAAACCTCATATTTATCTTTTTTTTGTAAAGATTGCAGAATTTCTTAATATCCTTTAAAGGACGTAGGGAAAAAGTATCATCTCTTATATCAAAATATCCTAAAGAAGGAAACTTTTTTTTCATATAAATTATTCCTTTTATTATGTATTCAGGAGAATGCCATCTTAAGATTTTTTTTCTTTTCCCCTTATATAATTCATTAAAATGGCTGTTGCTACAATAATAGCATCCATATGGACACCCTCTTCCTGTTAAAAAAAAGATTTGTCCAGCCAAATCTTCTTCTTTAAATTTTCTAATATTTCCTTTTTCAAGTATATGGTGGGTAGATATTTCAAAATCAGGAAAAGACAATTCATCCAAATTATCAATAAGGTTTCTTACAGGATTTTTAATTGTTTTTTTCCCTGATTCTGTGTTTTTATTTATCCATAGATTTTTTATTTTATCTACTGAACCATTATTTTCTATTGAATTGGCTAATTCAACAATAGCTCCTTCTCCTTCTCCAACACAAACCATATCTGAATGTTTTATTGCTTTTTCAGGAGATATTGTAGCATGAACTCCTCCATGAATTATTGGAATTTCAAACTTATTTTTTAAAAAATTTGATATTTGATATGCTCTTCTTGCTGTTGAAGCATAAGAACTTATTCCAATAAGTTTACTATCTTTTACTATCTTTGACAATTGTAAAAGTTCTAATTTTGTATAATTTTTAGAATAATTCTCGCTTAAAGTCATAAAAATTAATTTAACATCATGTCCTGCTTTTTTTAAAACAGAGGATATTGTTCTAATTCCTTGGTCAGAAGGAAAAGTTGAAGTTGAAATTAAAGATATTTTCATTTTTTATTAATTTTGTTTATTAACTTTTTATATTCTTTCATATATCTTTTATAAATTTTATCCCAGTCATAATTTTCAGCCTTTTTTTTATTATTTTTAGAGATTTCTTTTCTTAACTTATTGTTATTTAATAATTTTAAAATTTTATCTTGTAATCCTTTAATGTCCCCATAATTAACAAGAAATCCGTTTTTTGGGCTAGACATTTCATAAGGAATTCCATTTACTGGACTTGCAACTATTGGTAATCCAGATGCCATTGCTTCAAATAAAGTTAAAGGAAGACCTTCCCTATATGAAGGTAAAACATAAAGGTCTGCTGCTTGATACATCTCTGCTATTTGCTTTTTTCCGCGAATTGGGCCAAGATATTTCATATTTTTATAAGGTTTAATTATTTCTTTAACTTCCTTTGCTTTTCCTTCATCTGGACCTACCCATAAAAAAGCTATATCTTTTGCTTTTCCTGATTTTGTTAAATTTACTGCTGCTTTTGCCAGTTTTTCTGGACCTTTAGTAGGATTTAATCTTCCAAAAAACAGAACAAGATACTTTTCCCCGATATTATGTATTTTCTTAAATTCGTTGTTCTTTATTTTTTTATAGAGAATATTATCCATACCATTGTGAATTATTTTTATCTTTTCTTTATCTGTGTATCTTTCAAGAGTTTTAAGCTCCCAAGGAGTTATAGATATTACTTTATCTATAAATTTAAAAGATAATTTGTTGAAAATCAAATTATTAAGGAACAAAAATGGTCTAAGTATAAATGGCCTGAATTCTGTTCCTGTCCATGGACAATGAGTAGTGTGGATATGTTTCATTTTTAATTTTTTAGATAATAATCCTACAAATAATATATAATCATGTCCTGAAACATGGCTATGGATTATATCAAAATTTTTTCCTCCATGTCTTTTTTGAAAATTCCAAAGTAAAGAAGGCCATATAAAAGTATTTAAAGATAAACGAAACCAATAAGGAAATCTATGTACATGTATCCTTTCAATAATCTCTTCTTTTTTCTCCAGTCTTTTATTTTTATCAGAATCGCAACAAAAAACATGAACTTCATGTCCTTGTTTTACTTGCCTTTGTGCTAATTCATATATTACTTGCTCTACTCCTCCGAAAGTGGGGAGATAAAACATATTTATATGTGCTATTTTCAATTTTTTATTTGTTTTTTCCATGTATTAACCTACTAAAAGCATATTTTAAATATTATTGTAATAGAAATTATCTGATTTATTTTATGCTGGTAGGGCAATATTTAAAAATTAATCTCTGCTTGAAAAGATATGTTAAAATGTCAAAAAATAAAAAACCAAATGTTCTAGTTGCAGGATTTCCAAAATCTGGTTCAACATTTCTCTATCATTTGTTAAAACAACATCCAGATATTTATATTCCTAAAATAAAAGAAATAAATTATTTTAATAAAGATAATTTCTTTTTGGGGGAACCAGAAATTCTAAATCCTAGATATTTTAAATCTAGGAAATGGTATTATAGTTTTTTTAAAACAAATAAAAAAATAGCTATAGATTTCTCAATAATGTCTGCTTATGATATAACATCTGCTGAAAGGATTAAAAAAGAACTAGGAGATATTAAAATAATATTCATTACTAGGGATAAAAAAGAATTTAAAAATTCATTAAAGAATTTTTTAAAAAAAGAAAAAATGCCTCTAGAAGATTTGGAAAAATATTCTAACTTTAATTATCATGTTAAAAATTACGAAAGATATTTTTCCCATATAAATATAATCAATTTAAAAGATTTAATTAAAAATCCAAAAAAAGAATTAGATACTTTGATGAAATTTTTAAAAATTAAAAAGTATGACTTTAATTTAAATATGCCAAAACATGAAACAAAAGAATACAAGATGTCGTTATTTCAATATCTAAAAAGGCATATTTATATTACTATTGTAAAGTCTTTTTATAAATTCATATCTTTGACTGTTACAGCAAATTTAAAAGCAAGGGGAGAAAAATTATGAAATATAAAAAACCAAACGTATTAGTTGCAGGATTTCCAAGATGCGGAACCCGTTATTTGTTCCAGATTCTGATACAGCATCCAGATATTTTTATTCCTAAAATAAAAGAAATAAATTATTTTAATAAAGACAATGTCTTTTTTGGTTCTCCAGATATTCCAAATCCAAGGAATTTTTTATCTATGTCTTGGTATTATAAATTTTTTAAAACAAATAAAAAAATAGTAATGGATTTTTCAATTTTTTCTGCTTGGGATATCTCTGCTTCTAAAGTAATTAAAAGAGAACTAGGAGATATTAAAATTATATTGATAACTAGGAATAAAAAAGACCATCAAAAAAGTATTAAAAATGTCATGAAAAAAGATATAGAATTTTATAAACATCATGAAGAATATAGTGATTT
>CAYMES010000005.1:0-44131 GCA_964389765.1 Candidatus Woesearchaeota archaeon
CAAGCCAGGCAAACCAAGGATATGGTCTCCATGCCAATGAGTTATTAAAATGCGAGTTAATTTACAAGGATTTATTTTTGCTTTTCTAAATTGTCTTTGAGTACCTTCTCCACAATCAATAAGAATATTTTCTTGTTTATATTTTAGAAGCACAGCTGTATGGTTTCTTTTTGCAGTAGGTATTGCTTGACTTGTGCCAAGAAAATATATTGGAATTTTCATAGTTAAAAATAGAAAAGTTAGTTTAAATAAATTTTGCAATCATTAATTTGGTAGATTTAATTTTTCAATAATTATTTTAAATTGTTAAAGTTATAATTTATTTGATTAATTTTAATATAATTTCCAAGAAGTCCATATCCTAAAATCTTAGATTTAGGTAATGGTAGTTCACGTTTATTAGGTGTTATATTTTAGAATTAAAGAGACCTTATTATTTATAGATATGATTAATATAGAATTCAGGAATTATAGTTAATTTTTTATAATCTCTTTTATTAGGTAGATTATGAAAGATATATGGAAAAAAATAATCACAATCATAATTATTCTTTTATTTTTAGGAACAGCTATTACAATAGCTTTAGGAAATATAGATAAAATAGCTATTTTATGGAAAACTCCTTAATTAATTTTGAATTTTTAATATGTTTATTCAAGTTAAGTAATATTTAAAAATATGATTTCATTAAGTTAGTTATGCAAAAGAGGAATATGGAAGGTTATCTAATTATAGGTATAGCATTTATCTTAGTTTTGTTAATGGCATTTATTTTAAGAAATCCTGGTCTTACAGGTTTTGCAGTATTTGAACAACCTTCAGTTTCAGGAGGGGATTTTGATAATGGTACATATACAAATACAGAATGGAATGGAAGTGCTGTTGTTTTATCTTCTGGGACAAAAGGGAATTATACAAGTAAGGTATTTGATTGTGGGAGTTCAGTTGGTGCAAGTTGGAATAATATAACATGGAAAGATGAATATTATACTCAAGAATTGCAGGATAATGGGCAAGGAAGTTTAATGTCTGGAAATTCATTGCTTTTTCATATGAATGATGAGTCAGTAGGAGATAATCCTGTTCAAGATTCAGCAGGAGATAATGATGGTTTTCCAGTAGGGGATGCTGCTATTTCTACAGATGGAAAGTTGAATAATGCTGGAAGTTTTGATGGAAATGGAGATTATGTAAATGCAGGAAATGATAATAGTTTAGATTTAACTCAAGAAATAACAATTTCTGCATGGATAAATTTAGATGTAAAAGAACCCAGTCATGGTTTTCATCATTCTATAGCAGATAGATGTGGAGATAACCAGAATGGTTATTGGTTTTATGTTGCAAATAATGGAAAATTAGGATTTTTAGCTTTTACTTCAAATAATTATGGTGCTGTAGGTTCTTCTTCTGATGTTCCTATAGGAGAGTGGGTTCATGTTGTAGCAACATATAATAGAACAGCAGAAAAAGAAGTCAAACTTTATATTAATGGAAATTTAGATACTCATAATACAATAAGTAGACAAGTAGGGAGTTCAAATAATGATCTGATTATTGGAAATAGAGGGAATCTTCATGCTTTAGATGGAAAAATAGATGAACTATCTATATATAGTGGGGTTTTGAATGAAAGTGAAATTTCTTCTTTATATGATTCTGGAAATGGATATGAACATGCTGGCAGCGAGGAAGGATTAGTTTCTGTCTGGAATATGAATGAAGATAGATGGGTAGGTAAAGTAGAAGATACATCTGGAATTAATAATGATGGAACTGCTTCTGGGAATCCTGCATTTCGACAAGATGGAAAATTAAATTATTCGATAGAATTTGATGGAGATGATTATTTTGATATGGGTAATAATGATAGTTTGCATTCACAAGATGGAACTATTTCTGCTTGGATAAAAACAACTAATGATGATTATGAAATAATAATTTCTTTTGGAGATGATAATGGTGAAGCTTTATTCTCTTTGGCAGTAGGAGACGGATCTACTGGTTTTTTAGATAATGAACTTATAACAATAATTACAAATAGTGTTTCTGGAACAGAAAATAGGGTGGGTTATACAACTTCTGATAGAGCAGAATTATTTGATGGAGATTGGCATAATATTGTATTAACAGCAGATTCTAATTATAACCTTTATCTTGACGGAGAACAGAAAACATTAACTGTAGGAATTGGGAATAATGACGGGATGTTTACAGATATTTCAGGTATAGATAATTCTAGAATTGGAAGCAGAAATTCAGATGGTTCAGGAGAAGGAAGATTTTTTAATGGGGAAATAGATGAGATTGCAATGTGGAACAGAAGTTTATCAGAATTAGAGATTAAAGAAATTTATAAAAAAGGAGCTGTAAAATTAAATTTATCTGCTCGTTCTTGTGATGATGCTGGTTGTGATGGAGAGACATGGCAAGATATAAGTGATAATTCTCCACAAAGCTTATTAGGAATTATTAATGATAATAGATATTTCCAATATAGATTTGATTTTTTAACTGATAATTCTGCTTTTTCTCCTTTATTAGAATCTGTTTCTATAGACTATATAATATTAAATACAGTTCCAAGCTTAAATCTTGTAAAACCTCAAGATGGAACAACATATGGATATAACGAATCTCTTCCACTTGAATATTCAGTTTCTGACCAAGATGATAATTTGGATAGTTGTTGGTATAATATTAATCAAGGTAGTGATATTATACTGGATTCATGTCAAAACACAAGTTTTAATGTTTCATCTAATGGAAATTATAATCTAACAATTTATGCAAATGATACACATGGAGAACAAGTAGAGAGTTCTGCCAGATTTTCTGTTGAGATAGGTTCTCCTACAATAATAATTAATTCTCCTTATAATGTTTATTTAGATTATCATAATATAACATTTAGATATGTGCCAGAAGATATAGATTTAGACAGCTGTGAATTGTGGGGAGATTTTTCTAATGGATTTAGTTTAAATCAAATAGATACAAGCCCTACAAATAATGTTGAAAATAATTTTTCTTTAATTATTGTAGATGGAACTTACAGATGGAACATAAGATGTAATGATACGCAAGGTAATTCTGCTTTTAATGGAAATAAAACATTTTATATAGATACAATAAATCCAGATTTGACAATAAGTGAGCCATCAGGAACTAAATCTTCTCGTTCAAATATTGCTTTAGATTTTTCTGTTTCTGATTCTTCTCCTATTAGTTGTTTATATAATTTAGAATGGGCAACAGGAGGAGAGGTTAAAGCCAACACTTCAATAGACAATTGTTCAAATACTGAATTTGGTGTTTCTGTGGATGGAGATTATATCCTTAACTTATATGTAAATGATTCTGCTGGAAATAAAAATTCTACAAGCAGCGAATTTAGTATAGATACTTCTTCAAATGGGGGAAGTAGTGGAAGTAGTTCTTCAAGTAGTGGCGGAGGTGGAGGAAGTATTTCTCTTCCTGATCCTACAGCTATAAATGAATCTGAATTTTCTATGTCTTTTATTGGATCACAAGGAGTTGTTTCAAGACCTGGAGAAACAAAAACATTAAGTTTAGAAATTAGAAATACTGGAAAATTAATGCAGAATAATTGTAAGTTATTAGCAGGAGAAAATTATTCTAAATGGATATTTTCAGATGATGAAAAAGATTTAAATGCAAATGAAAAAGCAGAATTTATTTTCACATTAAGTGTTCCAAAAGATGTAAAAATAGGAGATTATTCCTTGCCTCTTATTTTAAAATGTCAAGATGGAGAAACAGATATTAATTTAGAAGTAGGAGTTATTAAAAATAATTTTCAAATTTCATTAAAAGAAATTAAAGAAATAAAAAAAGATGAGATTATTTTTTCTTATATTCTTAAAGAAATTTCAAATAATAAAAGAGATATTAGAGTTAATTATGCTATTATAGATTATGAAGGAAATAAGATAAATGAAAAAAATGAAATAATAAGTTTAAAACCAGGACAAGAAAAAGAAATTTCTTCTAGTTTATCTATTTCTGCAGATATAATTGGAGAATATGAATTTGTTTTGTCAGGAGTTTCTGAAGGAGTTTCTTTAAATGATAAAAAAGCAATTGTTATTGCTGGTCAAGGAGTTACTGGATTTGCAGGATTTTTAAGCTCAAGTAGTGGAAAGACATATATTTCTATAGGATTGTTAATTTTAGTTGCAGGTGTTTTCAGTTTTTTTATTATAAGGAAGATAATTAGAGATAGAAGAGAAAAAATAGAAGAACATACCGGGATTATTAAATTAGGACAAGAAACTACACCAAATAGTGAGTAGAATTTTAAGATAAATTTCTTTAGATGGTTTTTATATTGTAATAATTCCTTTAAATAAAAAAATATTTATTAGTTTGTGGAATTGAAAAGGAAACTTGAATGAATGAAGAGATATGATTTTTATGGATTTGGGAATTGTATTGTTACAATAAGAGATTATCATTTTTTCTTTATATAGGGGAATATATCTGATGAGGATTTTGAAGAAAATATTAAAAGATTATATGAAAGTTTCAGTAGATTGTAACAAGGATATGGACAGATAAATTTTGATGAATTAGGAGAAGGAAGTGGGGAAGATTATGAAGATTTTTTTACATTATTTGTTAGAAGCAAGAGTTATATTTTTTCTAAAGATAATGAAGCTTATGAAAAATTAAAGAGAGCAAAAAAGTAATATATGATACAGATAATTATAAAAGAATTAGTTAGAGGGTAAGAATAAAAAAATTAGAAAATTTATTAAGTAAAAGCAGTAAGATTCTTATTTCTGATTAAATAGATTAATTGCTAAAATTTAAATATTGGTTTTTTTTAATGTTTAGATGGGCCTGTAGCTCAATTGGATAGAGCACTAGCCTTCTATCTAAATCCTAAGAGGATTTGGGAGTCTGAAAAGATTAAAAAGAAAGCTAGGGGTTGTAGGTTCAAGTCCTACCAGGCCCGTTGCGCAGGTGGCGAAGTGGTTTAACGCACTCGCCTGCAGACTACAACTTTCTTAAAAAGAAAGTTCTAGGAGTCAAAAAACAAATAGAAATTAGGATAGAAAGTTAGTTAAGCAGATAGCGAGCATCCGGGGGTTCGAATCCCTCCCTGCGCTTATATTTTGGAAGAGTTACAGGAGGAAATGTTAAAAACCTAAATAGATATAATGGATCTTTATTTAAGGAATGACAGAGGATGCAAAAAGAAAAAGAGGAGAGTTTAATGAAGAAGATGAAAGGAGATATCAGGGAAAGAGTATACCTTTTAAACAAGTAGTTTATGGTTTTTTAGACAGGGATTAAATTATTTATTCTAAAACTATAGGATTTATAAATGAAGGTTTCTTATATAATATATGAAACCTAGTAAAAAAACAAAGAAAAATAAGAAAAAATTATCTAGAAAAGAACAAAAGAAAAAATTAGTTGAAGAGCTTTCAAAGATAAAAGTTGATTCTAAAAGATTAGAAGGAAATTAGTTAGATGAGTTTTATTTCTGGTTAAGAATTGTAAAATGAAAAGAAATTTAAACTAGAAAATAAGAATAAACATATGGGAAAAACAACAAAAACAGAAAAAAGTGAAGACAATAAAAAGAAATCATTGGAAAAATTAGAAGAGATTAATAAGATAGCAAGTAGAAGAGGGATATTTTTTCAGACAGCAGGAATTTATGGAGGAAAAGCTGGATTTTTTACATATGGACATCTTGGAAAGAAGATTAAATTGAATTGGGAAAATTTATGGAGAAAACATATCTTAAGTTTAGATGATAATTTTCACGAAATTCAAAGTAATAATATTCTTCCAGAACCTGTTTTTCAAGCTTCTGGACATATAAAAAATTTTAATGACCCATTAACAGAATGTAAAAAATGTCATTTTAGATTTAGAGCTGATCAGTTTTTAGAAGATTATGGAGTAGAAGGAGCAGAAAAGCTATCAGAAAAGGAGATGACAAATCTAATTCATGAAAAAGAATTAAGATGTCCTAAATGTGGCTCGGAATTATCTGAAGTTAGAGAATTTAATATGATGTTTTCAGTTCCTATTGGTTTGAATAATGAAAAAGGGTATTTATCTCCAGAAACTGCTCAAGCTGCTTATCTTGCATTTAAAGATGAATTTGAAGCTACAAGAAAAAAATTACCTCTTGGATTAGCTATTATAGATAAAGCATATAGAAATGAAATTTCTCCTAGGCAGATGTTTTTTAGACTTAGGGAATTTACACAAGCAGAACTTCAGATATTTTTTAATCCAGATAATATGGAGAAACATGAAAACTGGCAGCAAGTAGCTAAGAAAAAATTAATAATTAAATTGTCAAATGAAAAACAAGCAAAAGAAATTTCATGTGAAAAAGCAAATAAGGAATTAAAATTACCTAGGTTTTATGTTTATTATGCATCTAAAATTCAGGAATTTTATCTAGATGTTTTAAAAATCCCTAAAGATAAATTTAGGTTTAGGGAGCTAAGTAAAGAAGAAAGAGCATTTTATAATAAGATACATTTTGATATTGAAATAATGTTAGAAACATTAGGAGGATTTAAAGAAATTGCAGGATTACATTATAGGACAGACCATGATTTAAAAGGACATGGAAAAGTGTCAGGAAAAAATATGCAAGTTTTTGATGAAAAAAGTAAGAGGAAAGTATTACCTCATGTTCTTGAATTGAGTTTTGGTGTTGATAGAAATATCTGGGCTTTATTAGATATTTTTTATACTAAAGGAAAAGAAGGAAGCATGTTTGAATTTCCTTCAGATATTGCTCCAAACAAAGCAGCTGTTTTCCCAATAGTTAAAAAAGATAAAAAATTAGTAAAAATAGCTCAACAAGTGTATGAAGATTTAAGTAAAGATTTCAAGGTTATTTATGATGAAGGAGGAAGTGTTGGAAGAAGATATGCAAGACAAGATGAAATTGGAACTCCTTATTGCATAACTGTAGATCAAGATTCTTTGAAAGGAAAGGGTGTGACAGTAAGATTAAGAGACACTACAGAGCAGGTTAGAATTCCTATAAAAGATATTGGGAATATACTTCAGAAAGCAATTAATGGTGAAGATATACTTAAGTTAGGAAAAATAGTTAGTACCAGAAAGAAATTTTAATTTTCTATCCAAAATTCAAAGAGCTTACCAGTGGTCTGTCTTCTTTTACTTTTTATTAATTTTGAAAGTTCAGGAGCAGTTAAACTTTTCTTAAATTTTTTATTATAATATTGTAGATTTTTCATAAAAAATTCTTGAGCGCAACCTTTTTTTGTTTTGTTAATTTATCTTATATAGAGTATATAATTTCTTTCATTAACTTGCCTAATATCTATTAGATAATTTTCATCCTGCATTTCATAAGGATATATAGTATGTTTTATGATAAATTGCAGGTCTTGAACTTTTTTTGTTATTTTTAATATTTGTCCAAGTTTTATTAATTGTTTTTTATTTTATAAAGACATGGACTTGCTGGGAATTGAACCCAGTTCCCAACGCTGCCAGCGTTGTGTCTTACCAGTGGACCACAAGCCCGTTAGATAAACTAAGATTTTCTAATTAATTTTTCTTTAAAATTTGGAAGTTAAAATGGTTTTTATATTTATTTTTTTATCTAAGTCAGATGTTAAAAGCTTGTAATCGCTGGAGATGATTTTATTTTTATTGATTAAAGTTAATTGAATAGGTTGTTTTGTTATTGCTGTTACAAATATAACAATATCTGTCTGAGAAATTTCTTTTTGATTTGATTTTTTTAAATGTTCTATGCTTATAGAATGGATTGTTTTTAGTTTAGCTTGGATGTTGAATTTTTGGTTTAAGATTCTTGATGTTGCTTGGTTTATATTTTCTCCTAAAATCATTCTTCCTCCAGGCATACTTAAAAGAGATTTGAACGGACGTTTTTGTCTTTGGTAGAGGAAGCATGAATTTTTGTTTCCAATGTGGATTAGGATGACTGGCAAGATTGGTTTTTTATCTGATAGGTAGGGGATTAGATTTTCTGCTGATTGAGTAAGTTGGTATTGGTTGTTTTGTTTTTCTAGAATTTGTTTTTTTATAAGATTTTTTAGATGATAAGTGAGTTTATTTGACCTAATCTCTAGATTTTTTTGCATTTCTGAGAATTTAAGTTTATGATTATGGGTGAATAGCTTTAAGATTTCTTTTTCTATTTTATTTTCCATTTTATCCTAAGATTAATTATTAAACTAAGTTAGAAATTATAAATATTGTTGTTTTTTATTATGTTGTTTAAATGATGTTAGATTCAATAATTTTTTAAACTCAGGATATGTTGTTGATATATAAAAGAGGAAATTACAATGGCAAAAGCTAAGAAATATAAGATATTTAAACATCCTATATTTGAAAAGAAGTGGAGTTTGGGACAAAAAGCAGCTGATAAACTTACTAAATTTGCAGGTAGTTGGTCATTTATTTTATTATTGCTTATTTTGATAGGTATATGGATTTATCTTAATATTTCTGCATTTATTTATCAATGGGATCCTTGGCCTTTTATTATTTTAAATCTTTGTTTATCATGTTTAGCAGCTTTGCAAGCTCCTATAATTCTTATGAGTCAGAATAGACAAGCTCAAAAAGATAGGTTAAGAGCAGAATATGATTACAAAGTAGACCGAAAAGCAGAAAATGAAATTAGAGATATGCAAAAAGATTTAGATGAGATAAAAAGTTTGATAAAAAGTAAAAAATAATTTATAAAAATTCTACCCCTAATTGAGGATTGATTTCTTCTGCTTTATTTTCAAGCATTTGTTTTTTTATAACTTCAATTCCTTTTTGTTTATGTCCAAGTAACCAAGCTAATTTTACATAAGCTGTTTCTGGTAACATGTCTTCGAGAAATACAACGCCTGCATCTGTTAATTTTCTTCCTGTAGAATATACATATGGGTCAAGTCTTCCGAAAATTGTTTGAGCAGCTGCACAAATAACTACTCCTTTTTTAATAGCTTTTTTAATTGCAGGAATTAAATTTTGAGATACATGTCCTAATCCACTAACTTCTATTATTATTCCTTTATATTTTTTTTCAACATAATAATTAATTATATCTGGATTTTGTCCAGGATAAAATTTAATAAGAGCAACTTTATCAGAGAATTTAGCATTTGTTTTAAGTTTTTGGTTGTTTCTTTTATTATATTTTCTTTTTATATTTATCTTTCCATCTGGATAAACTTCTCCAATTGGATTGCAATTTATTGGTTTAAAAGTATCCCTTCTTGAAGTATGCATTTTTCTTACTTTTGTTCCTTGTAAAATATGGCAGAAATTGTCATTTATAGAAGAATGCCCTACTAAAACAACTTCTGCAATATCTGATAGAGCTACATATGCAGAACATTCAAGATTAAGTTTTGCATCAGAACTACCTCTATCACTTGATCTTTGAGAATAAGTTAAAACAACCGGCTTATTTAGGTTTTGTAACATAAAAGATAAAGCAGAAGCAGTATAATGAAGGAAATCTGTTCCATGGGTTATGATTACTCCTTGGCAATTTTCATCATTTAAACTTTCTTGCACTGTTCTTGCTAATTTTTTCCAATCTTTTCCTTGCATATCTTCACTAAATTTCATAAAAGGAACTTTAATTTTTCTTATATCTATTATTTCTGCAAGTTTAGGAAATAAGTTAATTAGATCTTTTGGTTTTGTAAGTGATTTTACACCTCCTGTCTTATTATCTAATCTTGAGGAGATTGTTCCTCCTGTCATAATAATATCTATTCTATTTTTCCCTATATGTTTTATTTCAGGAGGTTGCTTTGTTTTTTTTGTTTTTTCAATAACCTTTATTTTTTTAATATCTTGTTTTTTAATTCCAATATTATATCCTGAATTAAGTTTAAGGAGAATTATTTTTGGATTATGACTTTTTAATAAAGTTCCTTTTTCTTTTTTATCCTTAGTTTTAATAGAAACTTTGTCTCCTGGCTGAGCTTCTAATTTTGAATTTCCCATAATAAGTTTAATAAAATCCATTATAAAAATCTTTTTAAATAGTGATTTTTTAGTATTTTCTATGTCTGAGTCAAATTCACATAGGAAGGTATTGAGCATAGATGATCTGCAACCAACAGATTATAATTTGTATTCTGAAGTTTTAAATGAGATATGTAAAGGAATTTATTGCCCTTATGGATTGCCAGAAATCTGGCAAAGTCAAGAAGACCATGAATTATTATTTATAGCAGAAGGACATCATAGAATTTACCATTCTTTTCAACATGGAAAACAAGAAATAGGAGTTAATTTTCATTGTCAGAAAGATAGCCTTTTATCTAAAAGAGGTTATTCTTATGCATTAGAAGAAATTAGAAAAAAAGCAGAAGCATGCAGAGAAGCAGGATTTTTTCATATTTCTCAGTTATTAGTTCAATAAATTGATTTGTCTTCATAATTTTTTAGATAGGCAATAGCTTCTCTATAAAAATTATCAGATAAAATTGGGAGATTTATATCTGAAAACAACCTACCATCTTCAGCTATTGCATATTGAGGTCTCATAATTCTAAACCAATCTAAACCTTGTATTTTTTCTGTAGTTTCTTGCTCAAGTTCTTCTTGTTCAACAATTTTATAATTGCCATTTTCTTTTTGTACACCAACTAAACATAAGCATTCATATTCTTCTGTTGTGTTTGAAAAGTTTAAGAGGGTTGTTTTTTCTGGAAGATTTACTTTTAATATTTGCCTTTCTGGTTTTGTTATATCATAATGATTAATTCCTATGACTAACAATTTTGTCAGTTTTTGGGATTTTTTTGCCAGACCATACTTTTCTCTTTTAAGAATTCTTTTAATTAAATTTCCAAGCACCATTTTTATTTATAATAATAAGTTTATTTAAAAATTGTTATAATAGATTATGTTATTTTAATAAATGTTCAATAAGTTTATAAAATATTATTTCTTGAGTTTTGCATGCCAAAGCCAAAAATAGGTCTTGAAATTCATGGTTATGTTTTAACAAAAGAAAAATTATTTTGTAGATGTAAAGCTGAGCACGGATTAAAAAAAGTTTCTCCAAATGTCAATATATGTCCGGTTTGTACAGCACAACCAGGAGCAAAACCAATGTTGCCAAATACTGAAGCAATAAAAAAAATACTTCAAATTGCTTTAATGTTGAAGTGTAAGATAAATAAAAAATTTTTATGGCAGAGAAAACATTATGATTGGCCAGATTTGCCAAAAGGATATCAGACAACTATTTCTGGAAGTTATAGTATTCCAGTTGGACAAGATGGAGAATTTTTTGGAATAAGAATAAGAGAGTGCCATCTTGAAGAAGATCCTGCTAAATGGGATCCAGAAACAGGATGTATAGATTACAATAGGAGTGGAATGCCTCTTGTAGAAATTGTTACAGAACCAGATTTTTTTTCATCAGAAGAAGTTGAAAAATGGTTAAGAAAATTGCTTTTATCACTTAGTTATATTAAAGCTCTTGATAAAGAATCAGGAATTAAAGCAGATGTTAATGTTTCTCTTCATGGGGAAAGAATTGAAGTTAAGAATGTAAATTCCATATCTGCTATTGTCAGAACAATAGATTATGAAATTGAGAGACAGAATAAAGAAAAGCCAATTAATAAAGAAACAAGAGCTTGGCAAGATGAACAAGGCAAGACTATTAAAATGCGTGAAAAAGAATCAGCTGCTGATTATCGTTTTATACCAGAACCAGATCTTCCTATGATAAATATAAAAGAACAAGAGATTAAAATGATAAAAAATAATCTTCCTGAAACTCCTGAACAAAAATTAAACAAGCTGATTAGAAAACATGAGATTAATAAAGAAGATGCAGAAATTTTAACTTCTAATCTTGAATTAGTAGAGTTTTTTGAAAAAGTCATAGAAAAAATTCCTGCAGATTTTGCATTGACATGGATAACTATTGAACTGCTTAGGGTTTTGAATTATAATAAAAAATCTTTAGATGATCTGGATATAAATATAAAACCAGAACATTTTATAGAGCTTTTAAAACTTATTAAAAAAGGAAAAATAACAGAATTAAAAGCAAAAAAGATTTTAAATGACTTTATACCAAAATCATTTTCACCTAAAAAACAAGCAGAAAAATCTGCTAAAATAAATGATAAACAAGAAATAAGCAATATTGTGGGGAAGGTTTTAAGTAAGAAGCAAAATCAAAAAGCTGTTTCTGATTATAGAAATGGACAACAAAAAGCTCTTAATTTTTTAATAGGAGATGTTATGAAAGAATCTGATAAAAGAGCTGATTTTAGGGTAGTGAGAGAAGTATTAATTGAGAAGCTGAAAAATTAAAAAAATAATTCAAAAATTAATCCTGCTATAAAAAATAAAATTATTAATAAGGTAACTAAAGGAGGAAGTTTTATTTCATATTCTGGTTTCCTCTTCCCTACTTGTTTTGCTTTTCTTGCCATTAACATTATTAATACTCCTAACAAGCCTCCTGCAACTGCTCCACCTATTCCTAAAATTTCAGTAAAAGAAACTAAATTAAAGGAGTATACAATTAAAAAAGCTATTAAAGGAATAACAGAAGAGATTAGCCAAGATAAAGTTTTAGAGTATCCTAAATCATAATGGTACATATCTCTTAATGCCATTGATAATGCAAAAAATGCTGTAAACATTGTTATAATTCCTAGAAATACAAATATTTTTCCTAATGCAAAAGTAGCTATTTCAGGAGTTGAAGTTCCAGCAAAACCTACAACAATAAAAGTAAATAATATATAGATAACAATAGGAATTATACTTCCGATAATTATTGCTTTTTTCATAAGTTTTTCTTTTCCTTTGATTTCTCTTAAAACTTCTGGAGCTGCTGAAAATCCTAGAAAAGCAAATAAAATTACTCCTACAGGAAGAAATATATGAGAGATATCTGTATGTAATATATTTTTTGGATTTATATTTGGAGAAAAAAAGATTATTATTAATAAGATTATTAAACTTACAAATAATATTCCTAAAGATTCTCCTTTTTTTAAAGCTCTTAATCCGTGATAAACGAAAATACTCATTAATAACCAGAATCCAATAGCAAAATATAAAGCATAATCTAAAGTTCCGGTGAAAAGATAACTAAAACTTTGCCCTTCACCAATAAGATATGCAATTAAAGCTGCATAAGCTCCAAAAAACATTGCAAGAAACGCAAGTCTATATCCCCATTTTCCTAGATATATTTTTGCAAGTCCGGGAAGTTGATGTATTTTTTTTGTTCTTAGTAATATTTCTCCTAGATATAATTTTACAAATAATAATACTATCCCGATTATTAATATTTCAACTATTCCTATTAATAATCCTGATTGGGCTACAACATAAGGAATTCCTAAAAAACCTGCTCCAACTATTGTTCCTGTTAAAGTAGCTATTGCAGCAAATAATGAAGAGTTCCATTTAAGTTTCATTTTTCCCTCTTTTTTTAATAATGATTTATAGGGTAGAGATGTTTTAAATTTATCGTAAAAAATCTTATTTAGGGCCTATTTTGGAGAAAGGGTTGAGAATTTCTTCTAGAATTGGAATTTCTTGTTTTTTAGCAATATCATGTGCTCTTTTTAATGCTATTCTTCTAGCAACATTATCAGCATTTGATTGAGATATTCCAAATCCTCTGATTTTTTCTTTATTAGGGAGGATTATTTTTTGTTTGATTTTTTTTGCTTTTTGAGAATCTCCTTTTTCTTTTGCAATTTTATAAGCATTCCAATAAGAATTTTGGTGTGAAGCTGGCTCTTCAAAAATTAGATAAAAAGGCAGATTTTCCCAGATTTTTAAAGGAGTTATATTGGTTATATGGTGAGAACCTCCAGCCATCAGTCCATATCCATATATTCTTATACAATAACTTTTTGGCAAGTCTTTTTTAGTAGCACAGATAAATATACATGGTTCGCACTCATTAATTGAATCCCAAACTTGTTTATTTTTACAATAAATTCCAATTACACCTGATTGTATTAAATTTTCTGCAGTATTTGAAGTAAGTCTATATGATAAATTATTATCCCTAAATTAATCATATTGATATTCTTTTTAAAGATTTCCATTTGTAGTAACTTGATAGTCGTATTTTTTTACGATAGGTTATTTTTTAAAGTTTTTTTGGATATTTTTGTTAATTAGATTTTTAAACATGTATTCATTAATAAATTTGGGCCTGTAGCTCAATTGGATAGAGCACCCGGCTTCGGCAAGTAACTTTGTTTGAATTTTTAACAAAAAACAAGGTTGCAAGTTCAACTCTTGGAGAAACCGGTATATGTGGGTTCAAGTCCTACCAGGCCTATTTAATATGTTAAGATTTTTAAATAGCTAAAATATATTGTAGTATGGATAAAACAAAAAACCAAACTGAAAAAATAAAAGAAATTCCTGATCAGCTTAATGCAAAAAAATCTGATTTTCCTGAGTGGATGTCTCAGGTTCTTCATTTAGCTGGAATTATAGATAATAGATATGATGTTAAGAGTATGTTTATATGGATGCCTTATGGATATGATATTATGTTAAGAATTAAAAAATTTTGGGATGAGGAATTTAAAAATAATGGTATTAAAGAGATGTATTTTCCTTTAATTGTCCCTGAAAAATATGCTTCTCAAAATGCTTCTTGGTGGAAAGGATTTAAAGAAGAAGGGTTTTGGGCAGGTAAAAAAGATAATACAGTTTTTATATTAAGGCCAACAGGAGAACCAGCAATGTATCCTATGTTTGGTTTATGGATTAGAGGTCTTTCTGATTTGCCATTTAGGATATATGAAAATGTTTTTTCTTATAGATATGAAACTAAACAAACAAGACCTTTAATAAGGGACAGAGAAATAGGTCCATGGTATGAGATTCATACTGCTCATGCAACTAAAGAAGAAGCAGAACAAGAAATACAGCTTCATAAAAAAATGAATGATATAGTATGGGAAAAAATAGCAATTTACCCATTGATAGTTAAAAAACCAGATTGGGAATGTTTTCCAGGAGCAGAAGGAGCTCTTGAATATTATACTTTAATGCCCAATGGAAAGGTTTTAGAAAATGGTTCATTAAATAATCTTGGACAAGCATATGCAAAGAAATTTAATATAAAATTTAAAGATAATGATGAAAAAGAAAAATATGTATGGCAGACATGTACTGGAAATGGGGAAAGATTTTTAGGAGCAGCAATTTCCCAGCATGGAGATGATTCTGGATTAGTGTTAAGTCCAAATATAGCTCCAATTCAAACTAGGATAGTTCCTATTTATGATAAAAATAATAAAAAGAAAGTAATAAAAAAAGCAGAAGAAATTAAAAAAATCCTGACTGATAAAGAGATAAGAACTGATATAGATTTAAGAGAAGATTCAGTAGGAAGCAAATTTTATGATTCTGAATTAAAAGGAATTCCTTTGAGAATAGAAATTGGTAAAAAAGAATTGCAAGAAAATAATGTTACTTTATTTTTAAGATATAAAAAAGAAAAAATAAGAATAAGGGAAAAAGACATAGGGGAACAAGTAATTTCTTATCTTGACAAAATTCATAAATATCTTTTTGAAAAATCAAAAAAAGAATTAAAACAAAATATAGGGACAGTTTCAAAGCTACAAGATATAAACAGGATTATTGATAAAAATAAAATAGCTAAAATTTATTGGTGTGAAAATGGAAAATGCTATGATAAAATTATGAAATTGAAGCAAGGAATAGAATTAATTGGAAGCGATATTAAAAAAGCTAAAAAATCTAAATGTATTATTTGTGGAAAAGCAACAGATAATATGGCATATGTTGCAAAATCTTATTAAGTTTGTTCTAAAAAATTTACAAATAATTTTATCTTTATTTAATAAATGTTTGAGTCAGGTATAAAATGGGGAAATAAATAAAGAAGATTTTATAAATGATGAAAGAGCATTTCCTTTTTCTGAATTAGAATACAGTTCAATAGTTATCTAAAACTAATAGAAACAGCATATTCTAGAAAGTTAAGAGAAAGATTAACTAATTGTCAGAAAGTTTCAGAATATTATGAGGGTTAATTATAGTTCTTTAACTAATTTGTCAATTCTTTCTTTTAATTTGGGGAGGTCTTCTACTGAAATTTTTGCTCCTGTTGCATGTTCATGTCCTCCTCCAGTAGCTCCTTCTAATCCTTCAATAGCTTTAAGAGTTAGTTCTTTAACATTATTTTCCCATCTAAAAGAAACATTTGCTTTAACTCCTTTCATATACACAACTACTATTAATTTTTCTGGATACATGAAAAATAACTCATTAGCTATATCTGCAGATAAAGAAAGTTCTCCTCCATATTGGAAAAACAAAACTTTTCCTGCTGCAAATTTTTTAGCTTTTTCAATTAATTTAGAATATTTTCTATTAACCTGGTTAAACCGTTGTAAGATAGGTTTTGCTTTTGATTCATCTAATATATCATGCGGAGAGCGTATCTGACATAAAAATTTAATCATTCTTACTACTTTACTTGTTCTGTCTTTTAATGCAAAATTAAGTATTCTTGCTATTTTTCCAATTTCTGATTTATATAAAGCTTCAGAAGCAGATTTAATATTTGGTTTCCATAATTCTGGATATTGTTTTTTAAATTCTTGAACAAAACTAGGAAAGAAACCATCTCCAATACATCCCATCATTGAAAGCCAGATATCTTTTTTATTGTTTGTCACATTATGGCACAAGTAAGATACTGGCTCATTTGTTCCATCATTAAAAAAAGGATTATAGTAATGGACATTATCATTTTTAGTTTGAGGAACATCATGGTGATCAATCCATACTATTGGTAAATTAAGAAGTTCTGCTTCTTTTAGAAATCCATCAGCTACCTTAGGTTTATCAAGTATAAAAATATAATCAGGTTTAAGTTCATACAATTTCCTTGAGTAACTTGGATCTAGTTCTGGAAAGCTTTTTATTGCAACTCCTTTTCCTCTATTTATATGCCTTCTTAATAATAAAAAAGATGTTAATCCATCAACATCATTATCAAAAAAGAATAAAGGATTTTGAGCTTTTTTTAAATGTTCCCTAATCTCTTTTAGTTGTTTTTCAGTTAACATTATTTTAAAATTGATTTAAATATTTAAAACCTTTTGGTTTTTATAAAAATTTAGATATCTTTTCCCACCATTACCTGTTCTTTTAAATTTGATATATCTTCTAAAAATTTTTCAGTTTTATTACTTAGGGTTTTTTTAATCTTTTTTTTATCAGCATTTAAGATATTGTTTAAATTAGATAGTTTTTTAATTAATTTATCTATATCTTCTTTTTCAAGATTTGTTTTATAAAGCATTCTATAGCCTTTTGGAGTAATTTTTCCATCAGAAGAAGTTGAAAATAAGGTTTCGGATATATTGTCAATATTTAATAATTCGTCAAATCCAAAACCAGAAAGCATGTTTACTTTTTCTTCATCAATATTATAGTCTTTTAATATTAATTCTCTGTATTTATCAATATTCTTTAATAATTCTCTTAGTCTCATTTTAATAATTATTCCTTCTTTTCCTAATTCAGTTAAATCTCTTTTTATTATACCAGAAGTTTTCATTATCATCCCTATTCTTTGGAGAACAGAACAAACATCACTAACTACAACTAATCCGGAAATTTCAAGAACATTTAAATTAGCTAAAAGCTGGTCAAATATTTCTCTTTGTTTTTCTAATACTCTTAAAGTTTCTGTTGTTTTTCCTAATAATTCTTCTGTATTTTGTAAGATATATCTTAATTTTCCACTATACATTGAAACTTTTTTTCTTCTTTCAGAAACAGCAATAACTAAAGCACCTGTTTGTTTAGCTGTTCTTTCTGCAGCTTTATGTCTTGTTCCGGTTTCTGAAGTAGATATTCTTGTATCTGGAGTTAATAGAACATTTGCATAAAGTATTTTTTTAAAATCATTAGATAAAATTATTGCTCCATCCATTTTTGCAAGTTCAACTATTTTTTGAGAGCTTAATTTAGAGTTAAACCTAAATCCTCCTTCAATTATTTCTTTTAATTCAGGATTATTTACAACTATTAGTGCTCCCATTCCTGCTCTTAATATATCATCTATAGCAGTTCTTAGAACATTTCCTGGTGCTACTAGTTTTAGTACATCTACAATATTTGTTTTTTTTGCCATTTTCTGTCCGATATTTAGAAAAATTGGGCTATTAAAAATCTAAATAATAACAAGTATATATAATTTTCCCAAATTCAGTTAAAAATAGAAAACAAAGTTAAATTAATATTTATCATTTATTTTTCTTTAACCAGAAACTTTCCCAGATTATTATAGCTGTTTCAATAGAAAGTACAAATAAACTTCCTAAAATTATTGTTATTGAAATTATTATTGAATAGCTATAAGCATAAGAATATAGGGAAAATAAAATAGCTATAACAAGACCTATTATAAAAGTTAATGCAGTTAAAAATATCTGGAAAATTAAAGAGATTATTTTTAATGTTTTGCTTTTTGCTTTTGCTCTAATTATGCTAAATATTGCAAAACCCATGCCAAAAGGAGAAAATATGGAAAAAACTATTATTAGAATAAAATAAATTAAAGCTTGAAATAAGATATTAATTGTTGAACTTGGATAAATTTGTGAGAAAATCATCTTGAAGATGTATGTTTTAATAAAAGAATACTGATTATTATTGTTATAGCTAATATAAATAATTTAGTTATTAAAATTGATATAGTTGCATAATGAGATATAACTTTATTAACAATAAAAATAATAAGAAATATTAATCCTATTAAGAAAGTTAAAACAATAGATAAAATATTCATTATCCATCCAAATATTCTTGCAGTTTTATTTGAAGTAAATGTAATCATTAATGAGCCAGCAATAAACATTATTCCTAGAGGGGTAAAAATCCAGATTAAAAAAAGAAAAAATCCTATTATTAATCCATATAATAATTTTTCCCATGTTTTTGGTCCTGCATTAACTTTTCTATTATTCTCTGCTTTTTCTAAAAAAACGTCATCATCCATCTGACTTTTTTGTAATGAAGTATATAAATAAGTTAAAAAATATTTATTTTCTTTTGGTTGTATTAAAGGATTTTCATTTTCATCATCTCCTAGATCTTCAATATCTTCTTTATCTACCCAATTTGCATATCTAATATGAAAATTATCTTCATTATATTTTGCATCTGATATAACATATAGGTATATTGGAACATGATCATAACTATGGCTAGATTTTAGATATATTTTATTTCTTGAAAAATAATTTCTAAAATCAGATTCAAGATTGCTTCTTACACAAGATTCATAATTGCAATATTGAGTTAATAATGAAGAGTATTCATAGCTCGGAATAATTAAAGAATAGTTTTTTGCTATAGAATCTGAATATTCTTTATCAGCTAATCTGTCAGCTATTATCTGATTAAAGACTTTTTTAGCTGTTTCTTCTTTTGCAAGTTTTTCATAATCTATGTCTTCTAGATGCTCTATTGCTTGTTTGTTTAGTTCTAGATTAGTTGATATTTTAAATCCTTGACTAAATTCTACTGCAGAAATTTTTAAAGGATATACTATTTTTTCACTTAAAAAAGTTAATTTAATAGGAGTAGGATGTCCTTCTCTTAAATCAAGTTCTACTTCTGTTGAAGTTTGTGCTTTGGGAGATATTTTAATTGCTGTAAATTTCCACCCTTTTTTGATATAATGGTTTAAGACATATTCATATTCTTCTGGATAAGCATAGTTGTTTTCATTAAACCATTCACTAAGTTCTTTTGAATTTGTAGCCATAACAACTGTAGCATTATAATAATCAACTTTTTCTGAACTTAAAACAACAATTGAAGATTTTTCTGCTCCAGCTGAAAGAGTTCTACTAAATCCAATTCTTGGACCAGAAGAATATTGTGGGTGTGCAAGTTCTGCTATATTAGAGAATATTTGTTCATTTGCTTTTGTAATTTTAGGCTGAGTTGGAGTAGGAATAATCCATACTAAATCTTCTGCATTTCCTCTAAAATCAGATGTAACTATTAAGGTTTCTGTGTTGTCTTCATAAAATATTATAGCTTTTTGTTGTCCAGGTCTTACCCAATGTCCTGGAGATGGAAAATATCCTCCATCTGCTATAACTAAGGAGATATTTGTTAATATTATAAATGCCAGAATTAAAGCAGTTATCCCTCTTTTCATAAGAATATCCTGTTTTTTATATTTATAAACTTTTTTTATTTTATTTTTACCTTGTTTTTTCATTTTTCAATAATTTATAATTTTTTCCAATTTAATATTGTGAAAATTGTTATAGCTAGTAAAGAACCAATTAAAAACCATAGCCAGATTGGCAATCCTATCAGATTTATTGTATTTGAAGCTTTAGCTAATATGCCTGCTGCTTCAGGAGCTCGTGTTAATGTATCTTGAGCTGTTTGTTCTATTTGAGTAAGAGGAATCTGTGATTTTTGATATAAGTATATGCCTGTTGTTATAGCTCCTGAGATTATTATAGAAGGAATTATTGATTTTAGTTTTGAATATACTGGTTTAGAAGATTTTGGAGAGATTATTATGTGTTTTTTAGCTAGTTTATAGAGATTTATTTTTTTTAATTTCTTGCTCCAGAAGAAATTTTTTGATTTTTGTATTATTTCTGCTTTTAAAAGTTTTTTAATATTATATTCTATAGTGTTTAAAGGTAATTTAAGTTCAGAAGCTAAGTCTGATTCACTTGCTTCTTTATTTTCAGCAAGATAGTCAAGTATTTTTCTACAAGTTTTATTTCCTAAGACTTCTGCTATATTTTTGGATTTTTCATCATCTAATGAAATCATGAGATATTTGTTTGTTGCCATAGAAAGAGATAGAGAGATGGTTTATAAATACAACGATAACTTCTATTTTGTTTGAAGTTATCATTAGAATTTTAAAAATCTTTTTTATGTAAAAGATTTAACTTTGGGATTGACTATCCTTTATTTTTTAATACTTTCTTAGGATTGTAGATACCTTTTTTTGCCATTATTAAACTCATATTTTGTTTTCCATAACCTTTGCTTTCTAAAAGATAATTAGAATTTACAAAATATCCAATATCATTTCAAAAAAATATTTTGTTCCATAAAATAGATTCTCTGTTGCCTATTTTTCACATTCTTTTAAATATTGTTCTAAATCTTCTCTAATTTCAGGTGAATATGGTTTGAACATATCTTCAAAATTCATAAAAATATATAAGATATTTATAAGTTTGTATTTGGTTGATTATATATTTTTAATCTTAATAATTGTTATAAATGTTTTGATATCTATTAAAATATGTCCAGGATATTTTCAGAAATAATAGAAGGAACAAAGAAGTTTCAGATTCCAGCAGATTTATCAAAAATAGAAAAAATCTCTTTAACTCCTAAACAAATAAATGTTAAATTACTTAGAGATGAATGTGGAGGAGTTGAGATTTCTTTAGATTTAGTTTTTAATTATAATGATGATATTCCAGATAGGTATTATTTAAAGACAGGAATTTATCTAGGAAATCTGCCAGATGAGGATGCAATACATGAATATGAACAAATAAAAGAAAAATTAAAAAGAGGAGAATATAAACTCAGGCACTATGATACAGGAGAGTTAGAGTGCTATTTTAAGTAATATAAAATTTAGAGGGGCATATAGGTTGAAAGTTACAAAAGATATCAAGAAATTAGGTATTTGGTAGCAAGGAGATTTAAGAGTTTAGGTTTCTAAAAAATAAAGTTTAGAAGATATTACAAATACTTTTAAATGAGATGATGGGAATGCAATCTTAAGAAGAGATATTAATGCTTATTTTGATTTATATACTTGATTATAGAAACATATTTAAATCATTTATTCTCTTTAAATATTACAATGAATAAATGGTTAGAAGTATTGTTAGGACTTATATTGATAATAGGAGGAATTTTACTTTGGTATTATACTCTAGGACTAGGAATATGGGACTTTGGAACAGCAGCATTAGAGTTTTTAAAAGGAGGAGTTGTCTGGTTTATCCTTTTAATAGGATTGTTATTTTTAATGTTAGGAATTAGTGATTTAAAAGAGTAAATACTTTTGATTTGTAAAGCATAAAGTAAAATTTGTTTTTATTTTTTTTATCTTATTTTAATTGTTTATCAAGAAAATGCAGACATTTAATTCTGAATTATGTGTAAGATGTAAAGGAAGAGGATGGTGTGGTAAACCATGTAAGATATTTGGAAAATTAAAAAATTATTTACCAAAGAAAAAAACTCATTTTTCAGGAAGTTCTCCTCCTGAAATTTTTGTAGGAAGGCAAGGTTATCCTTATGTAAATACAGGAATTTTATCTCCTAATGAATATGGTAACACCCAAGAGATGAGTCTTCCAGAAATCTGGCATGAAAAAAACTTATCAATTTCACAGATTCTTAATTATAGAAGCCAGCTTATTTATTCAAGATTTAAATCTAAAGTTTCTGATGCAAGAAAATTAGGAATTAGTAAGAATAGAAAATTTCTAAATATTATGCAGGAGATAAGTCTTGCAGATAAGTCTGTTTCAACAGAAGTATTTTTAAAAAAACCTGTAAGTCTTAAGTTAGAAATAGATAAATCTCATCCTATAATAGGAAATCCTGCTCCATTAAAACATGCCTGTCTTGAAGAAAATCCGCATATAGTAAGGAAAGTTGATTATCTTGTTAATGATACAGATAATAAATCTGTTAATTCTATTCTTGAATTATATCAATCAAATATTAATGTTAGTAATATAATAAAAATATTATCAGCTGGAATGTTAGGATTAAAGAAAAATAGAAGATTAGTTCCTACAAGATGGTCAGTTACAGCTACAGATGATACTATAAGTAAGTTTTTATTAGATAAAATAAGGTATTATCAGGAAATTTCTGAGATAAAGGTGTTTAATAGTTATTATTTGGGAAATCATTATGAGTTTTTATTATTGCCTGATAAGTTTTCATTTGAAGTTATTGAAGCTAAAATGTCTGGAAGTTTATGGAATCCTTTTTCAAGTAGAGTTTTATTTATGAAGGATTATGAATCATTTAATGGAAGAAAAAAATATGCAGATGAAGTTACTGGAGCTTATTATGCTAATAGATTAGCTTTATGTGAATATTTAGAAAAAATAAAAAGGCAGGCTTGTTGTCTTGTTTTAAGAGAAGCTCGTCCTGAATATGATGCTCCTTTAGGCGTAGGAATATTAAGACAAGCATCAAGACAAGCATTTAAAAATAAGCCAGAGAGATTTGCTACTATTAATGAAGCATTTAAATCTATGCAGGAAAGAATGAAACTTTCTGTTTTAGAATTTAGGAAAAGAAGCAAGGTTCTTGAAAATTATGGAAAACAAAAAAGGTTAAATGAATGGTTTTAATTTGGGAAGTTATTCCTACCCTTCTATAGGAACTTCATAACCTTTTGACATTAACATTCTTATAATCTCAAATATCTTTTCATTTGTTTTACCCTAATCTTTAAATGAATAAGTTTTAATTTCAGTTATATTTTTATTTTTAACAGAAAAATAAAAACAATCTCCTTGTGGAAACATTGCTATTTTAAGAGGACTAAGTTTTTTTGATTTACAATCCAAGAAATAATCTTCTAATTTTGTCTTACTCATAATATCCAGATAAATTTCTTTTTAAATATTTATTTAACAGAAAAGATATTTGCTTGTTTAGAGTATTTTTAACTTTAACTCATTATACTTATTAAAATTCCTTCTATTATTGCTGCAATTATTAATAAAGGTAAGATGATAAATAAGAATATTCTTAAAGAATTTTCAAGACGGTATAAAAATTCTTTTTTAAGTTTTCCTTTTCCTGCTTTAAAAAAGAGGCCAAATTTTGTTCCTATTGCAAGTGCAATTATAAAAGCAGGTATTTCAAATATTCCATGAGGCAGTAGTTGAAGGATTGTAGAGGTTCCTTGAGCTGTTATAGCTTTTTCCATTACAAATCCAAGTATATATCCATTTGAAAAAGTAATTAGTATGGGAATTATTCCTAATACAATTCCAAAAATCATAGTAAGGAAGCTAGTTTGGAGATTATTGTTTAAAATAAAGGTTATTAATTGCCATGTGTTAAGATTTTTAGTTTGTTGTATTAAATCTTGTAAAAATTCTCTTACTATATTAGTTACTTCTGCTGGTTGATAATAAGCTCCTATAATAGCTGAAAATAAAAATATAACTAAAATTAGCAAGATGTAATTTTTAGATTGTTTTAGATATTTCCAGCTTAAAGAATAATGTTTATGGAAAAGGTTTTGATATTTTTGTTTTTTTACTTTGTTTTTTGTTTTTTTGGATTTGTTTGTTTTTGGCATTTTATTGTGAAAAATATTTGGATATCATTTTAGTTTTTCTTTTATATTTTTTTCTAAGATAAAGTCCATAAATTACTCCTGCTAAAAATCCTCCAAAATGAGCAGTATTTCCAATCCCAAATTGTGCATAATAACTAACTATCCATGTTCCAAATAAAACAAGAGGTATCATTATATATGCTGGAAGTGAGAAAAATGGGAAAAATATTATTGTAAATCTTAAATTAGGTGTGAGTACCATGAATAATCCTGCTATGGCAAAGATTGCTCCTGAAGCTCCTACTGCAAAACTTAAAGGAGAGCCAAAAAGCCTTGCTCCCATTGATTCTGGATTTGTGCTTCCAAAAAAATAAGCTAAAAATATAAAGACTAACCCTGCAATAATTCCTGATATAATATAAAACCAAAGATATCTCTTTTTTCCAATAATTTTTTCACTTAAACTTCCAAGAGAAAATAATACAAACATATTAACTATCAGATGAAAGATTCCTCCATGCATAAACATACTAGTAATAAGGGTCCATAAAAATTGTCCATTAAAAAAATTAGTTGGTTGAAGAGCTAGATATGCAACTAGATTTTCATTAATGATTATTAGTGGAAAGGTTATTATGAAAAATGCGACATTTATAATAATTAACCAGGTTGTTATACTTAGATTAGAAAATTTATTTGTCCAAGAATGAATATTTCTTCTTGTATATTTTCTTAATTTTCTTGGATCTTTCATTATTTTTTCTTACCTTTTTTAGTTTTCTTTTTCTGTTTTTTATTTTTTTTCTTCTTAGCTTTTTTCTTTTTTGCCTTTTTATTACTTTTCTTTTTAGATTTTTTCTTAGTTGTTTTCTTTTTCTGTTTTTTATTTTTTTTCTTCTTACTTTTTTTAGTTTTCTTTTTTTTTTTTTTTTTTGTTTTTTTCTTTTTCTTTTTTTCTTTTTCTGTTTTTTTTTTTTTTTCTTTTTTCTTTTTTTAGTTTTCTTTTTAGATTTTTTCTTGGTTTTTCTCTTCTTCCTTTTTTCAGCTTTCTTTTTCTTTTCTTTTTTTTCTTGTCTTTTTGCTCTTTTCCTTTGTTTTTCTTGAACTTTTTCTTTTTCTTGTTTTATTATTTCTAAATCTTCTTTAAGTTTAAGTATTCTTTTTTCTATTTCCTGGATAATTTTTGTGTTATCTAGAGAGCTGTAAACTTCTCCACATTCAGGACAGACAAAATTATGGCCTAGGGCAGTTTCTTCATTTACTTCTAATCCACATATTTCGCAATAATAATAATTTTTATTTTTTCTGCTTTTTAGTTTATTTTCCAGTTCATTTAGTTCTTTTTTTAATTTATCTTCTAAAAAATTTAGGGATTTTTCTATATTCAAAGTCCAGTAGTAGATATACCATCCTTTTTTATTATCTTTTTTTCTAATAGAGCTTATTAATCCAAAATCTGAAAATTTATATAATATATTCCTGGTTTGGTTTATAGTTAGACCTAGTTTTTTTGCTATTAGGAATTCATTTACATCTTTTTTACCTGCTAGTATATCTACTATTTTTGTTGCAGATTTTCCTATAACATCTTCTACTACTCTCTCAAGAAGTTGGATTTGCATTAAATTGTGAAAAATCACCTAAATAAATATTTTTCGCTTTTTCTGTTACTACTCTTTAATTTAAGCAAACTTATTTATATTAAGTTTTAAATTAAGTTTTATGGGTTTTTTTAAGAAAAAAGAGAGTGATAATAGAAATTCTGAGAATTCTTTAAATTCACAGCCTGGACTTCCTAATTTACCAGATTTACCAGATTTACCAAGTCCTAATCAATCTTCGTCTTCAAAAAGCCAGGGTTCTAAAAATTTACCATCTTTTCCAAATTCTAAAACTGGAGATAATTTAAGTCAACAAGCTGTTAAATCAGCAATAACAACTCCTCAAAAAGTTCATTCAGATATTGATTATCAAGAAAGTATGCCAAAAGAAAAAAGAACTTTTGAAATAGGGGATCAAGAAACAAAAGGAGATTATATTCAATCAAGAAGTCCAGATCAAGGACAAGTTCAGAATGTTCCTCTTCCTCCAAATACTAAGCCAATGCATGTTTCTTCTGTACCTAAACCAACTAAAAAAATTGAACCAATTTATGTAAGAATTGATAAATTTAAATCAGCAGTTAAAAGTTTTCAGGAAATAAAAGAACAAGTAGCTGAAGTAGAAGATTTATTAAAAGAAATAAAAGATGTTAAGAAAAAAGAAGAACAAGAACTTAAAGAATGGGAAAAAGAAATAGAGAGTATTAAAGCTAAGATGGATTCTATTGATAATAATATTTTTTCTAAACTAGAATAAAATGGAAAATAAAAATAATCTTCATGTAAGATTAGATTTTGAAGAATCTTTACAAGGAAAAAGACAAGTACTTTCTTCTCAGATGAATTCTCTAAGATTACTTAAAAGTATGAAAAAATATAAAAAATTAAGAAGAAGGGAATTAATTTTAAAAGGAAAATTAAAACAAGGATTAAAGAGTTTAAAAGTAGATATTAATAAAATATTAGAGCAGTTTCCAAAAAAAGTCGGAGAAGAAAAAATAAAAATTAAGAAAAAAACTGGGAGAAAAACTAAAACAGAGCAGGAAAAGAAACATATGGAAAATATTGAATCTCAGCTTCAAGATATACAATCTAAATTAAATAATTTAAATTCTTAATTAGCTTGGATAAAAGGGCCATAAATACAAGTTCTTCTACCTTTTTCATCTGTACATTTCCCACATATTCCTATTCCGCAACTTGTAATGTAGTCTAGAGATGAGTAGATTCTTTCTGAAGGAGAGAATTTTAATTCAATAGGTAAAATAGCATCTATCATTTTTTTTGGACCACAGTTAAAAAAATATGTTCCTTTTTTTAAATCCCCTAGTTTTTGTTTAAATAAGTCTGTTACTAATCCTTTGATACCAAGACTGCCATTTTCTGTTGCAATTCTAATACATCCTTGTTTTTTAAATTCATCTATTCCAAAGATGTGTTCTTTATCTTTTGCTCCAAGAAGAGTAGTGAGAGATGTTTTTTTATAAATTTTTTTTGCTAATAAGTTTATTCCAGCTATGCCACATCCTCCACCAACTATGATGGTGTGGCTTGCTTTCGGAACATTAACTTCCTGTCCATAAGGGCCCCTGATATAAAAATCATCTCCTTGTGTAAGAGAATTAAATTTTCTTGTGAATTCTCCTCTTGTTAAAACTCCTAAAGTTAAAGGATTGTCATCCATTATAGAAAATGGCTTCTCTCCTGTTTCTGGAAGCCAAGCAAAAATAAACTGGCCTGCAGAAGCATTTAGATTTTTATTTGTTTTAAAGATTTTAAAATCATCTGCACAATCTATTTTTTCTTTAATCTTTACTTTTTGATATTCCATATTAACATTTTTTAGAAATAAAGAACTTCTATCTAGTCCGTATTTAATATCTTTAACTAGTGCAATGAAATAATCTCTAATTTCTTCATCTGTTAAACCAGCTAACGAACTTCCAATTCCAATAGCATTTGTAAATTGAAAATAAGAAATAGCATCTTTAGCTTTTGATATCCCCCCCATTCCTATTATAGGTATTTCTGGTCCAATAGCTTGTCTAACTTCTCTAGCACATTTTAGTCCAAGAGGAAGAATTCCTTTTCCAGACATTCCTCCTAAGATATTTGTTAAAATTGGTTGGCCTTTGTATTCATAATAACCAGGACCAACAGTATTAATTAAGCTTATTCCTCTTGCTCCTGCTTTAACAGCTGCTTTTGCAATTTCTCCTATTTTATCAGTATTTGGAGTAAGTTTTGTAAATATATGTTTTTTTGTCACTTCACAAACTGCTTTTGTAATGCCATATACAAGTTCTGGGTATTTTCCAATAGTCATTCCTCCTTTATCTATATGAGGGCAAGAAAGATTTAGTTCATGAGCATCAACAACATCATCTAGTGTTTTTGTTATTTTTTTAAATTCATGTTCAGTTGTTCCTGCAATAGAAGAAAGAATTACTTTATTTTTTGGAATGTTAGCTTCTTTTATTTGTTGTCTTGCATGTTCTGCTCCAGGATTTGTTAAACCAACAGCATTTCCAAAACATCCAGGAGAATATTGAGTTAGAATTGGTTCTCTGTTTCCCTCTATTGGATATAAGGTATAGCTTTTTGTTGTCCAGATTCCAATTTCTGGACTCATTTCTAAAATTCTTGTAGCACATTTAGGATTTGTCATAATGATTCCTGAAGGAATTGTAAATGGCATTACTTTTTTATTTCCAATTTGTATTTTATCAAGATTCATTTTTCAATTTTTAAATAAGATATTTTTAAAATATATAAATCTGTTTATAAATTTTTACTACTTATTTTTGATAAATTTATCGTCGATAAATTTAAATATAATTTATATTTAAAGGTATTATGGAAAAGATTGAAGGGAGTGAGAGAATTGCAGAGTTACTTGTTGAAACAGGAGCTTATCTTGATTTACAGGAGCCAGTTATTCTAACTTCTGGAGAATTAGGAATTTATTATATTAATACTGAAAAATTACTTCAAGACGAAGGTATATGGAAAGAGTTTAGTAATGATAGTTATAGGATGGTTCAACATGCTATAAATATGACAGAAGAAAATCCAAGGTTTAAAGAAGTTATTGATATTCTTGCTGATTATGTAGATAATTTGATTCCAGAAAAAAGATATTTTGCTGCAATTTCAGGCGGACAAAGAAGAGATTGGTTATTTTCAGGACCAATAGCAAATGAATTAGAATTAGGACATATCTCATTATACAAGAATCAAGAATTAGAAGTTATTAGATCTTATGAAACAGATTACGGAGTTAATAAAGATATTGAAGATTTTTCAGAAACTTTTGTAACCCATATTGTTGATTTAATAACAGAAGGAAGTAGCTGTTATAGGCAAGAAGATGGGAAAGAAAAAGGATGGATCCCCATGTTAAGACAAAGAGGAGCAACAGTTAATGATTTAGTAGCTGTTGTAACAAGGTTACAAGGAGGAGAAGAAATTCTGGAAAAGAGAGATGTAAATGTCCATTCTTTTGTTGTAATAGATGAAGATTTTTTAAAAACACATTCTACAAATCCAGAAAGAGCTTTAGCTTATCAAAAAAATCCTCAAGAATGGTCTGAACAATATTTAAAGGAAAAGGGAGCTTTAGCTTTAATAGAAAATTGGAATCCAGATAAAGGAAAATTAGATAGAGCAAGAAAATTTTTAAAGAGATATGGAGAAGTTTTACAACAAACAGATAAATGGAATGAATTAGATAATGAAGTTAGAAAAAAATATAATTTACAATTAAAATAAAATGGCAGAAGAAAGACAAGAAAAAACATTTAAACAAAAGTGGTTAAAAGCTGTAAATAAAAAAGGAAGCATTTTATGTGCTGGATTAGATCCAGCAGAATATGAGATGGGAAGAGGAAAAAAAGGGCTTCCTCAAGATGAGAGGAAATTAGATTGGGCTTTAAGATATATAGATGCTGTAGCTCCTTATTGTCCAGCTATAAAATTTAATTTAAGATACTGGTTAAAACAAGCAACTTTTTATAGGGATCAAGAAAGCAAAGACTTTAGAGAGACCTCAGGAGATATGGAAAATATAAGATTAATAATAAGACATGCTCATGACCAAGAACTTTTAGTTATTCAAGATAGTAAAGAAGCAGATATTGGTTCAACAAATGATGCAGGGCTTTATCATGCAAGAGACAAACAAGCAGATGCTATAACTTTAGCAGCATTTGCAGGAAATGAACAAGAAGCAGCAGAACAAGCTCATAATAGGGGTTTGGGAATTATAGGAATGTGTTTAATGACTAATCCACAATATGAAAGAGTAAAAAACCAGTTAGTAGAAGCAGAACCTTTAGATCTTTCAGATTATGATTCTTCTGATATTATTTTTATTCCAAAGATTTCAGAAAGAGGTTTTGTTAGAAGATATATCCAGTTAGCTCATGATGCTAAAAGATTTGGATTAGATGGAATTGTTGTAGGAGCTTTAAGTGAAAAAAATCATTTAAAAGAACAAGAAATTGCAAAAGCAAGATTTTATGCTGGTCCAGATATACTTTCTCTTACACCAGGAATTGGAGTACAAGGAGGAGATGCTGGTGTTTTGTTTAAATATTTTCATCCAGATAAAGTTATTGCAAATATTGGAAGAGCATTAATGTTACCAAAAGGTTCTAATTCCACTTCACAACAGCAAGCAGATACAGCTAAGCAGTATAGAGATATGTTAAATAGATTAAGGGAAAAAACAGGTATTAGATAAGTGAGATCTTAATTTAAGTAAAAATCAAAATCAACTATAAATATTTTTTCTATACCCTATTGTTAAGATAATAATTATTAGTTTTTCTTTATATATCCTATATAATGCTCTGTATTTTCCGATTCTTAAACTCCATATTCCTGCTAAATTCCCTGTAAGAGGTTTTCCAATTTGTGGATTGTCTTTTAATTGTTCTAATTTGTTTAGGATTCTTTTTTGTTTTTGTTTATCTAGTTTTTTAAGAAAATCTATTGCATTTTTATCTAAGTTTAAAAAATACATTTTATATTCCTAATTGCTTTCTTACTTTTTCTATAGAGGTTCCTAGATTTCTTTTTTCAATTCTTTCTAAAGATTCTGCTATATTTTTCATTGTTTTTGAATCAGATAAAACCTCTATTGTCTCAATTAGATTATCTTTATCTGTTTTATTCGGAGAGCAGTTTTGTATAAGTCTTTCAATCAGTTCATTATAGCTCTCCCTATGATGAATTTTTAATTTGTTTAGCTTTTCTTTTAATTTATTATCAATTTGTATAGTTGTTACCATTCTATAGCTTACTATGGTAAGCTATAGTTTAAAAAACTTTTGGTTAATATAATCTTCTATGGAAAAAGACTAAGAAATAGATTTTTAAACAAAAAATCATTAAGATAAAGATGACAAATAAAATCAAATCAAGAAAACAACTAATAGAAAAATATATTGATTTTTTTAAATCTAAAGGACATAAAGAAATTCCTAATGCTAGCTTGCTTCCTGAAAATGATCCTACTGTATTATTTACAACAGCTGGAATGCATCCTTTAGTTCCTTATTTACTTGGACAGAAACATCCTCAAGGTAAGAGGTTAGTTAATGTGCAGAGATGTATTAGAACTGCTGATATTGATGAAGTTGGAGATAACTTCCATCTTACATTTTTTGAAATGTTAGGTAATTGGAGTTTAGGAGATTATTTTAAGGAAGAAGCAATTGAAATGAGTTTTGAATTTTTAACATCAAAAAAATGGTTAGGAATTTCAAAAAATAAGATAACTATAACATGTTTTAAAGGTGATAGAAAAAATAAAATTCCTAAAGATAAAGAATCAGCAGAACATTGGAAGAAGCTAGGAATTTCAGATAGTGAGATTAAATTTCTTGGAAAAGAAGAAAATTGGTGGGAGCCAGCAGGAAAAACAGGACCTTGTGGTCCAGATACAGAGATGTTTGTAAATGATTGTGAAATATGGAATGATGTATTTATGCAATATAATAAACAGGAAAATGGAGATTATAAAGAACTTTCTCAGAAAAATGTAGATACAGGAATGGGTGTAGAGAGAACTCTTGCTATTCTCAACAACAAAAATTCTGTTTATGAAACAGAAACTTTTCAATCAATGATAAAAGAAATTGAACATCTTTCAGGAAAAAATTATAAGAACAATAAAAGAGAAATGAGAATAATAGCTGACCATATTAAAGCAGCTTGTTTTATACTTGCAGAAGGAATTGTTCCTAGTAATACAGAACAAGGATATGTTTTGAGAAGACTTATTAGACGAGCTGTAATAAATCTTAGAAAACTTGGATTTGTGGGGACAGACTTAATCTGGCCAATAGCTAAAGAAGTTTTTAACATATATCCTGATTATCGTCATCTGGAAAAAAATAAAGAAAGAATTAAAAAAGAAATTGAAAAAGAAGAGGAAAAATTTGATAAAACCCTTGAAAAAGGTTTAAAGCAACTTGAAAAAATGTTGAAAAATAAGAAGATATCTGGAAAAGATGCTTTTCTTCTTTATCAAAGTTATGGTTTTCCTCTTGAATTAACTAAAGAGATTGCAAAAGAAAAAAATATTAAAGTAGATGAAAAAGCCTTTAATTACGAGTTAGAGAAACATCAACAACTTTCTCGAACAGCTACAAAAGGCAAGTTTAAATCTGGTTTAGCAGATAAAGGACAAGAAACAAAAAAGCTTCATACAGCCACACATCTCCTTTTAGCAGCATTAAGAAAAGTTTTAGGTAAAAAAACAAAAGAAGAAATACATCAAAAAGGAAGTAATATAACACCTGAACGTCTGCGATTTGATTTTAATTTTCCAAGAAAACTTACACAAGAAGAAAAACAAGAAATAGAAAATCTAGTAAATGAAAAAATAAAACAAAATCTGCTAGTTAGATGTCAGGAAATGTCAGTTGAACAAGCTAAAAAGCAAGAAGCAGAAGGAGTTTTTTCAGATAAATATAAAAATTTAGAAAAAGTTAAAGTTTATTTTGTAGGGGAGAGAGGACAAGAATTTTCAAAAGAAATTTGTGCAGGTCCTCATGTATCTTCAACAGCAGAACTTGGCAAGTTTAAAATTAAAAAAGAAGAATCTTCTTCAGCTGGTGTGAGAAGGATTAAAGCCGAGCTTAGTTGATAGAGACAATTAAAATATTATGGCTATTAAGTGAAAGTGAGTTATCTTAGAATAATTTTAATTTATATTTGGGATATTTCTTACGAAGATTTATAAGTAAATTAATTCTGATATATTAATGTTAAAAAAAGGAGGAAAAAAGAAAAAAGCAGTATCAAAAGTTATTACAAGTGTCTTAATTATGGTGGTTAGTTTATTTGCTTTTTTGATAGTTTATAATGTTGTTATAGGAATAACTCAGGAAAAAGCAGGAAGTATAGAAACAGGAACAGAAAATTTTATAGAAGAGTTATTTTCAATTGGTGAAGAGTCTTCAGATGACTTATCAAATGATGAAGGAATTAATGGAGATGGGCAAGGAGAAACACCTATAGATGGAATAGATTTAGGAGAAGGTTTGACTGGACAAGTTGTTTATAATTCTGAAAGTTGTTATATTGAATTAGAAATTAAAGAAAAAAAAATTAATGATAGAATTGAATTTTCTTTGCTTGATATGGAAAATTTATATGGAACATATGCTAATCTTGTAAACGAATGTGGAAACGAATCACAAGGACATTATATGCTTAGTACTTATGATGAGAATAGAACTAATCTTCATAATTATTCAGTTAATAGTGGAAGGTTTCTTTTTTATGATACTTTTAACCAAACTAATCCTGGTGGGATAATAGAAACAAATCAAAGCATAATTAGTATAATAATTCCTTATGATCATAGAATAAAAGATATTAAGATTAAATATAATGACATAGAAACAGAACTTGCTTTTAATTCAAATGATATGAGGTGTGAGAGAACCTGCATTATTGAAAATGAAACAGGCATCATAGGAGAAGATGAATGTTGTGCTGGTTTAATTAAAGTAGATAAAGATGAAGAGAATTTTGTTTGTGTTAATTGTGGAGATGGTGTTTGTTCAGAAAATGAAGATTATTATTCTTGTTTTGAAGATTGTCCTAGGGAATTTGAGTGTGAAGAAGAATATGTTAAAACAGAATATGGTTGCGAACTTAAAAAAGGAAATATTGATTCTTGTACTGTTATAAATGAAACTGGAGAATACAAATTAATTGGAGATATATGGAGCAAAGATGGAGCAGATGTAGATGGATATCATACTGGTTATTGCATTATAATAGAAGCTTCTGATATATCTTTAGATTGTAATGGGCATTTAATAGAAGTTGAAAGCGGTAGTGGAGGAATTTATTCAACAAAAGCTGGAACTGAGATAAGGAATTGTGAAATTTCTGTAGGAAATGGATATGGTATTTATTTAAATGGAGCTAACTATTCTACTATTGAAAGCAATGAATTAGTAGGAGATTTAGGAAGTATAAATCAGAGCCATGGTTTGTATGTTGAAAATATTTATGGAGTATCAATTTATAATAACTATATTGGATATAATTCATTTGATGGAATAAGAATTTATAATAATGAATATGCAACATTAAGGAGCAACACAATTAATTATAATGGTGGAGAAGGAATATATATACAGAATAGTAATGTTGATCTTTATGAAAATTATATTAAATATAACAAAAGACATGGAGTATATGTTGATGGTTCAGATGTAGGGTTTAGTTACAATGAAGTTTGCAATAATGAAGAAGTTGATGTTAAGTGTGTGGATGCTACATCTCCTACTAATAAGCATGTTTATGGTTTTATGGAAGGTTCTCACAACATAATCTGTACAGCCCAACATTGTCCCACTAATTATCCTGGGTGGCCTGAAGATGCAGGTTGTAAAGAGGATGCTAATTGCAATTTTAACCCAACTAGACCTTATTGTATAGAAGGAGAATGTGTTGAGTGTGGGTCTGGCAAGCCTCAAACAGATTATTGTTATGAACAACATTGTTTTGATGGAGAATGTGTTGAGTGTATAGAAGATATTAATTGTCCTCAAAATTATGTTACAACAGAAAAAGATGGACCATATTGTGTTGAAAATGAATGTGTTGAGTGCAAGGAAGATTGGCATTGTTCTGGAGAAGAACATTATAATACTCCATATTGTGTAAATAATAAATGCATTTCACAAAAATAATTAAAATGAATTTAAAAGGCAATTTAAAAAATTTTAAGAAGTTGTTTTTAGTAGTTTTAATATTTTTATTTTTATTTTCTAATGTTCTTGCTGATACTTCTTTAAGAATCACTTTTAATGAATCCTACATAGAAAAAACTAAAGAAGAAAGACTTTTTAGGCCAAAAGAAATCACTCCTTTTGATAATATTGTGTGTGAATTAAAATTATCTTGTGTTGTAGATCAGCCTATTAGAGCTAAGCTAGTAACTGTTGATGAAAATGGAGAAGAAACACTGATTAAAGAAGGGGTTTTAAAAAAAGGTATGAAAAGCAAAGATGGAGAGGATTTTTATTATAGATTGTATATTAATGGATGGCCTTATGAAGAAGATTATTCTGAATGTAATGGAGGAAAATATTAAATGAAATTTAAAAGTATATTTTTTGTTTTTTGTATTGTGATTTTTTTAGTTTTAATATTTATCTATTCTATAATTTCTGTAAAATCTGAACCTTCTGTTGAGTCTGCTGTATATAAAGTTTATCTTACTTTTAATGAAACTTATGTTGAAAAAACTAAAGAAGATAGGCTTTTTAGACCAAAAGAAATAACCCCTTTTGAAAATATTGTTTGCGAGTTGAAAACGAATGCTCCTGGGGTGAGTGTAATTGGAGAAAGAGGGGAAATTGCTGGGAAACTAATAGCTGTGGAAAATGGAAAGGAGATAATTGTTAAACAAGGGATTGTAAAAAAAACACATCTGACAGTTAATGAAGGAGGGGAGAAGTTTTATATTTATAGATGGTATATTAATGGATGGCCAGATGGGATAACTCAGGATCAGGAATTAATGGAAAAAGTGATTGAAAATCAGAACCTGAAGTGCGTTGTTGGTGGATGTGGGCCTGGCGGGTGTGAAGGAGACCTTGTTCATGATTTGGTTGTTGAAGGAGAAAAAATTAAAACAAGCAATTGTGTACATTTATGGGGGCCTGATGATTCTGATTTAAATTATGGTTTGCCTTTTAAAGTTTTTTATATTAGGGGCAAGAGTTTAGATACTTCTCCTTTTTGGTTTGTCACAAATAGAATTAGAGATTATGAAGAGGGTTTTCACAAAATAGATCCTTTTGCTCAATTTCCAGAAAAATTTTCACATTATCTTGATTTAAAAGAATATAATGATATGTATTGGAAGGAGGGCCCTGAAAAAATGCCAGAAGATCTTTCTTGTAAAGGAATTCCAAGATTATCAGTCCATTATAGTACTTCATCTCCTGTTTCTCTTGGATTTGTTTTTTTTACATCTAAGAAGAAAATTTATTTGAATCCTCTTCTTTGTTCTAAGGTAGGTAGGAAACCCTCTTATGTCCTTATGCATGAAGTCGGACATGCTTTTTGCCATCTTGTAGATGAGTATGAGTATCATTTTGGAGGACAAGTAGAAATTCCTGAATCTGTTATTTTTCCACTTCTTCCTAATTGTGCTCAGTTTCCTTACTGGGATGAATATGGTGATGATTTTTGGAAAGGATGTTTGATACACGGAACTCCTGTAACAGCAAAGAATTTCTATAGACCTTCTAAATTAAGTATTATGAATGAACTTAAAACTACTACTCCTATTCCTAAAGATAGTAAAAAGTTTAATGTGGTGAGTTGTGGATATTGTTTAAAAGAAATTAAAGAAGATTTAAGCCCTACTATTTCAAATTGGAAGGAATGTTGTAATATGGATACAGTTAAACCAACAGGAGGATGTCCTTCTTAATTTTCTTGTACCTTTTTCAGTAAATTTTTATTTTCTTGTATATGGTAAAGAAATATAATATCTTTTATTGAATGCGGATTTGGATCAAAAAAATCTAATTTCTTAACTCCTGGAGAATTTATTATTTCTTGTCTTTTTTCTGGACTTTTTCTTATAAATCTTTCAAAATATCTTGTTTCTTCACTTGTTGCTTCATAAAGTGGAGGAAATCCTCTTGCTCTTATATCTGAATATAGTTTTTTCCAGCTTTCTAAATTATCATCAAGTTTTGGTCTTCTTATTCCTGTAACTGAAATGTTAGGCATATCAGTATGTTCTTGTCTTTGAAACGACCAGTTTATTACATTTTCGTTTACTCTATTTGAATTACAAGCTAATGGAAATGAAGACATAGCTGTAAGTAAAGGAACTCCTATATATTTATAAATTTTTGAATTTGCCATAATTTGATTACCCATAATGATTATTTAAACCTTCCTAATTTTACCTTTAAAAAGTTACAACAAAAAATTATCTATTTTAATTTATATTTCTTCAAGAGGCATTCCAGCATCTTTTTCTGCTTTTAATCTTGTTTCAATAGCCCATTTATCAGAAGTATTTTTTGGAATGTAGTTTTTAACATACCAGACTCCAAATCTTATATGTTCTGACTTAATATTTTCACATTTGTTTTTTTCTACATCTCTTGTGCAGAAGTGTCTAATTGCATGATCAAAATCTACAAAATAATTGTAGATTTCATGCCCTTTTATCCACATTAATTCATGTAATTTTCTATGTTTGCTGCTTGGAACAAGAATTATTTCTTCAGAATCTAATGTTTTTTTTATTTTAGAATGATATTCTTCTACTTCTGATTTTGAAGATTTAGGAGTGTTGAGAATTTTTTTTGCTAAATTATAATATTCTTTTTCTATATCTGGTTCAGATAAGAGTTTTCCCATTCTTAGTTATAAAAAGAAATAAGGTTTAATAAGTTTTACCCTATAATTAATAGGGTATATATTGTGTTCTTATTGAATAGAATGAAGTGTTTTTTATAGAGTTTTTTCTATTAAAAACATTTATAAACAATTTATCCATATTATTTTATGGCAGATCCAGGTACAGCAGTAGGAGGAATAGCAGCAATATTATTTATGATGTTTTTTGTATTTTTATGGTTGATTTTTTTTGCAGTAGCTATTCTTGGAACAATATTTTGGATATTTATGATTGTTGATGTTGCTAAAAGAAAATTTAAAAATGACAATGATAGAGTTTTATGGTTGTTAGTGGTTATTTTAGCAGGAGTTGTAGGCGCAATTATTTATTATTTTGTTATAAAACGCCCAGATAAACATTAGAAATAAAAAAATAAAAATAATAAGTTTATTATTGTGTTTATTGAGTGGATTGAGTATTTTGTTTCTGTTGTGTGTTTTGTTGATTTTTTCCTGCATCTACCATACCTAAAATTCCACCAATAAGAGTTAGAATATTCATACCTATTATTCCTGCAACAAGTCCCATTATTCCACCTTTTTTAGTTGTGTCTGGAACTTTCATCCAAGAATATGCTTTTATTGCTAGTATTCCCATCACTATCCAAACAACTCCTAAGACTATATATACTGCTCCAAATGCTACTCCTATTCCTCCTAGTTGGTTACCAGCAGAAACAGATGCGATTATCCCTATTATTAATAATATTACTGCACTTAAAAATTGTAAAATTCCTCCGATTAATGCAAGAATTGATCCGACTTTGCTTTCCATTTATTTACCTCCTTTTGTATTTATATATTGAATAAATAAGCAAATAGATACTTATAAATTTTATTGATTTGAATGTTTAGAGATAAAATAATTTATACAGAAATTAAATTTGTAGGGATCTGTTTTTCTGAAACAAGAATTCTTGGATCTAAGTCATATCTTTCTTTAATTAAAGATTTAAAAGTATTTAATGCAATTTGAGAGGTGTTGTTTGTTTTGCTTAAATGAGCAAGCATGACATTTTTTAATTTGGATTTGCCATACTCCATAACACATAAACCAGCATGGAAGTTAGATAAATGTCCGATATTGCTATTTATCCTTTGTTTTAAAAAATAAGGATAAGGTCCATTTTCAAGCATAGAGAGATCATGGTTAGTTTCAATAACTAAAAAATCTGAATCATGGACAAAATCTCTTACATTTTGACATGTATGTCCTATGTCTGTTATTATTGAGATTTTTTTACCATTATTTATTGCAAATGAAACAGGGTCAGCAGCATCATGAGATTTAGAAAAAGCTTCAATCTCTAATCCTTTTATTTTGATAGTTTCATTGTTTTTAATTTCATTTATTAAATGTTTTTGAGAACATAAAAAAGAGTTTTTTATAGTTTTTTTTGTTGCAAATATAGGAATCTGATATTTACGAGCAAGAACATCTAATCCTTTTATATGGTCAGAATGTTCATGAGTTACAAATATTCCTTTAATTTTTTTAGGATTTTCTCCTATAAAGTTTAGATTTCCTACAATTTTTCTGCATGAGATTCCTGCATCTATAAGTATGCTTGAATTATTTTTTTTATTTGATATATAAAAACAATTTCCATTGCTTCCAGATGACAAAGCTGATATTTTCATTTTTACCTCTTTTATATAATTTGTAAGGAAAGTTTGTTTAAAAAATGTTCTGATTTATAAATTTTGGAAATTAATATTTATCAATATAAGGCAAGCTATCTGCTAAACCAAGACAAATAGCATAACCTGGGGCAAGAACAAATCCAGAAACTAATCCTACTAGTCCACCAGCAACACCTATTGAAATACTTTGTTCAATTCCATAATGTTGATATCCATTAAATGCTCCTGTTGCAGCTCCAACAAAAGGAAGAGCTGTAAATATAAGGAATGGAGAATAAACTATATGTCCAATCATTCTATTAATCTTCTTTTTGTTTTCATATTTATCCATAAATTATCTTAGAAATTATAGTTTTTTAATATATCTGTACCCTATGATATGTTTATTCTATAATTTTTCTTATTGATAACCTAATTTTTTAATAAGAACTACCATTTTATAATTTCTTTACCTTGAATTTTATCTTTTAGTGCCATAACAAAACCAATTATTCCAGTTATTGTAAAAAGAGGAAGATAAATAAGAGAGTATATAAAGATTAATGGAAGTTTTAGTATATCTTGTTTTTTATATGGATAAAGAATATATGGAATTGAAAGACAAGAATAAAATGCTATTAAAATTATTCTATCATATAAAGTCCATCCAAAAGTTCCTGTAATTATTGCAATTGCTGCTATAATAGGAATATTAAAAGATATTAATAACAAGATTAGAGATACAAAAGATTGGAAAAATCCAGCATTAATAAAATAATTGGTTGCTGCGATTATTCCCATTCCAAGATATATTAATGTAAAAAGCAATCCAAAAGGTTCTTTGATAAATATTTTAATATGATTTATTAATGCTAGAGAAAATCCTCGCATCCATCTTAGTCTTTGTTTAACCCATTTTAAAAATCCAGGAGAATAAGTATATGCTTTAGCTGTAAATGCACATTTTAATTTGTATTTTTCTTTTACTAATCTTAATCCTGCATCAAAATCTTGTGCAGGAATTCTTGCTAATCCTTTAATTTTATTAAATGCTTTTTTTCTGAAACACATAGAACATCCAAATAATCCAACTGTTGAACCTAATTTATTGTAAGAGGTAAGAACAAAATTTGTCATTGCATATTCTGCTCTTTGCAATAAACTCCATAATCCTGTGTAAATTGCTACTCTTGATGCTGTAACAGCCCCAATATTTTCATTATCAAATCTTATCATGGTTTTTTTTAGAACATCTTTTTCTAATATAGTATCTGCATCAATTATATAAATAAAATCTGATGTTATTTTTTTAGCTGCTCTATTAACAGCAAGAGCTTTTTCAACTTTACCTTTTCCTTTTATTAATTTTACTTTTTTAGGAAGTTTATATTTTTTTAATTCAGGTCCTGATGCATATACAATAATTTCTATTTTGTTTTTTGGATAATTTTGATTTAATACAGAAGAGATTGTCTTATTTATCGTATTATGAGCTTTATAAGCAGGGATTATAAATGAAACTTTTGGAATATCTTTAAGTTTTTTATTTTTATATGAAACTATATCCCATAATGCAAGAAGTAAGATTATTCCTACAAATCCTGAAGTTATATAAAAAGGGATGAATAAATTCATAACCATCTTTAGAAAGAGTTATTTTTAAAATTTACCTCTTATCTATTTATTCAGGCAAAGCAGGAGGTTGTGGAATTCCTCCACCAATTCCGCCACCGCCTTCAGATAGCCAAAAATAAATCCCAATTCCAACTACAATTAAAATAATAATTAGCCATAACCACTATTTTGATTTTTTCTTGGTTTGAGTTTCTGATTGGGTTGGCTGAGTTGTTGGCTGTATTTGTCCTCTTTTTGATTTTATCATTTTCCTTATGTATTTATTTATTTATTCTACGCATGCACCATTTTGACATCCATTTGTACATCTATAAAACTCATCAATATGTCTTGTGCATGATGTTTCTATAAGCCCTTGAAAATCTCCACCATATTGTGATGTACATTCGTCTGGATTTGTAGTTGTATATTCAATTTCAAGACTGTTGCTTCCATCGCCAGGGCCTAAATAACTTATACTTTTAACTTTAATTATTGTTGGAACATCTCTTAATACACTTTCTTGATTATCAGTATAAGTTTGATCTTTATCTGTAGAATTATAACTCCTGCCCAATTCAACAACTCCCTTATAACCCCCAAAATTAAGATTAGCCTCTGTATCAGAATTAACTGTTAATCTTTGGGAATAGGTAGCTTCATCAAGAGTTAATATTTGTCCATATTCAACTACTCCTTTCGTATTATAATCTAATCCTCCATCTGAATCAGCGCAGTATGGAAATTTTTTAGATAGATATTCATCAGAAGGACCTCCATTACTATCAGGTATTGTTGGAGGTTGTGCATCCCCACTAGATGCTGATGTCCCAAAATTACAACTATCTGTAACTTTTACAATCATCCCAAGTCCACCAACATAATCAGGAATATTATATGTTAAAGGAAGATTTTTCCAATGTTCCACTTCATCTTCTTCCGCGTTGTAAAAATAGGCTTTTTCTAGTTCACAATTGCCTTTAATATCTTCGAGAGAATTTCCTACAACTTCTGGAGAGATTATTAAAAAATTCCAACCACTCTCCATTTCAAAATCTGCTATCTTCAAAATATAATCTGTTTCATAAGTATAAGAGGTTTGTTCTGTTGCATATGCCCACCAAGACATACTACAAATATAAGTTTCAGTTATACCCATATCGTTTAAATCTTCTTCCTTAAATTCTCCATTATGATAAGTTAGAACATATTTGTTTTGTTTTGGATTGTAAGCATATAAAGTTTTTATATTTGCATTTTGTAATTCAGGAATTCCAGAATTACAAGTTGCTGGAATTAAATTCCAACCTTTGTATAATTGAACTTGTGTAGAATATTTTATTACATCTCCACTATCACCAATTGTGCTAATTGTCGCAGATACAAAAACTGCAAGTCCAACTAAAAACATTAAGCTTATTATTAAAATTACCTTTTTACTCATTTTAAACTTTTTTTATTTATATTTATCAAAATATGCTTCAAAAACTTCTCCTTCAGTTTTCGGTTCACTCACTGAAATAATATATTTCTCGCCCCTCCAAATAGATAATTTCGCCCACTTCGTAACTTTATCATTAGATTCATAAACTCTTACTCCTTCTATATCCCTTAAACTCAAATTAAAATCACTTTCAAGTTTATCAAAAGTTTTTAACCAAAAAGATTCTTGGTCCTCTTCTGTATTAAATATCCTTATATTAACATCTGAATAATAGGTTCCTCCATCCAAATAATATGAAATATCATATTCTTTAAGGTCGATTCCTAGTATCGTCCTGTTGCTTTCATGATATTGCCTATAATCTTGGTCCCCGATATCATTTAAGATAAGATAATCATTAATCTTTGGCTCTCCAGGCAGTTCTGGAGGGGCTACATCAGAATCCCCCAAAGTGCAGTCAGAAGAAACTTTTAATACAAATCCCATCATTAACATTTTATCTCCGACAAATTTTCCATTCATAGGCATCTCTACCCAGCCCCTATCATCTGACCTATCGTCAAATTTCCAAATATATGCCTTTTCAATATCACAAGAACCTTTTAACTCCTCTAAAGTTTTTCTTTGCATTTCTGGAATATATGCTAAAAAATTCCAACCCTTATAAAGTTGATGTTGATTAAGTGGAACTGGCATTTCTTCTATCATATATTCATCTGCATTCATAACCCCATTAGATTCTTCGCCTGTTTCAGAATCCGAATAAACCCAGAAAGAAGTCTGTCGCATATAATCATCATCTATAGATCGGATTTTATTATTTTCAGGATTAGGATAAACCCTTGCATATTGTTGTGTAGTAGGTATAAATGCATAAATTGCTTTAATACTGTTTGGACCCAACTTACCACTCAATGTTTCTGGTTCAACAAATCCAAAAATCAAGTTCCAACCTTTATGAATTTGAACCTGCGTTTCTACCATCTTTGCAGAAACAAAAACAATTAAACTAATTAAAATTAATAAAACAATAAGCATAAATACCTTTTTACTCATTTTAAAAATATATAATAAAAACTTTAAATACCTTTCGTTCTTAAAAAAGGATTGCTATCTCCTAATCCAATTAGGCATATATTTTCTTTATTTTTAAAATTTGTCAATCTATAAATTTAATTTTCCCATTATATTCTTATATTTTGTATTTGCATTTTAATTATGGATAATAAACATCAACTCCTTTTGAGCTTAATTGTTTTAATAATCTTTTTGAAGCTCTATCTAATGGATTTCCACTAAGGTAAAGCCATTTTAATGAAGATAATTCAGAAATTGAATCTGGAATTAATGGAATATTTAAATTATGAAAATTAACATGATAAACTCTATTATCTTTTAATTGAATTCTTCCTTTATTATCTTTCTGATAAACTTCTTCTGGTTCTCTGTTAATAGATTTTAGCAAGTTTTGTAATGCTTGATAATCT
>CAYMES010000006.1:0-38844 GCA_964389765.1 Candidatus Woesearchaeota archaeon
TGATTAGCTAATTAATCTTAAATTTTATAAACATAAATAGGCTATTTTTGTCCCATTTTCTTGTTTGTAGATAGTTTTATAAATTTTGCTTTCTAATAAAAATTATGGATAAGCTAGTTGATTTATTTTTTGAAAGTCTTATGTTAAATAGACAGAAAGTTAGTGGTCCTAAATTAGTAGGAGCAGATGTTGGAAGCATAGCAGAACATTCTTTTAGAGCAACAATTATTGGTTATTTTCTCTCTAAATTAGAAAATGCAGATGAAAATAAAGTTATAAAAATGTTATTGTTTCATGATTTAAGAGAAACAAGAATTTCAGATATAAATAAAGTTATGTCTAGATATATAGATAGAAAAAATGCAGAAAAATCTGCATTTTCAGATCAACTTAAACAGATGCCAGAAAAAGCTGCACAAGAACTAAAGAAATTAGATTCAGAAATGAGTGAAAAAAAGACAAAAGAAGCTAAAATAGCTAAAGATGCAGATTATTTGGAAATGGCTATAACATCTAAAGAACAGATTGAAAAAGGAGCAGATATGAATGACTGGTTAAATAATATTGAAAAAGCTCTTAAAACAAAATCATCTAAACAATTATTTCAAGGTATTAAAGAAAAGTCAAGTAATGAATGGTGGAAAAATCTTAAGTATATCCCAGAAATTAAAAGAGGGAAGAAAAAATTTTAGATGTTAATAAGAACGCATCTTTCAATAGTTGTTGCAGCTATTATTCTTTTATTGCCTTATATTGATAAATTGAGTAATATAATTATTTTTGCTATTGTTACTTTATTTGCAACTTTAATACCAGATATAGATAATTCTTATTCATTTTTAGGAAAATATAAAATTTTTAGACCTTTACAATTTTTTGTTCAACATAGAGGGCCTTTACATTCTTTTAGTTTTATGTTATTTGTTTTTTTTATTTTATATCTCTTTCACCATATATCTGCTTTTGCATTTTTACTTGGATTTGGATTGCATTTATTTTTAGATGGTTTTACAAAAAAAGGAATTTACCCTTTATGGCCATATACAAAAAGATTGGGTTGGAGAATGAAAACAGGAAGTTTATTTGAAACTGTGTTTTTTGTTGCTTTTATTATTGTTGATGTTGTTTTATTTTATTCTTTTATAAAAAATATTGGATAGAAAATTATTTTTATGCTTTTTAAGTTGATATTCTTAAATGTATATAATGAATTGAGATAAAGCTTATAAATGAAATTATATTTTTTAAATATAATTGAGATATAGAGGATTAAATTTTCTGAATTAAGGATTTTGAAACATGGTAGATAAAAAAGAAAAAAAGACAAAAGAGGAAAAAAAAGAAAAGGAAAAAAAATATACTCTAAATGACTTGCCTGGAATTGGGCCAAGTTCTATTTCTAAACTTGAAAATGCTGGAATTTATGATTTAATGGGAATTGCTGTAATGACTCCTAGTGAGTTGTCTGAAACAGCTGGATTAGGAGAAGCTGCTGCAAGAAAAGCAATTCAAGCAGCGAGAAAGATGATGAAATTAGGTTTTCAAACAGGAGCTGAATTTGCAGAAAAAAGAAAAGAAACATTTTATATTACAACAGGATGTAAAAGTTTAAATGATCTTCTGGGAGGAAAAGGGGTTGAAACAAGAGCTATGACAGAAGCATTTGGAGCTTATGGAAGTGGGAAAACTCAGATAGGATTGCAGTTAGCTGTTAATGTTCAATTGCCTCTTGATATGGGTGGAGCTAATGGTAAAGCTGTTTTTATAGATACAGAAGGAACATTTAGACCAGAAAGAGTAAGGCAGATGGCAGAAGCAGTAGGAGCAAATCCAGAAAAAGTTTTAAAAAATATTTTTGTAGCAAGAGCTTTTAATAGTGACCATCAGATTTTGCTTATTGATAAAATTGGAGAAATGATTAAAGATGGAGAACCAATAAGATTAGTTATTGTTGATAGTTTAACTGCTCACTTTAGAGCTGAATATACAGGAAGAGGACAACTTGCAGACAGACAACAAAAATTGAACCGTTATCTTCATACTTTAATGAGGTTATCAGACCAGCATAATCTTGCTATTTATGTGACAAATCAAGTAATGTCAAATCCTGCTATTATGTTTGGAGATCCTACAACAGCTATTGGAGGCAATATAGTTGGACATGCCTCTACATATAGAATTTATTTAAGAAGAGGTAAAAAAGGAAGCAGGGTTGGAAAGATGATTGATTCTCCAAATCTTCCAGAAAATGAAGCAATATTTTTTATAACTGGAGAAGGTTTAAAAGATGATGAATCAAAGTAATTCTGGAGATTAATTTAAATTTCCATCTTAATAGATTTTTATTTACTAGAAATGTATACAGTAGGAATTGGATTTTCTTTATAATTCGGGTCCCACATACCTTCGGAGGGAATAGTCTCGCCTTCTTTTAGATTACAAATTCTTGATAAATAAGAATCATTTGATGCAAACTCAATACATTTTTTATGATTATTTTTACTTAGACAATAAGCTACTGAGCCATTGAAAATAAATTTATAGCATAATTCAATTTTTTCACTGTCTGTTAGATTATAACTTCTTAAGTTTGATACAAGCAGGCTATTATAGAATTTAAATTTTCCTTCATAATAACATCCTCTATGATAATATCTATAAGGAAAGCATGAATCTGAGGTCCCATTTTCTAGAATATATTTGTTTCCTTTTTCAATTTCACTTAAAACATTAAGATATTCTTGAGATTTTTGTTTTAATTCTTTTTTAGGAAGGTAATTTTTAATTATTGCAATTGCAAAAATAGTAATTATGGTAAAAATTATTAATATTACAACTAAATACTTTCTTTTCATTTAAAATATAGAAAATTTTTATTTATAAATTTTAAGATTTTAGTTTATTATTTTAAGTCCACTCTTTTAATAAATAAAAAAATAGGCGAGCGAGGATTTGAACCTCGGATTATTCCCCCGCAAGGAATTGTTATATCCACTTAACTACTCACCCCACATTATTTAGTATAACAATATTTATTAATGTTTTTTTATTCTGGTTTCTATGTCAGATAAAAAAGAGCAAGAAAAAGAAATTATTGCAGATTTACATATTCATTCTAGATTTTCCAGAGCTACTAGTAACAAGCTAAATATACAAGAATTAGAAAAATTTGCTAAGATTAAAGGTGTTAATCTTCTTGGAACAGGAGATTTTCAACATCCAGAATGGATTAAAGAATTAGAAAGAGATTTAGTTGAAGAAAGAGATGGGATTGCTTATACTAAAAATAGTTTTCCCTTTTTATGGCAAACAGAAATTTCTCTGATGTATTCTCAAGGAGGTAAAGGAAGAAGAATCCATCATGTTATTTTAGCTCCAAATAAAGAAGTAGTAGGACAGGTTACAGATTGGTTGAAAAGTAAAGGAAGAATTGATTATGATGGAAGACCTATATTTGGATTTTCATCTATTGAATTAGTTGAACAGTTAAAAAGAATAGATGATAAGGTTGAGATTATTCCCGCGCACTGTCTATTGCCTGATTCACTTGTCCATGTAAAAAACAAAATTAAAAAAATTAGTGATATCAGAAAAGGGGATTTTGTTTTAACTCATAAAGGTATTTTTAGGAGAGTAACTAAATGCTTTAGTAGAAAGTACTCTGGGCAGATTATTAAACTTGTTCCTTCCTGTCTAAAAGTAGGCAGCTGGTTTACTCCAGAACATCCTGTTCTTTCTATTAAATCATATAAAAAATGTAAGAATGTTCCACATACAATTTGTAAGCCTTCTTGTGCTTATTTGAAAAGAGGATGTAAGATTAAAGCATACGAAAAATACAAAAAAGAATGGAATAAGGTTGAAGATTTAACTGTGGGTGATATTATTTTATACCCAAGATATAAGGTGGTTCGTGATATTTTAGAACTAAACTTGTCAGAAGTTTTAAAAAATTTTTATGTAAATGGAGAATATATACAACCAAGAAAAGGAAAACCATTTATTAAAAATATTCCAATAAAAAATAAAATAGAGGTTACAGAGGACTTTTGCAGGCTTTTGGGTTACTATCTTGCTGAAGGATATGTTTCTAAAGGGCATATTGGTTTTACTTTTAATAAAAAGGAAATAGAATATATCGAGGATGTAAAAAAACTTTTGAAGGAGTGTTTCGGTCCTTTTTTAAATATTCAACTTAAAAATGAGAAATCTAAAGGACTAACTGTCTTAGTTTATTCTAATATTCTGACTGAATTTTTTAAGGGTTTTTATGATTCAAGAATTCATAGAGCACATACTAAAAAAATTCCCTCATGGGTTTTAGACCTTCCAAAGGAAAAGCTAAAACAGCTTTTTTTAGGTTGGTGGAGGGGTGATCTGGGAGTTACTGCTTCTCCTAATTTAATGAATCAATTTAAAACTATTTTGCTTAAACTCGGAGTTGTCCCCTCTATAGATTTTGTTTCTGCAGATAAACTTTTTAAGTATAGAAAAAAACATCCCTCTATTATTGAAAATAGAAAAATTAAGGCTGGGAAAGGTTGTTATTCTTTTAGATTTCTTTGTTTTTTTGATGAAAACTTAGATTTCTTGCAATTGCCTGAATTCAAGAAATTTAAAACAAAATTATATAGGTGTAAAGCTTGGATTGATGAGGATTATGTTTATCTTCCGTTAATAAAAATTAATAAAAAAATTTATTCTGGAAAGGTATACAACTTAGAAGTAAATCAGCATAACACTTATGTAACAGAAAATCTTATTGTTCATAATTGTATGACTCCTTGGTTTGGAATTTTTGGAAGTAAAGGAGGGTTTGATAGTTTGAAAGAATGTTTTCAAGATAAAGCAGATAAGATTTATGCAGTTGAATCAGGAATATCAGCTGATCCAAAAATGTTGCGAAAATTTAGTTTTTTGAATAATAAATCTGTTGTAAGTTTTTCTGATTTACATTCATTCTGGCCTTGGAGAATTGGAAGAGAAGATACTATATTTAAGGGGAAATTAACTTATGATAACATTATAAAACAGATTAGGGAAAATTCTTTTAAAGCTACAATAGAAACAGAACCAGCTTATGGGAGATACCATTATGATGGACATAGAAATTGTGATTTTTCATGCTCACCTGAAAAAACAAGAGAACTAGGAGGAATATGCCCCAAATGTCATCAAAAATTAACAATAGGTGTTGAAAATAGGGTTGAAGAATTAACTGACCAAGAAGCAGAACATCAAGGTAAAAAGCCATTTTATAAATTATTGCCATTACATGAATTAATTGCTTTAGCAAAAGGAACAAGTATATCTACAAAAACTGTCTGGCAAATTTATAATCAGTTAATTGATAAATTTGGAAATGAATTTAATATATTATTAAATGTTGAAAAAGAAAAATTATTAAGAGAAATAAGTAATGAACAGCTAGTTCAGTTGATAATAGATAATAGAAAAGCTAATTTAAAGATTAAACCAGGTTATGATGGAAATTATGGAAAAATTTTGTTAAAAGAAAAACAAGGAAAGTTATTTTAATTATTTCCTGTATAACCATCTATTAATTTTTTTGCTTTTTTTTGATTATTGATTAGTTCTTGTCCATAAATAGCTCTTATATCTTCTGGAGTTAGATTATTTTCAATTCCATATTCGAGAGTTTGTTTAAGCCAGTTATCAGCTTCTTTTTGAGTAGGGTTTTGAGTTCTCATAAGTTCATACATTTCATCATTTCCTTTGTCAGATTGTCTTGCAAGCAGGTCAAGCATTATTTGAGTAGGAGGTGGGGAGATTTCATAAAATTCTTTAAAAGATAGTCCTGTTCTTTCAATTAATTTTCCAAATATATTTAAAAGAAGAACTCTCTGATTTTGAGCAATCCCTAAAACAACTTTATCATGATATTCTGGAGTTGTTTTTTTGATTATTGCTCCTACATCTCTTAAATCATTAATAATTTGGCCACATTTTTCTCCTGTTTTTTGTGTTTGGCAATAGATTATGGTTCTCCCTTTAATAGACTGCACATCTCCATAAAGAGGATGTAATCCAGCTACTTCACATTCAGAAGGAGAATATTTTAACATTTCATTTATTGGTTTTGTTTTTAAACTAGTAAAGTCCATTATAGCAGAACAATAAGGAGCTACTTTTTCTATTGTTTGTTTTGTTGCATGTATTGGAACAGAAACTATTGTTAAGTCTGATATTTCAGCAGCTTTTTCTAATCCAGGATTGGAAGTTCTTCCTGAGATGATTACATCATGGCCTTTATTTTCAAGTATTGGTTTGTGGATTTTTCCCATTAATCCTCTTCCACCAGCTATGTTAATTTTCATTTTTTCCATCCAGAATTATGGTAACTTCCTAAAAATTTAATTGTATCTGGATGTTGTCTCTTTTCATCTAAAGATAGTTCAATACCTTGTATTGAATGTTTCATTTTTTCATCTTTTTGATGCCCATCTAATTCAGCATAAAAATAATAACCTCCTTTTCCATCAGGTCTAGATTGGATATATTCTAAATTAATATCCATTGTTGCAAATATAGATAAAATATCATTAAGAACTCCTGGTTTGTCACTTATATGGGGATGGATTGCTAAAAAAGTTTTATCATCTCCTGTTGGTTTTGTTTCTTGCCTTCCAACAATAACAAATCTTGTTTTGTTATTTGGACAGAGATCTTTAGCTAAAATTTCTAAGCCCGATTCTTGTATAGCTTGTTCTGAAGCTATTGCTGCTGAATTTGTTTGTTTTTGTTCTTTAATAATATTTACTGCTTCAGATGTGCTGGCAGTTGAGATTGTTATTGCATTAGAATAATTTTTAGAAAGATATTTGCTACATTGACTTAATGCTTGATCTTTTGATAAGATTTTTTTAATATGTTCATGATTTTGAAGAGCACCAAGACAATGAACTATGGGGATATATGTTTCTTTTATTATTTTTGTTTTAGAACATTCTGTTAAAGAGTCAAGAGTTTCTCTTACTTCTCCTTGATAAAAATTTTCTAAAGGAACTACTCCAAAATCTGCTTTTTGGTTTTCAACTGCTTGAATAACTGCCCTTATTGGACGAAGAGGAATTAGATTTGTTTCTGGCATATTTTCTTTTGCAACTTTTTCTGTAAATGTGCCTTCTGGACCTAGATATGCTGTTTTTAATTTTTCATTCATTTTTAAGAGAATTCTAAGGCGATTCTTGCCATCACCTCTTAATTAAATGGTTTTTTAGTTTTTAAATCTTTCTTTGTTTTTTGAGTTTCTAAAAAGTTTTCTATTTAACTTTCTTAAATTTTTTTCTTGTAAAAGATTAGAAAGTTCTTTTTGAAGTTCTTATTCTGACATTGTTTGTATTTTAAGAATTCTGTTATAAGTAGGGAGATTGTTTTTTAATCATTTAGTAAGGTATGCTCTTAATCCAATAAAAAAAGGTCTCTATTTTTCTTGCCATATAATTTTTTAAAATCTTTTTGTTTTAATATGTTTTTTTATTTACCTAAATAGATGTATAGGTTTCTTAATTGTTTAGAAATGTCATCTTTTCTTGATCTTATATTCTCAGGAGTTCTTTCTCCAATTACAATTGGTTTATATTCTTTTTAATATATAATTAATTAAGATAGAAAAATAGATTATTTAGAAATTTTATTTTGGATAAATTTATAATGAGCAGATTTTGTTTGATTTTTGCATTTTCCGCATTTATTTTTTAAAGTGTAAATTCCACATGTTTTACATTTTTTTAATTTGTTCATTATAAGATGGATTATTTTTTATCTGCAATTGAAAATTCACATTCTTTTTGTTTTGCTTTTTGTTCAATTTCTTCTAAAGTTTGTGATGCTTTTTTATTTGCATCTTTATAATCTTTTCCTTGAAAACTAATTGAGAATTTTCCTGCTGCTATATATTTTGTTTGTTCAGGAAGAATTTCTTTGATTACTTTTATTCCTTGTCCTTGTTCGCATTTTAAAGATACTTCTTTTTTTACATTTACTTGTTTTTCTTTTCTTTCTTTTAATATTTTAATTACTTTATCTGCTTCTTGTTTAGTCATTAATTTTTCAAGTAGTTCTGAATCTTGCTTAGCTTTTTCAAAAAATTCAATTATAGAAGATTGTTTTATTATTTTGTTTATTATTTGGTCAGCTTTTTCCCCTAGATTTGTTTTTAAAGCGGCTTTTATAGATTTTGTTTTTTTAAATTCCTCCATTATTTCTCTTTTTTCTTTTGAAGTAACTCTTCTTAAACTTAGGTGGATGTTTCCTGATTTATCTATGTCTAAAATTTTACATACTATTTTTTTATTTGGAACTACATACCTTCTTAGATTTCTTATTCTTCCTGGAGCTATTTCGCTTGTTATTATAGTTCCTTCTCCATTTCCTTGAATCTTGACAAAAACAGTGGTCCCAACTATTTTAGTTACAGTGCATAAGACTACATCTCCTTCTTGAAGTTGTTTTGCCATTTTTAGTTAAGAATTTCAATTATTCTTCCTTTAATTTTAGCTTTTCCACCTTTTGGTTCTGCTAAAACTTTTCCACAGATTAGGCACTTAATTTCTTCAGATGCTTTTCCAAATATAATCTGTTCATTTTTACATTCTTGACATCTAACTTTAACAAATCTTGATTTCATGTTAAAATACAATTAAGAGAGATTATAAAGTTTTTGATTGTAGAGAGGATATTTATCTTGTTAATTTGTATAAGAAATGTAGGTTTAGTTATTGAAAGAATAAATAAAATTTTAATAAATTTTATTTATTGAAATATTAGAAAAATAAAAATGAATATAAAGTATATTGATTAAATATTAGCTTCTTTAGAATTAGAGACGTTGAGAAGTTTCCTATAATTTAAAAAGAGGAGTGATTTCAATAATTCTAGATATGATAAATTAATTTATACTTTAACTAATTCTACGTCAAGTTTCTTTTTTAAAGTTTCAATAAAATCTTGTTCTTTATCTTTTTCTATCAAACATCCTGCTGCTAGATGGTGTCCTCCAACTTCTCCTCCTATTTCATTGATAACTGATTCTAGTAGTTCTTTTATATTTCTTCCACTTCTTCCACTTACTCTTCCTGATATTTTAATCTTGCTTTCATTATGTGCCATAGTAATTATTATACTTCCTTTTTTATATATTGTTGAAGAAGATATTATAGATGCTACTGTTCCAATTATTGTGTCTTTTATATTGTTTTTGGCATTTATTATTACATAATCTTCTCCTTGTATTTTTTCTAGATCTGAAACATATTTTAAAGCATCTACAATATGTCTTTTATATGTGACATATATTCTTTCTGCTTGTTTTTTTGCTTTTCTGCTTCCTAAACATAAAGAAAGAGCAATATGGCTGTGTTCTAATCTTGAGCAAGCATTTATCATTGCACTTATTTCTCTTGCATCAGTTAATTTATTAAAGAATTTTATGAGATATATCTTTCCAACTAGTTCAGAAGAATCTTCTTTATTTGTTCTTAATAATATTGATGTTATCAATCTTGACATTTCTTCTTTATTCAGCTCTACAATTGATTTAAATTTTCCATCTTTTTTTGATATTTCAGCTTCTTTAAGAAGGTTTACAGCTCCACTATATGAACCAGTAACTCCAGGTATAAATATACTTGATGAAAATTCAAGTGCTTTATCTAAAGGTCTTGTTGAAGGGTAGAGAAGGGGTCCTTTTTTAATTTGAATTTCAGCATCATTAACTATATTGTTTCCTATTTTCCCTATGTTTTTATCATGCATATCCCCTATCATTCCTAAGATAGCGAGATTAGCAAGATTTTTATTATGGTTTATTTCTTTAGAAAAAAGGTAAGTAAGACAAGAAGCTGCCAGATTTTCTTTTTCATGAATGTGAGGATTGATTATCCTCATATCTTTATCTATTTTTGCTTGATCTATTTCATGATGGTCTATAATAAAAAGTCTGTCTTTGATTTGTTTTAATTTATTTATACTTCCAGAGCCAAGATCAAGTAGAACTATTATTTTTTCTTCAGGAAGTTCTTCAATCATTTCTTGTTCAAGTTGTTTTACAATTCTTACAGAAAATTCTTTATCTAAATCTTTTAAACAAGAAGCTAATATTGCAGCAGAAGTTATTCCGTCAGTATCATGATGGGAGATTATTAATATTTCTTTATTTTGAATTTCATTTAAAAATATATTAGCTATCTTTTTAATATTCTCTAACATTTTCCCTCTTTTTGGGTTTAATTAATTTATTTTTTCTTTTCTTTTTTTGTATTTTTTGAGTTTAGAAATTTTCTTTGCAACTATTGTTAAGGCTCGTCTTGATTTTTTGTCTTGTTTATTTTTTTCTAGGTGTTGTTGTAATCTTTCTTGTTTTTTCTTTAAATTAGTTAATTGTGAGTCAGTATAAATTCCTTTTTCTTTTAATATCTTTCCTAATTTTTTCCCATAAATTCTAGTTGTAGGAATTCCATAATTATCTCTTAGGGTAAGTCCTATTTTTTCAGGAGATTTTCCTTTTTTGGATAGTTTTTCAACTATATCTTTAACATCTTTTAATGATGTTTTTAGCCATACTGGTTTTTCTTTAGCTTTTGCCATGTTTAATTTATATAATTTCCTGTTTTTAAATATTATTGTTCTTAAAATAACTGATTAGATTTTTGTTTTAATTTTAGAATGGGGATAGCTTTCCTGATACTTAGAGTAGATGGAGATACTTGAGGATAGAGATTTTGAATTTATTAGATCTGATTGAGGATTTGATGGGATGTTTGGCTATAAGATAAGTATTAAAAATCATCAATCTTATTTGTCAAGTCATGTATACCTATTTTTAATCCACTTTCTCTTTCAAAATCCCTTCTTTCATTAGCTTTGCCACCAACCATATAACCTTTTGCAGAATACTTATTTGTGATTTCAAGTCTATTTTCCCAGTTATTTTTATCACTTATTCTTACCATATAAGCGTCTCCTTGAGTTCTCCAAATATCTATAAAATATTTAGGGTCATCTACTGATGCTTTTCCTGCAAAATAAGATAAGCCAGTTAAAGCTAAGGCACAAATTCCTATTTTGATTTTTTTATATTCCATTTTCTCTCTACTAATTTAGTTGATTATTAAACGAATATAACTACTTTAAATTATCGTGGTATAATTACTTACACCAATAAAAAGATTCAAATAATGCTGGTTTTTATTTATAATATGGAAAATGATCTGATCAAATTAGGATTTTCAGATAATGAGGCTAAAATATATCTTGAATTATTAAAACAAGGAAAAATGTTGGCTGGAGATATTTCTAAAAATACTAGGATTAATAGAAGGACAACTTATGATTCCTTACAAAGACTGATAGAAAAAAGATATGTTGGATTTAATATTTCTTCTAATAGAAGATTGTTTTTTGCTATGAATCCTAAAGTTATTATAAGAAATTTAGATGAACTAAAAGAAAAAGCAAAAAAGATAATTCCTAAGTTGTCAAAAAAACAAGAAGAAAATAATGTTGTTGTTTATCAGGGCAAAAAAGGCATAAGAAATGTTCTCAATCTAATATTAGAATCAAAGGAATATGTTAGTTATGGTTCTACAAATCAATTTCCAGAAGTTATGAAGCATGATTTTGATTTATTCCAAAACATGAAGAAAAAATTAAAAATTAAAGCAAGAACAATATTAAGTAGTAAGATTAAAAAAACAGAGTATAAAAAGATTGCTTTGCCTTCAACAGATTTCAAATTTTTATCTGATAAATTAACTGGCCCTACCTCTGTTTTTATATTTAACAATAAAGTTGCTATTTTTGTTTGGGAAGAACCTTATTTCGGGATTTTGATTGAGAATAAAGCTACTTATGATTCTTTTAAACAATATTTTGAAGAACTTTGGAAGATTGCAAAGAAATGATTCTTTTATAAATTTATAGGGTGAAGTTCTGAAATAGTTTCCCTCAGCACCCCAGACCATCTTGGCAGATTTAAAGGCTACATGCTTTGAATTTAACTTAGAAGTATTTAGAGGTTTAGGTTTATAAATACCTATATTTTTAAGTATAGGGGTTAAAATAAAAGTTCTACAATCTCTTCTGTTGAAAGAACTTTCACTTTATTCTGATTTTTTAATAAAAAATCATTGCTCCAGACAGGAGAATTTAATTTTAAAGCAAGAGCAATATAAGGAGAATCATCAATATCTATATCTTTCATCATTTCTTTTGCTCTTTTCATCATGCTCTTATATTGTGAAAATTGAATAAATTTTATTTTATCAAAAACTTCTTTTTTTCTTTTGCTGAATTCTAATTCTGAAATTCCTGATTTTTTCAAACATTCTTTTTTATATTTTTTAAATTCCTGTTTAATAAATTCTGGTGCAAGAAAGCCTACTTTCATAGGAAAAAATAATCTTGAGTTTGTAGAATCTGGTTTCATTAAGGAAAATAAAACATTATTGTCAATTATTAGATTCATTTTCCAGTTTTTTTAATCTTTGTTTTTTTGCTTTTCTTCCAAGTTCTACGCTCCAGTCTATAAGTTCCTTTTCTTTTTCTAAATTTCCAAGAAGCTCTTCTCTTAATTTTAATCTTTTTGCTTTCTCGCTTATGCATTGTCTTACCAAACCACTCCAATTAACCTCTGGAAATTGCTTCATTAGTTTTCTTATTTCTTCTGGAACAGATATAGTTATGCTTACCATTTTCCCCCTGTGTTTATTTTATGTGTAAAAACATAATTACGTTAAAGTATTTAAATGTTTTGTTTTGTAAACACAGCAGATTTAAAGGCTACATGCTTAGTTGATTTTGTTAGAAGTATTTAGCAGTTGAGGTTTATAAAGAGCTCTATAAATTGATGTGGATATTTGGGTGTAGAGGTTAATTTTTAGCTTGTTTCCATAAAAAATCAAAATAGATTTTAAATGATTCTGCTATTTTTTTATTTTTAATCATAAATATAAAAGGTTTTTCTTCCCATAAAAATATATAAACATAATCTCTAAAAATATCAATTGCTGCTGGACTTATATATCCTTTTGGCATATATCTTACTTCTGTGTATTTTTCTTTTTCTCTGTCTTTTCCTAGTGTCTGTTTTGTTTCTCTATTTAAAAGAATTTTTAATTTTTGTTTCTTTTTCTGGCTTTTTAAGTTCATATTTGAAAGAAAGAGCCTTAATGATTCTGTTTTATATGCTTGTTCAGAAAATCCCATAATATAGATTGTTTCATTCTTTGGACAGCTATCTGTTATATTTTCAAAAGCTGTTTTAAATCCTTTAAACCCCTCATAAACTGCTGTTGTTGTTTCTTTTTCTGAAGTATTTTGTAATTGTTCTAAATCTGGAATTAGTGATTTAATTTTCTGTTTTCTTTCTTCTTCTAATTTTAATAATTTTTTAGGACTTTCAGCTTTAAAATGCTTACCATCTTTTTGAATATTATATGTAACAATTCCTTTAGAAACAAGAGAATTAAGGGATTCATAAACTCTTGAATTTGATATTTCTGTTTTTTTTATAATTGGCCCTGTTGTTGTTTCTCCTTTCTTAAGCAAAAATAAATATATCTGTATCTCGTTGTTTGTTAGCCCCAGTTCTTCTAATATTTTAGTATCCATGATAAAACCAGTTTATTTATATATTTAAATCTTTCTCCTTTTTAGGAGAACTAATATTTAATAACCCTATTCTTTTTATGATTTTAATTAAATTTGTAGGAGGGAGAAAAAAATGAATAAAAAAATAACAGCAGGATTATTGAGTTTGGTTTTAACTGGAGTTCTTTCATTTAGTTCAGGTCGCTGGTCTGGATTGAAAGAAGGCAATGAGAAAGGATTTATTAAAGGTGTAGAAAGTGTAGGGGCAAAAACAAAACCTACGATCATAGATGAGCTTTTATAGGGGAGTTCTAATGGAACTCCAAACTATACCTATATAGACAGAGATAGAAATGGATTATATGATTATCTGTTAATAGGATATGAAGAAGAAATCACTGGAGATCCTTTGATTAAGGAAAAAACAAAGAGAGAATGTTGTCCTATTTATACAAATGCGCCAATAATGTTTAGGTGATCCAGGCGAAATTCTAAATTTGGAGGAAAAATGAGATTTTTTAAAACATTAGAACAGCAAGCTGAAGAAGCAGGATTTGAGTTAGTAAGGGAAGGAAAACTTTTTTACATTGAAAAAGAATTTGGCGCGGGTACAAATAGAACAGAGACATTTGTTCATTTAACTAATGCTAGTTTAAGAGAAATGCTTGGCACTATAACTTATGGAAGCATTTTTAATGACTCAGTTTCAGGAGAAGATAAATCAGATTTTTCAAGGATGAAAGATACAAAAGATGTTTATATATTATTTGGGAAACTTAGAGAGATTAGAGATTTAAAAGAAGAATATCCTGTTTCAGCAAGGTATGTAAGGGATTATAGGGTGTTTTCAAGGAAGGTTAAATAAAAATGCCAACTAAACAATTCACAATAGCTAAGAAAATAGCAAAACACGGCAAAAAGCTGTGATAATAGTACCTGCTTTATTGAAGGATAAACTTGAGCTAGGAACCATTGCTGAGAGAAAGATTGAAGTTTTTGGGAAATAATTTTTATTTATTTTTTGTAAATATTTTTTCTATGCCCTACCTTAAGGATTTTGATAAGTGAATCCTCAAAAATAAATAAGATTCTATAATCACCTACTCTTAATCTATAATAATCACTTCCCTTTACTTTTTTAATATCACTGGAAGAGATATTATCAACTATCTCATTGATTTTTACAACAATCTTCCGAGAAATAACTGGTTCAAGTTTTTCTAATTCTTTTAATGCCCTTTTTTCATAAGAAATTTCATATTTCATAATCCTAATCTTTTTTTAGCTTCTTTTTGAGAGACAAAATTTTTGCTTTTTCTTCTTTCTTCTAATTCTTTTTTTGTTCGCTCACTTAACTCTAAATCATCTTCTATCATCTTTTCAATTATTTCATTATAAGTTTCTCTTTCTATTATTTTCATTTTATCCAAGGTTTTCTTGACATTATCTGAAATTTGTATTGTTGTTGGCATTTTTTTACAGCTCTTTATAGCCTATTATAATATGCTATATTATTTAAACCTTTCTATTTTCAATTTAATACTTGTCAGAAGAATATATAGATCTGCAACCTATCAAATTCTGAATAGCCTGTCAGTGCCCCAGACCATCTTGGCAGATTTAAAGGCCACAGGATTTGAATTTAACTTAGAATTAATTAGATTTAGGTTTATAAAGAGATATATAGTTGAGGATAGATCTTAAAATAAGAGATTTCTTTAAGTGTGTAGAATGCTTTTGTCTGACTTTTTATTATTTGGAAGGATTATTGAAATTAGGCAATCAAAGATAGCAAGATAGCCCCGCCAGGATTCGAACCTGGGTCTCAGCCTCCAAAGGGCTGAATCCTTGACCGCTAGACTACGGGGCTGTAGAATTAAAAGTTTTAAATGATTTATAAGGTTTTCTTATGATTTATATTCTATTTGTTATGTATTCTTTAAGATAATTTTATTTATAAATATGGAATTTTTTAATTAGTTATGGAAGGAGATGATTTTGTAAGGTTACATGAAAAATTAGAATCTTTTAAAAATCTTGAAAAAAGTTGGGATGGATATAATGGAGAGCCAATTTCTCAAGAAATTGTTAAGAAAGCAAAGTCAACTTTAAGATATATGGATAGTAGAAATATAGAACTTCCTTCTCATGCAGTTCCGATGAATGATGGAAGAGTACAATTAGAATATACAGAAGGAAGATTTTATGGAACTGAAATTGAGATTACAGATGAAAATTATATTGTTCTATTATGTGACGAGTCTGAGAATATAGATGAAGAAGTTACTGAAAGAGATTCTCTTGATGAGCTTTGTGATATTCTTTCTTAATTCTGATTTTTATATTTCGTAATATCTGCTTACAAACTTTATGATTAGAATCTAATTAGTTCTATACTATAAAGTTTACTAAAATTATCAAAATATATTCTATATGCAAATAAAAGAAAAGTATAAAAAGAGAATAGAAATTATCTATCATTGGCAGTAGCAAAAAGGTAAGATAATACTAAGATGGGTAATATTCATAAGGTATGTACTCTTGGCATTTTATATTTTATTTATATCTTCCTCTTGATTCTACTTTTTTTAATTGTTGAAGGATTTTATCTGCTTGTTTATTTTGTTTTTTATATTCTTTAATAATAGAATTAAAAAATTCTTTCCAAGAAGAGAAATGTTTAGCTTCTAATGCTTGTTTAAGCAAATGTAAATCTACTGCTTTATCTTCTATTCTTTTTGAATGAAAAGATAATCCAAAATCAATTATATAAACCTTGTTATCTTTTTTAAGGAGCATATTTGAAGTTGTTAAATCTCCATGAATAATATCTGCCTGATGCAATAAGGCAGTTTGTTTTCCAATTTTTTCACATATTTCTTTTGCTTTTTTCATATTAAAGTTATCTAAATGTTCGGATAGCTTCTTTCCCTGAATAAACTCCATTGTTATTTTTTCTTTGTTATCTGTTTGTATTATTTTTGGAACAGAAATACTTTTTTCTAGTTTTTTCATAACTTTTGCTTCTCTTTTTGTTCTTCTTGTCCTTAATTTTTTATCAATAACAGAAAGACGATAAGATTTTTTTATCCTTTGTTTAACTATATTTTTGCCTTTTTTAATTATTATAGCTTCTGCTCCTCTTCCAATTATTTTTTGATTTGTCATTTTTTAATTTAAAGATGTTTTATTTATAAATATTTATATTTTATTAAATTAAGACTTTTCTTGCTCCCATATAATTTAAAACTATTTCTATTGGATCACAAAGAGTAGTTATTCCTTCATAATCTATATCAAGGGCTGTTCCTAAGTTTTGGCATTCTTTCCATTCATCTGGGTGAATTATTGCAATATATTTTTGTTGATTAAATTTAATTAATTCTCCAGAAGGAAAGTCATCATCTGCAACAGGCCATTCTTTCATCATATCTTGATATAACTCATTACAGTATGGATTTCTAAGATTTGTTTTTAGATATTTAAAAAGAGGATCTATCTCATTTGTTTCAAGCATTCTTGCATTTCTTCTTTCTAGTTCTTGTTCTAATTTTTTTGGAGTTCCTAATATAAATTTTTCAGATTCATCATGCATTAATCTAGTTGAAATATAACCTATAAAAGGAATATATGCATATTTTTCCATTATTTGATATGGTTTTAAGGTTTAAAAATTTAAATAAAATAATGAATTATCTTTTAAATAATTTGTAAAAAGCATATACAAAAAGTAAGATGAGAGCAACAGTAATTAAGGAGGGGTTTGAGAATACTTGTTATTTCACCATATACTTTTTATTATAGATTTGTTTATAAATATTTGAATTTTTTTATAAAGATGGCAGGACCTTTAGAAAGTGCTTTAGGATTTTTTTCTTATGAAGATCCTGTTTTTCAATTAGAAACTTAATTAGATGATGTTTTAAGCAATATTGCTTTTGATGAACATACTTTGGAATATGTTGAAAAGGCAAGAATTAGATTAAAAAAATCAGAGGATTTTGTTAAATCAATTAGTTATAAATCTATTTTTCTCAATTCTTCAGGTTCTATTTTGTTATCTGTTTCTTGTTTAAGTCAAGCTTATTTTGATTTTTTAGATCCTTGTTCTGATATAAGGTCAGATAATATTGAAAAAAGAACAGCTGCTGCAGAAGAAATTTTAGGAGAATACTTTTTTTTAGGTGGAGATTTTTCACTTCCTATTTGTTGTGAGATTAATGGAATGGAATGTGGAAAAGATGTTTATTCTAATGATGGCCTATAATTTTTATTTTAAAATTTAAGTTTTCTTCCAAATTTTTTAGCAAGTTTTTTTAATTGTTTTTCATTCATTCCTTGAGATAGGTCTTGGGGCATTCCTCCTTTAGAAAATTCTTTTAACATTTTATATTGTTTGAGAAGTTGACGAATATCAGAGGTATTTGTTCCAGAGCCTTTAGCTATTCGCTGTATTCTTGTGGTTTGTTTTTCCATTAATTCTGGATTATTGATTTCTTGTTCTGTCATGCTATCTATTGCATGTTGCCATTTTTTTAATTTTTCTTCTTGTGTTCCAAGAAGATTTTCAGGTATTTTTGCTTTTCCAAAACCAGGAATCATTTCTGCTATTTTGCTTAAAGAACCCATAGATTTCATTCCTTTTAATTGCTCTTGTAAATCTCTAAGATTTAGGTTTCCTTTTTGTAACTTTTTCTGAAGTTTTTTTTGTTTTTTTTCATCAATTTCTGTAGCTGTTTTAACTTTTTCTACAAGAGATTCAAGATCTCCTAATCCTAAAATTCTTGAGATAAAAGATGAAGGATTAAATTGTTCTATATCTTGAGGTTTTTCTCCAGTTCCTATAAAATATACAGGAGCGTTTGTTTCATTACATGCAGTTAATGCCCCTCCACCTTTAGCAGAAGAATCCATTCGAGTGACTATGACTCCGTCCATGTCTAGAGCTTTTTTAAATCCAGAAGCTTGAGATTTTGCTGCTTGTCCTATATCAGCAGCTATTACAAGTAAAATATAATCTGGTTTAATTTCTTTTCCTAGGTTTTTAATTTCAGAAATTAATTTTTTATCAAGGGTATGACGTCCTGCAGTATCAATAATGACTAAATCATGTTTATTAATTTGTTTTTCAAATTTTTTATATATTTTCTCTGGAGCTTTTTGTTTTTTGTCTATATATACAGGAATATTTACTTTTTCTCCTATTTGTTGTAATTGGTCTGGAGCTGCTGGACGATGTACATCTAAACCAACAAGACAAGGGTTTTTTCCTCTTTTGTTATAATATTTAGCAAGTTTTCCTGCTGTTGTTGTTTTTCCAGAGCCATAAAGTCCAAGTAACATGATTTTGGTTTGTTTTTTATCTTTGGCATTTATTTTTAGTTCTTTTTTTTCTCCTCCAAGCATCTGAAGAAGCTCGTCATGTAATAATTTGATAATATGTTCTCTTCTATCTATAGATTTTCCTTTTATTTTTTCTTCTGTAGCTGCTTTTTTTATTTTTTCACTTATTTCTGAAACAAGGGAAACATTTACATCTGCTTGAATTAGAGCTCTTTGTAAATCCTTAACTACTGAATCTATTGTTTTTTTATCAAGAAAGATAGTTCCAGCTAATTTGTCAAATGCATTTTTTAATGTAGAGCCAAATTTATCTAACATATAAGGATGAGAGGTTTTTTGTTTATTAAACTTTGGTTTGAAATCATAAACATGAAAGAAGCCAAACTAAATGAAATTATAACCCTAATTTCTGAATAAATCTATCTTTATCAAATAGTTCTAAATCTTTGTAAGATTGGCCAGTTCCTAAAAAAAGAATTGGTTTTTTTGTTATATAAGATATTGAAATAGTTGTGCCTCCTTTTTCATCAACATCTGCTTTTGTTAATATGCTTGCATCAATACCAATTTTTTCATTGAAGTTTCTGGCTTGTTCTATTGCATCATTTCCAGCTATAGATTCAGCTACAAAAATTTTTAAATCAGGATTAGTAACTTTTGAAATTTTTTCCATTTCAGATAAAAGATTTCCAGAAGTATGCATTCTACCTGCAGTATCAATTAAGACAACATCTATCTTATGATTTTTTGCATATTTAATTGCATCAAATGCAACTGCAGCTGGATCAGCACCATAATCATGTTTTATTGTTTTTATATTTAGAGTGTTAGCATGGTGTTGAAGTTGTTCTATAGAAGCAGCTCTAAATGTATCAGAAGCAGCAAAAACACAAGATAGATTATTTTTTTGGAGTAATTTTGCAACTTTAGCTATAGTAGTTGTTTTTCCTGTCCCATTAATCCCAAAAAATACCATTACAAAAGGAGATTTTTCTTTAACTAAGGGTATGAGTTCATCAGGTTCTAATAAAAGATTTGAGATGGCATTTTTTAATGCTTTTTGTATTTCTTGTTCAAGATTTTGTTTTTTGATTTCTTTTCCTATTAATTGTTCTTTGATATTTTTTTTAATTGATTCAACAGCTTCAAGAGCTACATTATTTTCAAGAAGCAGCAATTCAAGAGAAGAGAAAATTTGTTCAAATGTTTGCTCATTTAATTTATAGGAAAATCTTGTTTTAAGTTTTTTAAAAATTGTTGGTTTTTTCTCTTGTTTTTGTTTTCCTAATTCTTGAAAAGTTGGAGCTGTTCTTTGTTCTTTTTTATCTTCTGTAGGTTTTTTTGTTTCTTCTTTACTGGTTTTTGGAGGCGTTTCTTTAGAAGGTTTTTCCTCAGCTTTTTCTTCTTTCTTATATTTAGGTTTAGAAGGTTTTTGTTTTTTCTTTTTAGGTTTAGGAGTTTTTTTCTTTTCTTTTCTAGCTTTTTTTTCCTCAGCTTCTTCTTTTTTTGGAGTTTTTTCTGCTGTTTCTTCTACTTGCTGTTCTGATTTTTTTAACCATCCTTTTATTTTATTTTTAAAATATTTGAACATAATTAATTAAAAAAAAATAAGTTTATAATATTTACTACTCGTTTTATTATTTACAGATATAGGAATTTAATTAAGAAAAATATATCTCTCTGACTATAATTAAGTTTATAAGTTTTATCTACTTTTGAAAGTTATGAAAGGAGTGTTAGTTATTATTGGAGGTTTAGGAGATAGAAGATGTAAACAGTTTGGAGGAAGAACTCCTTTAGAAGTAGCTGAAAAACCAAATTTAGATTATATGGCAAATAAAGGACAGTTAGGATTAATGTATCCAGTGAATAAAGAAAGTGCACCTGAATCAGATACAGCTATTGTAGGTATTCTTGGAAATGAGCCTTTTTTATCATCAGGAGGAGTTTTTGAAGCAATAGGAGCAGGAATTAAATTAGAAAGAGGAGATTTAGCTTTAAGAACTAATTTTGGGACTTTAAAAGCTAAAAAAAGCGAACTTGAAAAAGGAAAAGTAATAGATAGAAGAGCAGGAAGAACTCTTACAACTAAAGAAGCAGAAATTTTAGGAAAAGAAATTAATAAAATCTATGTTCCAAGACCATTTTTATTTAAGCCTACAATCCAGCATAGAGGAGTGTTAGTTATGAGGGGAGGTTTTTCAGATAATATTACAAATATAGATCCAGCATATCATTTTAAAGGGAAATTTAAAGAAGATAATAAGTTCAGATTTTCTATGCCTTTAGATGATGATGAAAACAGCCAGTATACAGCTAATATGGTAAATGAATTAATTGAACAATCTTTTAATAAATTACAAGACCATCCTATAAATGAAGATAGAAAAGCTAAAGGTTTGTTACCTGCTAATGTTCTTCTCACAAGAGATGCTGGAATAAAAATTCCAGAATTAAAAAAAATGAATGGTTGGATGGCTGTCCAGTATATGCCTATTGAAATTGGAATATGTAAAACAGCAGGAATGGAGGTTTTTTCTTTTTCATATCCAGAAATGAAAAATTTTGATGTTTATGAGAATCTTCATAATGCTTTAGATAAAGCAATTAAATTTTCTATTAAAACTTTGAAAAAAAACCATAAAGATTTTCAATATGCTTATATACACTTTAAAGAAACAGATGTTCCAGGATTAGATAATAAGCCGCATGAAAAAAAAGCAATGATAGAAGAATTAGATAAAAAATTCTTTTTATTTTTAAGAAAATTTGTAGAAAAAAATAAAATAAGGGTAGCAGTTACATCAGATCATTCAACACCTTGTTCTCTAAAAAGCATTTCTTCAGATCCTGTTCCTGTTTTATTATTTGATGGACAAACTCAAGGACTTGAAAAAGATGAATGTGTTGTTTTTAATGAAATTGAGGCAAGGAAAGGAAGCTTAGGAAAAATGATGGGTAAAGAATTTTTAAGGAAGATAGGATTTCATAAAGTTTATGCTTCGCAATAATAATTATTAAAAACTAAATTTTCTTTTAAATTAAAAGATAAAAGAGATAATATGATAACTTATAAAGATATTTATGAAGCTTTAAGAAAGGAGAGATATAGCGAGCAGTTGCAGAAACTTCCAAATGGTTTTGTAAAAGAGATTTCCCTTTATTTAAAGGAGAAAAAAGGAATTAGTGAAAAATCAGAAGATATGTTTTCAGATGCAATTACAAAGACAAAAAAACAATTTGAAAATGCTATTTCTATGTTTAAAGAATTAATGTTAAGAAGAAAAAAGAAGTTACTTAACCTTGCTTTTGTAGCTGCTGAAACAGGAATTAGTAAGAGAGATTATGAAAATATGCTTGATTTTGAAAAAAAAACTTTTGATAATATTATGAAAGATTTAGAACAAGGTGATAAGCAGTTAGGGGAGATAATGAATGGGCAGAGAAAACAAGAAAAAGAATCAAAAAAAATGGTTACTTTTTTAAATGATACTGAAGAATTTTTAGGTATGAGGGGGGAAAAATTGGGGCCTTTTAAAAAAGGGGAGATTGCTAATTTATCTTCAGAAATAGCTAATATTTTAATAGCAGATAATAAAGTTGAAGCAATAGAAGATAATGAGCAAGAATAATCCTATATATTATAAATTTTATTTGAAAGTTATTTTTTGAATAAATAAAACTATCCATAAAAAAGCATCAAAAGTTACAATAATTCCTGACATGTACATTTTGAGTGTTAAAAAAGATATTCCTGCTGCAAATAATCCAATAGCAGTAAATAAAGATGTTTGTTTTGCTATTGTTGTTTTTTTAACTTTGAATCCATGATAGACTTGAAATATTAATGAATATGTGAATAGTATATTTGCTAAAGCCACTATAATATCTTGCCATATCATTTTATTCATAAGTTTTTAAATTTATTATTAAATTTAGATGATTTAAGTCAGAAGCATCTTCTACTATTTTGATAAGATGTTTAGTAATTCTTGCTGTAGTTTTATCTGGTTTAAGTTTTAAAGATTTTTCTCTTGTTTTATTTCTTAAATCAGAGATTTGTTTTATTTTTTTATTGTTAAATTGATAATATAGGTCAAAAGATCTTGCTAATCCTTCATAAGATAGTTCTGCTACTTCTTTTAATTTTTTTGTTTTTTTTGTTTTATGGTTTATGTTTGTTCTCCATAATCTATGGATTTCATCAGATATTTTTTCTAATGCAAATGAATATGTAAATAAAGTTCTGCCTTTTATCATGTTAGGATAAGTCATTTTATTTATTGCTCTTTGAAGATATAAGCAGAATTTATTAACTTCTAAATCCCGATGAATTAAATTCTGCATGGTTTGTTTTTGTTTTCCAAATATATCATCTAATGCTGCTCTATAAAAAGATAATATGAGCTGAAATACTCTTTTAAAGATTTCATCTATATTTGGATTTTTTATTCCTCCTATGTCTCTGATGGTTAGTTTATTTTTTTCTTGAGAAACTACAGCGAATCCTATGTTATAATTTATGGCCCTCATTATTTTTGAAGAGATATCTTTATCATATGTTATTTGTATTTCATCAACTCCTTTGGCATATAAAGAGTTTATATGGGTGTAGATTTCTTTGTTAGACATTCCTTTTACATCTAATTTTATTTTTTCAGAAATTGTTTGTTGCTGAGAAGTTATTATTAAGTTTTTTTCCTGCTCATTAACTTCTATTTCTGATTTTTCATCAAGATTATTTTTTCTTATCCATTTTATTGGAAGAGTTATTGTATATGCTTTATCAGCTTGTTTTATTATTTTTCTACGCATTTTCAAATTTTTAATAATTATATTATTTATATAATTGATATAAGAAATATATAAATGTTTGGTTTTTTGTTATATTTTATGAAAAAAAGAAAATATATAGATTTACACCTTCATTCAAATTATTCAGATGGTTTATATGAACCTGAAACTTTAGTTAAAGCTGTTAAGTTAAAAGGAATTGATATTTTTGCTTTAACAGATCATGATATTACTTGTGGAGTGGAAAGAGCTGCTAAAGAAGCTGACAAATGGGAAATTAAAATTATTCCAGGAGTTGAAGTTTCTACTAGGAAATATCATATTTTAGGATTAAATATAGATACATATGACTGGGGTTTTCAGAAATTTTTATCTGAAGTAAGAGATATTCAAGAAGATATTTGTAAAAAGAGAATAAGTATTCTACAAGATTATGGAGTTCCTATTAATTTTAAAAAAGTTAAGAGAAATTTCCCATTTTCAAGAATTGGAAAATGTAATCTTTTTATGACTTTGGTAAAAGATAAAGAATGTAGTGATTATATTTTAAGAGATATTGGAGATAAAAGTCCTAGAGAGATTTTTAATTATTATTTATGGAAAGATGGAATAGCAGGCAAGATTAGGAAAGTTGAAGAAGTTCATTCAAAACAAGCTATTAAAGAGATTCATAATGCAGGAGGATTAGCTGTAATTGCACATCCATTTAAAGATGTAGATAGTTTTGATGAACTTGATAAATTAGTAGAAAGAGGTATTGATGGATTAGAAGTTCAGCCAGATTATTCCCAGGAAAATGAGCCATTTAAAAAATATGCTCAAGATAAAGGATTATTGGTTACATATGGTTCTGATTATCATGGGCCAATATTTGACAGAAGGTTATTAGAAAGAGGAGAAAACATTATGTATGAAAAACTTGAAGATAAATTAAATAAGGAGATTTCTGTTGAAGTTTAAAATGAAATTAAAATTATGGAGGTAAAATGACAAGAATAAGTTTAAGAAGATTAAAACAAGCAAATTTTAGAACAAGAATAAATATTGGAATAGATAATGGTTTAATTGATTTAAGAAAATTAAAGGTAAAAGAACCTTTGTTTTTTGCAAGAATGTGTAGAAAAGCAGGTTATAAAGAAGAAACTTTCAAAATATATTTGGAAAGAAAAGTTTATGCTATTGCAGCAGAACTTGCTTATGAATTAGAAAAATTTAGCCAAGCTAAAGAACTAGTAGAAAAAGCAAGACAATCTGCTGAACAAAGTTTAATAGTTTCTACGTCAAATGCTGCTAGTTCTAGTGGTTTAGGAGCTGCCATGTCATTTGGAAATGCAAAAGATAGATATAAAGAACAGATGCAATTTTGATAAATTAGAAGAAAAAATTAATAGGAAGTTAAGTTGTGAGTATGGGTCAAAACTAGATAATTTTCCAGATTTTAATATTTAAATTAGAATAAAAAAGATGTCAGTAAAATTATTAAATATGGAAATTAAAAAACAAGAACAGAAATTAAAACAGTTTCAGCAAGCAGAACAAGAAGAAGCAAATGGTTATTATCTTAGTTGTAGTTTTTGTAATAAGCCAGTTATTAATATAGAAATACAAAACCAGATAATTCTGATAAAAAGCATATTAAAAAGATTTGGTATTCTTGTTTCAGATATAGACAAAATTAAGAATATAATTGGAAAAAAAGAATTTAATAAATTTGATAGGATTTTAGAAAGTAAAGGATATGGTGGATTAGATTTTTATTGTCCTCAATGCAATAAGATATTTTGTCCTCAACATTATAAATTTGTTCAGATTTATGCTTATGACGGACAAAAAGAACATATTATAGCAAGATGTCCTAATAATCACGAGAAGATTATTGAAGTTTGAATAAGGGATTAGAAATATATAAGTTAGATTGAATATGTAGAGATATGGTAAAAAATAAAGGAAAAAAAGAGATTTATCTATAAATGATTTTTAGTTTTTTATAGATTTGTAAAAAGAGCATCAGCAGGTTTAAGTTATCAGATGTTAGCAGTTTTAATTGTTTAATCTGCTTTTTTTTGAGAAGGTTTTTAAGTTTCGGATCCTTATGGTTTTTAATGAATAAAATAGGTGAAGATTATGATGTTATAATAGTTGGAGGAGGTATTAGTGGTTTAAGCTTAGCATCTGTTTTAGGTAAAGGAAATAAAGTATGCATTATTGAAAAAGAAAAATTAGGTAATACTACTAAGTCTTGGGCCTCATTTAGGGATTTAATAAGAAAAGAAAAATTACAAGATTGCATAATCAATAATAAAATAAATACTCTTGAGTTTAGACATTTTTTGGGTGCTAAATGGATTTTTAATGATAAATATTGCCAATTAGATGAAGGAAAAGTTTTACGAGAATTTGTTAATAGATGTAAGGATGAGAATGTAAAATTTATTGAAAAACAAGAAATTGATAATTATAAGAAAAACAAAAAAGAAGTTAAATTTAAAGTAAATAAAAGAATTATTAAAGGGAAGTTATTTATTGATTGTACTGGAGGAGACTCACCCTTTATTAAAAAATTAAATTTATTAGATAATTATTCTAGTTATCCTATATATGGTTTAAGTGTCAAGAATGTAGATGTAGATCATACTAGATTTGTTTGGGAAATTATGAAAACTCCGCGTTTTAAAGATTTAATGATTGGAGGGATTATGCCTTACTCTGATGAGTCTGCCCAAGTTCATGTGTTTCCTTATTTGAAAGACAAAAAAATTAAGTATTCTTTATTGAAAAAATATCTTTTTGATTATTTTAAATATCATCCTGGATTAAAGAAAAATGAAATTATAAAAGAAACTTACGGGACGATTATGATGGGTTTGTTAAAGAAAAATGCTTTGGATAATGTTTTCTTTTTTGGAGATTCTGCTTTGTGGACACCGAGATTTATTGGAACAGGGTTTAATCAAATATTGAGAGATTATAAAGGAGTAGGTAAGGAATTAAATAAATTAATTTCAGAAGATAGATTGGATGAAGAAACATTATCCCAGATTAAACCTGTTTTACAAGAAAAAAAATCGTATCATCTGTTGAATTGCTTTGAGAAAATAGTTTTTTCATTAAAAGAAGAACCAGAAGAATTAAATGATTTTTTAATAAAGATAAGAGGAACTCATAAAAAGTTTGGAAAATATTTAATGAGGAATGATTTTAATTCTAAAATCTTTAAGAAAAGTCTTAAAAAAATACATGAACATTTTTCAGTTTCTCAGCTATTCGAAATGTTACCTAAAAAAGATATTATCTATTTATTGGAATTTTTAGGAGAATTTTTAGAAGATAATCTTTTTGAAAGTTATCAGAAGAAGTTAAAAGATATTTAAATTAAACAGATCTTTTCAATTTTTATTTAAGCCTCTGGAGGGATTCGAACCCCCGGCCCTCGGTTTACAAAACCGATGCTCTAGCCACTGAGCTACAGAGGCATAAATCTGATAAAGAAAGTTTATTTTTAAGGTTTATTGTTTGGAGATAGGATAAATTGCTGACATGTTTTGCTAATTATAAGTTTTTTGGGGTAAATAGTTTGAATTAACTAATTATATTGAATAAAGATATTTCTGCTATTAAGTTATAGTTATTAAAATTCATGGCTTCTCTTGAGATTTAAGATTGATATCTAAAAGCTTATTCCCATTTAAGAACTTCTATGTTTTCTTTTGTAATCTTTTTAATAGGATAAATTATTTCAACTAGTTCTTGAGGATGAAACCATAACTTAATTTCTTGTTTTGCATTTTCATTACTGTCAGAAGCATGAATAACATTTTCCAGAACATTTGTTTTGCTATTTATTCTTCCATATTTTCCTCTTATAGTTATAGGATGAGCTTCTTCTGGATTTGTAGGACCTACAATTTCTCTTATTTTTTTTATAGAATCTTTCCCAGAATAAACTAAAGCAAGGACTCTGTCAGTATGAAATTTTCCCATAATATATTGTATTGTGTTTTCAAAAACAACTGGTTTTTTCTTTTTCAAATCTTTATAATGTTTTTCTGCTAATTTTCTTGAAACTTTGACAATTTTTGCTCCTACAATTATTAGTTTTGCTTCAGAAAGAGCAGTTATTATATTTCCAGTTAGACTTTTGACAAGTCCGTCAGGTTTGATAAGAATAAGACATTGTTCGTTTTCTTGTTCACTCATTTTATTTAGCTTTTTTTGTTTTTTTCTTAGTTGTTTTAGTTTTTGAAGATATTTTCTTTGTTTTCTTTTTAGCTGGTTTTTTAGAGGTTTCTTTAGTTGTCTCTTCTTTATCTGTTTCTACTTTTTTTGGCTTTTCTTTGATTTTTTCTTTTTCAGCTTTTTCCTCTACTTGCTGTTCTGATTTTTTATCTTCTGTTTTAGGAGTGCTAACTTTTTCTGTTTTTACTTCTGTTTTTTCTTTTTCTTTTTCAACTTCTAACATTCTTATTTCGCATAAAGAAAGAGGATAGATTTTTTTTAATTTAATAGAAAGTGGTTTTTGTATTCTGTTTCCTATAACTTCTGAGAATATTTCTTTTTTAGTTTTATTTTTAAGATAACTTATTAACCAGGTTCTTGCTTCTTGTCTTAAAGTTTTTCTAACTGCTCTTGATATTTTTTTTCTTGCAATAAGAAAAGGTTTAATTTTTAACCAGGCATCTTTACATTCAGCAGAAAATGAATCTTCAATATAACTGGTTCTTTTCCTCATCATTCTTTTAATAAAAAATGGAAGAACCTTTAATTTAATTGGTTTGGCAGTTGCTTGATCATCTTTAACTTTAATCTTAAAGATTATTTCTGTTCCTTTTCCTTTTAATTTTCTTGTTAAATCAATATTTATTGTTTTATTATCTAATTCTTTAATTGAATAAGATAATAATCTTGCTTTTGAATTAGTTAAGGGTATCTCAATATCAAAAATTTTCTTTTTAGCTGGCATTTTATCCTTTTTCTCCAGGTGTTTTTAATTGTAATTTAGCTAATCTTATTCCTTTTTTAGCTTGTTTTGATTTTTTACATTGTTTGCAGGTATACATTAATACTTTTTTAGTTGTTGATTTTGTTTTTCTTTTATATTTTGAAACTGCTGGTTTACTCCATCTTCCTTTATTTCCTTTTCCCCTGTTTCTGCCTCTTTTTCTTGCTCTTTGTTTAGATCCTTTTTTAGTAGCTGGTCTTTTTTGTCCAGTAGAGAGCAAACTAACTTTATGTTCTGTATGTTTTTTACAAAACGGGCAGTATCTTCTTGTTTTTTTTGGAGCATTCATTTTATGTAAAATCAAGAAATGATAAGGGTTTTTAAATGTTATTCTATTAAATTTTGGACCAGTATTTGAGAAATTTAGTTTTAAAGAGTTTTATTTGCTTATTATTCTGATAATAGCCATTACAATGAAGCCAGCTCCGACACCTATTAAAACTCCTGCTTTGGGGTTTCCATAAAGAAGCCCTATTCCTAAACCTAAAAGAACTCCTGCTGGGATAAATAATCCTGAATTATCTTCTTTTTTGGTTTTTTCTTTGTTTTCTTTTTATTGTTTTTTGCCATTAATTAGAATATGGTCTGTTTATAATAATTTAGTAAATTTATCTAATCCTATTTTTTTAAAGTTTTTATATGATTTAATTGAATTAATCAGGTTTTCATTTGTTTCTTTAATCTTCTTTTTATTATTAAGTTTTCTTTTATGTTTTTCTGTCCAGTTTAGAGAAGCTAAAAACCTCTGTTTTATAAAGAAATAAAGTGCCTTCTTTTCTTCTTTATCAAGAATAATGTCTTTTTGATATTCTTTCATAAACAATTTTATAAAATTTTTATTCACTTTATCTTTATGAACAAAACTATGTGCTAAAAAAACAGCAAGCTCTTCAATTAAATAATCATGGTGAGCATCATCAAAATCCAGTACAGCTGTTATTTTATTGTTTTTGGATAATAAATTAACGCCATGAAAATCCCCATGGATAAATCCTTTTTTTAATTTATTTTTTCTTATTTTTTTTAAACACATGCTAACTTGCTCTGCTTCTTTTGTAAGATTAAAATCCCCTATTCTTTTTACTTTAAATTGTTTGAAAGTGAATTGATGGTTAGGTTTATATCCAAATCTTGATTTTATTTTCATATTCTTTAGTTGTTTATCTAATTTAAGAAGTACTTTTGCACAGTTTTTAACTAGTTTTTTATTAAAAGAATAAGTGTGTTTTCCTTGTATGAATTCCTGAATTGAAACGAAAAAATCATTAAATTTATAGGATAATTTTTTATTTTTTGTTTTAATAATTTTTGGAACTGGAATTCCTTGTTTGGCAAGTTTATTTATCAGATTTAATTGAAATTTTATATGTTTTTGATTTTGTTTATGAAATAGTTTTAATATATATTTGCTTTTATTTGTTTTTAAAATAAATATTGTATTTCCAAAAGCCCACCATATGTGTTTTGAATCCTTATATTTTCCTATATTATACTTACTTAAGATTTTGTTAATATTTTTTTTTCTTAAATTCATTCTGACTTTTATTTACAAAGAATGGTCCTGCCAGGGATCGAACCTGGGACCTTATCCACGTCAAGGATACGTCATTTGTGGGACTTCAAATATTTTTAAAAGCCTAACCACTAGACCACAGGACCATTTAGATACATAGTAAGAGAAGCATTATAAAGGTTATTATTCTTGCTTTTATAATTAATCTGTTTTTGGAGAGATTTACTTACTAACTTATTTAGTAAGTTAGTAATTAAGAAAAGTTTAAATATGGGGGTTTATATGGTATTTTATTATAAAAAGAGGAAATAATTAGAATGAAAAAATATCTTCTTTTAATTGAAGATGAAAAACTTTGGGAAGAATTTAAGAGATTGTTAAAAAAAGACATTAATACAGAAATTATGGACTTAATTAAAAAAAAATTAAAAAAGGAGTGAAAAATGTCAAATAATCCTAATTTATTTTCCAAATCAAAACATTCAAACTCAGTATTTAGTTTAGATAATAAGATCAACCTACTAAAACTAAAGCGTTCTCAAACAACTATATTTATAATTATAGCTATTTTGATTGTTGTAGGAATTATGGTCTATTTTGTGGTAAGGGAAGATATAGGAAGACAAGATCTTCCAAAAGAATTATCCCCTGTTTATAGTTATTTTGTTTCATGTGTAGAAGATGAGACAAAAAATGCAGCTTATCTTATGGGTTCTCAAGCAGGTTATCTTGAATTGCCAGAATTTGAATCAGGAAGCGAATATATGCCTTTTTCTTCTCAATTGGATTTTGTAGGAAGAGCTGTTCCATATTGGTATTATGTTTCAGGAAATGGTATTGTAAAAGAGCAAGTTTTAACAAGAGATGAAATGCAGGGTCAATTAGAAGATTATCTAGAAAAAAGAATTTCTAAATGTGATCTTTCAGAATTTGAAGATAGAGGTTTTCAGATTCAGAGCCAAGAACCAGAAGTTAAAGCTTTAATCCAAGATAATGAAATAAATCTGGAAGTAGAGATGGATTTGGAAATTTCTTATGGAGATACAACATCAAGTATATCAAGGCACGAAATAAATGTAGATTCAAAACTAGGAAGTTTTTATGAAATTGCTAAAAAAATATATGCAAAAGAACAGAAAGATTTATTTTTAGAAAATTATGGTGTTGATATCTTGCGTTTATATGCCCCTGTTTCAGGAGTTGAATTAACTTGTTCTCCTAAAATCTGGTTACAGCAAGATATAAAACAGGAGTTAAAACAAGCAATACAAGGAAATACTCAAGCTCTTAAAATTAAAGGTTCTTATTATTCTTTATCTTCTCCTGAGAAAAAATATTTTGTACAAGAAATAGGGCAAGAAATAGGAGATGAAGGAGAAAGTGTTAATTTTATTTATTCTTCTGACTGGCCATCTAAAATTAAAATATATCCAGATGAAGAACCTCTGATAGCAGAACCAGTAGGATTGCAAGAAGGATTAGGGGTTTTAGGATTTTGTTATGTTCCTTATCATTTTGTTTATGATATAGCATATCCTACACTTATTCAGATTTATGATGCAGAAAATATCTTTCAATTTCCAGTAGCAGTTGTAATAGATAAAAACAAGCCTAGAGAAGGATTGGATACAGGAGCATATGAAAAAGGAACTCCAGAATTATGCAAACATAGGCTAACTCAGATAGATGTTTATACTTATGATACAAATTTAAATCCTGTTGAAGCAGATATCTCATTTAAATGTTTTGGAACTGGGTGTGATATTGGAAAGACAAAAATTACAAATCAAGGAATGGATGCTAAATTATCTTCATTATTTCCTCAGTGTGTAAATGGATTTATAATAGCTAAAGCTAAAGGTTATGAAGAAACAAAAAAACAGATATCTACAGTTAATCCAGATACAGCAGATATAATTTTAGATAAATTATATAATCTAACAATTAATTTAACAATAGATACGAGAGAACTTGAAGATGAGAAAGCAATCATTCATTTTAAAGGACAGGAGAAGAGCTTTAGTTTAGCTTATCCTGAACAAAAATCTATAGAAATTAGTGAGGGACAATATACAGTTGAAGTCATGATTTATAAAAATTCAAGTCTTTCATTATCTGGATTTAATATGAGAAAGTGTATTGATATTCCCAAAACAGGTATAGGAGGTATTTTTGGAGCAACAGAAGAAAAATGTTATAATATAGATGTGCCTGCTCAGACAGTTTCTTTTGCACTTTCTGCAGGAGGAGAATCTGAGAATTATTTTGCAGAAAGTCAGCTTAAAGAATCTGAAAATTTAGAAATTCAAGTATCAAGTCTTCCTGCTCCAAGTTCATTAGAACAGTTACAAAAAAATTATCAGCTTTTAAAGGAAAAAAATTTGGGGTTCAATTTTAGTTAAAATGAAAGTACAAAAAGATAAGATAATTAGAGTGAAGAAATTTCCTTTATTTATATTAGCAAGTATGTTTTTATTAGTATTAGTGATTGCTTTATCACAAGCACAATTTACATCTACTTCTAGTATGGATGTTGGTTCTACTTCAACTGTAGGAACTGGATTTGCACCATCTGCACAATATTATCGTCCGGGATTTGAACAGTATTATAGTTCAGAACAGATTTCAACTTATTGGGCAGAATTTGGAAAAGAAGAATGTGAAGCAAGACAAGATTTTATTTTAAATATTCGTCCAGGAGGATGTACTCCTGCTGTTGTAAGATCTGATCTTTTAGAAGAACAAAATGTCCCTATTTTTTGTAAGTTAGATGCAATAAAAATAAATCCTCTTATAGATGTTAAATCAATAAGGTCAATTAGTTTTAAAGGACAATATCCTAAAGAAGTAGCAGGAATAAGTTTTCATCCAGCAAGAGCTGCTATAAGAACATATAATACTTTACTTGGTTCACCATTATTAAATAATGTAGGATACCTTGTAATTGTGTTAAGAAGACAGCCAAGTGAAGATGATATGCCTGATTGGGTTCAAGGTAATTTAACAGCAATTGTAAGATATGATGCAGAAAAAGCTTTTGGAGTTGGAGATGCTGAATATTATATTCCTGTTTTACAAGATAATGAATGGCAGAATAATTATGAAGAATATAGCTTTTGGAGAGGAAGGGGTTTTTTAAGAGCAAATTGGGTAGATGAAGATAGAGCAAGTATTTCTGTTTATAGAGACAGAGATCATAAAGAATCAACTCTTACTTTGAGAGAAGGAGAATCATCAGGAAATGTTTATTTGGGAGGATTTTATTGTCAAGTTGCTTTAGATGTGAGGTTAAATGAAATTACATATCCTCAGACTATTGCAAAAATAAAAGTTCATAGGGCAGATGAGGAAAATAATTTATGGCTTTATGAAGGAGCAAAATTTGCAGATGATAAATGCAGAGTTACAAATATTGAACCAATAATATTGGGAGGAGGTTCTGTTGATATAAGTTGTTCTGGAGGAGAAAGATTTACCTTATATTTGGGTTCAGCAAATAGTGTTGATTTGGAAATTAATAACAAAGAACAAAAAACTAATTTATGGGATTTAGTTAATGAAGATGAGAAAGTTTATTTATCATATATAGGGCAATTGCCTCAGAAAATTTCTACAAGAAGACAAGGAAAAGAGAATAGTTTTATATTATTAATTAAAACTGAAAAAGAATTGAGTGTTGCAGATAAAGAAAAGCTAGAAAGAAATATTAAAAATATATTTGAGTATAGGGCAAAGGTTGATGAAAATAGAAAGGATTTTGAAGAACAAGCATTAGTATCTTTAAATAAGATTCAAGAAATTAGTGGTTCTGATATAATATTTTATAAAAGAAAGGGAGACGAGGATTTTTCAAGAAGAATTAAATTTGTAGAACCAAAAGGAGTAACTGATGAAGTTTATGGATCAGATAAGGGACAACTTCTTAATGAAAATTTTGACAAATCAATTTCAAATTATAGAGATGTTGTTAAATACTATCCTTATGAAAAAGTAACAAGAGAAGCAGAAATAGAAACTTATGGAGAACAAGCTTTAGTAGCTGCTGTGGAATTAGCAGACAAGATTAAAAAACAAGGAACAAAGCAAGAATTATTACAAGAAACAATTAGTAATTATCCTGATACATCTACTGGAAAAGAGGCAGAAAAAGAATTTGAAAAAACCATAATTTATGATGAAGAAAAGGCAGGTTTTTCAACAAGAATATTGCAAGATTATTATTCTTTTCAATTAAAAGATATTAAACAGCCAACTAAAGAAGAAGCAAGTACAACTATAATTTTAGATAATGGGCAAGGAACTTATTCAGTTGATGAATATGTAAAATCTCCAGAAACAAATGATGGAAAAACAGAATTTATTCAAGTTCAAAAATTAAATGATGAGTATGTAGAACTAAAGTATGCAGCTTGGGATAAAGAAAAAGGAGATGATAAAAGATTTATAACTAAGACAACAAGAATAAGATTAGATGAATATGCATCTTTAGGAAGATTTCAAGTTTATATTTCTGATATCCAGTTAGAAAAAGTAGCCCATGTTTCTGTAGAACCAGTAGTTATTGGACCAGAAACAGAGACAAATGTCTCTTTTAAAATTGGAATAGAAAAAAGAGCTATTGATTTATCTACAGATAAAACAAAAGAAAAAATAGAAGATTTAAATAGCACAATTGAAAAATGGGAAGACCTTTCAGAGAAATTAGCTAAAGTAATTAAAGGATGGAAAGGAGCTTGTTTTGCAACTTCTGCTTTATTGCTAGTTAAAAATCTTGTTGATAATTTTTCAGGAAAAAGTATGGCAAGACAGAAAGTTATGAGGGGACCTGGAGGATGGTTTGAAAAGTGTAATGAAATGATAAAATCAGGAGAAAGAGGTTATGTAAGTTTAGATGATTGTTTAAGACAGAATAATGACAAAATAGAACAAGAAGTTAGTGCAGCTCATAATTCTATACAAAAAGTAAATAATTTAATGCAAAATACAGAAAAAGTTACAGAGACAGCTCTTTTTGGAGAAAAAGTTTTGAATACAGATGATTCATTTAAAGGTTTTATGTCTCAGTTTAAGAGCAGATATGGAGATGAAACAATTGAAGTTGATGGCAAGGAATTTAAGATGAATGATATGGTGGGAGATTATGAACAAGGATATAATAATGGTTATTATGGATTTAATGATGCAAGAGATTGGATGTATTATTTGGAGATGGTTAAAAATCCTCAAGTTTCTGAAGATATTAAAAAAGAATATAAGGAAAAATTATATGATGAATATAAAGCAGTTGAAAATAAAAGAAAAGCAGAAACAATAGCTTCTGGTTATGAAGATTCTATTGAAAAAAGTGAGCTTGGAGGTAAAGTAGAGGTTTTAAAAGGAGGAAAAAGAATTCCTACTACTAATATTATTGAATTAGATAAAAATGATTATGAAAAATTACAAGGTTTTGATAGAGAATCTGGAAATGTTGATTTTGACAGAGATAAAAGGAATTTCTGGATAAGAATGCAGACTCCTGCTAATCTTGTTATTGAAAAAGGAAAAGGAGAGGATAAAGAAGATGTAACAAATTATGCTGGTAAAATCATGTTAGTAAGATTATCAAAAACAGGAGATAGTTATTCTCCTGTTCCAGATGAACCTGCATATATTTTAGAAAAAGGAGAAAATGGAGAAAAAGTTACAGGAAAAGTTGATTCTGAAAGTTTAGTTCAGATATTAGATAAATCAGATGTTTCAAGATTTATAAGAGTTGAAAAAGGAAAATGTAATAATCCATATAAAGAAAAACCAGTAGTTAGGTTTTATGAAACAGAGCCATATAGAAAAATGCCAGCTGTTGTTCCTTTTGATGTTGAAAAAGGATGGTATGTTGCTACAAAGCAGATAATAAAAGGTTTTGGAATGACTCCATATACAGAAGCAGGAGTTGTAAGGAATTTTTATTTATGTAATATTGGTGAAAATGGAAGAGAAGATTTTCAAAATGGAATGGGAGATGATATATGTACTTTTATTAGTTTTGAAACAGGAGCATCTCCAAACCATCCTTGTTTAAATGATGTAGAAGCTAGAAATATGGCAAATAAAGCAAGAGAAGCTTTATTAAGAGCAGCTCAGCAACATGGAAATAAAAAAATTGAAATTTATGGAGAGACTCTTGATACAGGAGCTCCTGCAGGAGGAGCAGAAGGAACTCAATGTCAGGATTTTATGTCTCCAGAAGATTGTTATGTTCTTTTTAATGTTTGTGATCCTGTTTTATGCCCTCCTTCAAGATGTAATTTAGGAGGAAATTATTATGTTAAAGATGTTATTCAATCTGGGATTATAGGAAGTATTGTTTTATGTCTTCCTAATGCAAAAGAAGGAATATTTGTTCCTGTTTGTTTAACTGGAATACAAGCAGGTATAGATGCATTTGTAAGTATTTTAAAATCCACAAGAGACTGTCTTCAAGAAAGTTTAGATACAGGAAGACATGTTGGAATTTGTGACGAAATAATGAGTGTTTATTTATGCGAGTTTTTCTGGAGGCAGTTAGCTCCTTTACTTGATGTTTTTATTCCTAAGATGGTTGAGATGGCTTATGGACAAGGAACAAGAGGGGGAGGAGAATATTTAACTGTTCAGCATGCATGGAATACAATGCAGAATTCTGTTAATTACTTTAAGCAACATTATGCTCAAAATGCAATGGAAGCATTTAATATGAGGTCAACTGATCAAGTAGGAAGCGAATTTTGTAAGATGTTTGTTTCATCTACATATCCATCTAGTGATGATTTTTTAGATAATTTATTAGAACCAGAATCTCCTGTTCAGTATCATGCATGGTTTGATGAGATTCCTCATTCAGAAGCAACAGTTCCTGCTACATCTCATTATAAGGTGTTTTATCATATTTGGGCTGGTAAAGATAGAGGAGCACATTATGCTGTTTACCTTAAAGAGCCTCCTGAAAGTTCTTATTATGCAAATGTTCCTACAATAACAGTAGATACAGGATATATTGGAAAAGGAGATTATTTAAGTAGGACAAAAGATTTTACTGCACCTGCAGGTTATAAGACATTATGTGTTAGAGTTAATTTACAAGAAGAATGTGGATTTGGACAAGTATCTACTTCATATGCAGTTAATGCTTTAAAAGAAGGTTATATAGAAGAACAATCTACGCAGAAAGTTACTACAGAAGACCAGTGTATTTCTGGAAATCCTAGTTTATATCCCTTAGCTCAGCCAAATATACAAGAAGGAGTTCAAGAAGCAGCTCAACCTCAGATATATAAAAGAGGAATTATAAGAGTTTGTTCTACAGATAATCCTGGAAAACAGACAAATCCTGAAAAATGGAAAGATGTGGGTTATTGTGGAAATGAAAAAGTAAGATGCTGGTTAGATGTAGATAGTGTTGAAGGGATTGTAAAAGATGAAAGAACTATGGGAAGAATTAATCAGAGTGTAGGGGATATTGAACAGCAGAGAATACAAGAATTAGTTGAACAAGGAGAGATGTTATCAGAATCAGAAAGTGCAGTGATGTTAGATTGGGCAGACAATTATGCTGGTAGTGAGAATTTTCAAGAAGAAGTTGAAAAATCTCTTATAGGAATTACAGATGCAGAAGCATTAGCAGAAGCTATTTTAGATAAATTTAAACAACAGTTTTATAATAAACAAGAAGGAGAAGATGTTTTTGACATTTTGGACAAGGTTCAAGAAAGAGGATTTTTAAATAAACATAAAGCTAAAGCTATTTTATTAAGAGCTCAGATTTATGATTTTGTAACAAGACAGATTTATGATAAATTTTTTAAAGAGCAGGAACAACAAGGGCAGAAAGATGAAGATGGAGGAGATGAAGAAGGAGGAGATGAAGATGAAGAAATATTGGAAGAACCAGAAAAAATTGGAACTAAAGTTAAAGATTCAGAAGATATTGTATGGAAGAAAATAGATATAGATAATAATAAAAAATGGTTTAGTGAAAAAGGAACATTTTCATGGAACCAATTAAAAAAGAGAGGTCCTTTGAGTATTTATAAAGAGCAAGTTTCTGAAATTGATGAGGAAACAAGTAAAGAAGTTGGAGATATAGAATATGAAGATATTGAAAAAGGTTTTTATTTAAAACAAGGACAGGAAAATAATGAGATTTATTTTAATGAAGAAAATACTGGATTGTATTTGGAGAATTTAGGTGACAATAAATATGGTATTTATGCTAAAAGAAAATTTTTTAATATAGATTGGTTAAATAGGGATTTATATGTGGGATATATTATCAGGGAAAATATTCATGCATTAGAAGATGATGAGGCATATGAAAAATTAAAGGAAGACACTAAAGATTATTTAGATGATTTAACAGAATATAATTTTAATAATGAGGGATTTGTTAAAGTTTAGTTCTTAGAGCAGAATTTTTGACATGATAGAACTAGAGAGGGAGACGAGCGCATTTAAATTAGAATATTTTGATATGATAGAACTAGAGAGGGAGACGAGCGCATTTAAATTAGAATATTTTGACATGATAGAACTAGAGAGGGAGACGAGCGCATTTAAATTAGAATATTTT
>CAYMES010000006.1:38944-43233 GCA_964389765.1 Candidatus Woesearchaeota archaeon
TTGATATGATAGAACTAGAGAGGGAGACGAGCGCATTTAAATTAGAATATTTTGATATGATAGAATTTAAATGCGGAAGAAAGGATTCGAACCCTCGCAGGCACTAAGCCAATGGGTTTCTTATATGTTAATAACCTAAGCCCATCCCGTTTGACCGCTCCGGCACTCCCGCATATAGAGAGTAGATTTTTAGTATATAAAAATCTTTATAATGCTGGTGTTTTAAAAGTTCTTTTTAGTATATAAGTCTATATCTGAATCAGATTTTATTTCTGCTTTAGCTAAAGAACCAAATAATATAATTGTAAGAGAGAAGATTTTTTTATTTAAATAACCTATTTTTTAGGGTAATCTATTCCTCTAGTAAATTCTAGGTAAATTAATAAAGTCTTTGCTTTTTTATTTACACATTAATAGATATAGTTTCTATTTTTTTAATAAGGAAGATCTTTTTTTGTATAATTAAATAATATTTTAGATGCTCTTGGAGGAGATATATTTATTATTTTAAGTATTCTTTAACTTTAATATTTCTATAACAATCCTCAAAAAAAGGTTTGTAGTAGTATCATAGAAACAAAAAAAGAAAAAATAAATTAAAATAAAAAATCAGAGGTTATTTTTTTTCCTTCCTCTCTTGCTTTTCTTTTTAACTTTCTTTTTTATTGCTTTTTTATTTTTGCCTTCTGATTCTTTTTGTTTAACTTTATCTTCTAAACCAAGTTTATCAAGTAGTTCTTTATAACGATTTCTTATAGTTACTTCAGTTATTCCTGCAACATCTGCAACTTCTCTTTGAGTCTTTTTTTCATTATTTAAAAGAGCTGCTACATACAAGGCAGCTGCAGCAATTCCTGCAGGTCCTCTTCCACTAGTTAATTCAGAAATCTCTGCTTTTTTTAATATTTTAAGAGCTTCGCTTTGTGTTTTTGGACTTAGATTTAAAACAGAACCAAATCTGCTTATATAGTCTTTTGGAGAACTTGGAGTTACATCTATATCTAGTTTTCTTATTATAAATCTATATGTTCTTCCAATTTCTTTTCTTTCAACATCAGATGCATTTGAAATTTCATCTAAAGTTCTTGGAATGTTGTAATTTCTACAAGCTGCATAAATACAAGCTGCAATAACACTTTCCATACTTCTTCCTCTTACAAATCCTCTTTGCAATACATAGTTATATAGTCTTGAAGCTTCATCTCTAACTACTGTTGGCAAGTTTATGAAATTAGCTACTCTCCTTAATTCAGACATTGCTAGTCTTAAGTTTCTTTCAATAGATGTTGATACTCTTTCTTGCCATTTTTTTAATCTAAGAAATTTTCTTGTTGCACCGCTTTTTTTCAACCTGTAGATATCTGATATTTCTCCTACATTTGTTGTTAATCCTTTGTCAAATTTCTGCATTGATAAAGGAGCTCCTCCTCTGCTTTTCTTTTCTCCTTTTTCAGATGATTGGACCCTTAATTCATGGCTAGTATCAACCATTTTTTCTTCTACTACTAGTCCACAATCATTACAAATTACTTCTCCTCTTTGTTCATCATAAAATAAGTTGATTGAGTTGCATTCAGGACATCTTTTTATTTGAGCCATTTTAAAATTAGTTGAGATTTATTTAAATAGTAAAGTTTATAAATAAGAGATATAGAAAGGTTTTTAAACCTTTCGGTATCTAGATTTTTAGATATTTATTCACAATTACTTAATATCCACTTAACAAAATCTTTTCCACCTGTAGCTTTTATATATTTTTTAAAGAATCTTCTTTGATAAGGGAGAATATCCCCATATTTCCAAGATGATTGGTTTATTGCTATTGAAATAGGTTTTTGTTTTATTACATGTTCATAGATAGTTGAAACAAGCCCTGTTCTTTCTGAGCCTCCTTTACAATGTACAAGCAAAGGTTTTTCAGAATTTTTTAAGATATCTAAGATATTTAATATTTGTTTTTTTGTAGGATTTTTTTTAGCTGAAAGTCTGATATTCATAAGTTTTATTCTTTGTTTTTTACAAAAATCTTGTTCAATTTCATACCATCTCTTTTCAGGATGATATCCTCTAAGATTAAGTATAGTGTTAGGATTAAATATGCTTTTTACTCTTTTTAATTGATATTTATCTAGTTGAGCAGATCTTGCATAATTTTCATCTAAAATATAGAAATTATTATCTATAAATAAGTTTTTTATATCTAAAGGAGATAATAATTTTCTTAACATTTCTTAATATTTGTTTAGTTTTTAAATAGAATTTTTATTTATAAATATTTTAGAAGATTTATTCAATAAGAGCAGCTTGAACATTTCCTTCTTGACTTGGACGATTTGTTATTTTTGCTTTTCCTGCTTCTGTTTCTATTAGTGCATTTTTAACTAGAATATTTTGTCTTGCAAGAAAAACATTGTTTGGAGTTTCTAATACATTTTTAATTTTTGTTTTTTTTGATTTTCCTGTTTTTTTATCTATGAGATTTGCAATATCTGTTGACAAGGTTATTATCTTATCTTTTCCTCCTTTTATTCTTTTCTTTTTTGTTTTTGTTTTTCCGAGTTTTACAACTGTTTGCTGTCCTTTTTTCTGATGAAATTTTTTCTTTTTTTGTTTTTTATATTTTCCACCACTTGGTTTTCTTCCGAGTTTCATGACAAATACAGAAAAATCAAGTTTAAAAAACTTTTCAATAGCTTATTTTTAATATTTTTATATATTTAGAATGATTTTAGAGATTTATTTATATTCTTAAATGGAGAAAACTTTAAAAACTTGGTTATCAAAAGTCTTTTATGGCAAATGGGATTGAACGACCTTTAGACTTGCTAAACAGTGCGAAGGGAAAAGAGATAATTGTACATTTGAAGAACGACAGACAATTTGTAGGAAAGTTAATAGCTTTTGACATACATATAAACATTGTAATGGAGAATACAAAAGAAATGGTAAATGGAGAAATAAGTAAGAACTTAGGACTTGCATTTTTAAGAGGAGATACAATAATTTATATCTCGCCTTCGACAGCAACTGAAGAAAAAAAAGCATAAGTTAGCGTTTTACTCAATTAATTTTCGCTGAGTAGGATTCTAAAACGCTTGATATATAGCTTAGCTTATACATATTTAGTGGTAGGAATATTTTTATAAATAAATGGGAGCTCTATAAATTATGGGGAAGATATTTTTAAGGAGAGTAAAAAAAGATTCTGCTTTAGTTCCTTATTTACTTGAAACTGATATAGAAGAAGAATTTTTGAATGAATTGTTAGGAGAAGTAGTTATTAGTCCTTCTTTTTTTAGTGGTTTTTCAGAACCTGGAAAATATGATAGGAACTTTTATACAATTGGTTTAGCTGATACAGGAGATATAGCTCTTAAGAGAGTTTTTGCTGTTGTTCCTTATGGAACAAAAGGAGAAGAAAGCAGACAATTAACTGGAAAAGTATATGCATCTGTTTTAGATTATGGTAAGAGGGTTGCAAGAGTTTTGCCTGAGATAGCTAAATTTATAGATGAAGTTGGAGAGGCAATAGAAATATCTTCTCCTGAAAGGCTGTAGGTTTTTAAATTTCTACTTTCATTAAATCTTCTGCAAGAATTGTTGGTTTGAAGGTAGATTTAGCTTCTTTTAATACTCTAGATTCTTGTTTTTGATATCTTTGAGAAATATGTGTGAGAATTAGTTTTTTTGCTTTGGATTTTTTTGCTATTTGAGCAGCTTGTTTAGCTGTTAGATGTCTATATTCAGAAGCAAGGTTAGCTTCTTTTTCTGTGTATGTTGATTCTGAAACAACTAAGTCAGTATTTTTAGCTATTTTATAACAGTTTCCAGTTATTTTAGTATCCCATATAAATCCTATTTTTTTTCCTTTTTCAATATAACTTACGTTTTTTGCTTTTATTATCTTTCCTTTATATTTTATGTTTTTACCTTGCTGCAATTTTTGTAATATAGGGGACTGAGGAAGATTATATTTTTTTAACTTTTTTTTATCTAATCTTATTTTATCTTTTTCTTCAAATCTATATCCAAGGCAAGGAGTTCCATGCTCTAACTTATAAGCTTTTATAATAAAGTCATTTGTTTCAATTACTTTATTACCTGTTATTTCATGTATTTGTATTTTCATTTTTCCTACAAAAACAAATAAATCATATATAAGAGATAGATATTTTTTTGTTCCTTTAGGACCATAAATATGAAGAATTTTCGAATAATTGTTTAAAGCTAATGTCTGTAATAAGCCAGGCAATCCTAAAATATGGTCTCCATGCCAATGAGTTATTAAA
>CAYMES010000007.1:0-13239 GCA_964389765.1 Candidatus Woesearchaeota archaeon
AACTAAATTAAAATCAGCTCATGAAAACAGCAAATATTCTGGAATTAACATATTCACAGGAAAGATTACCAACTCTATAGAAGCAGGAATTGTTGAGCCTTTTAAAATTAAAAGTCAGGCAATAGATTCTGCTTCTGAAGTAGCTATGATGATATTGCGTATAGATGATGTTTTATCTAGTGGCAAATCAAGAAATCAAGCTATGCAAGGAATGGGTGGTGGAGGAATGCCTCCTGGCGGAATGCCACCTGGATATGGTATGTAAAAAAGTTATTTATTCTTCTTAAAAATTTTTAACAGCACTTATAATTTCTTTACCAGATTTATGGCATTGTTAAATAGATATCTCTATATTTCCATTTATCATTCTTATTAATAGAAATAAAAATCAATTTTTCCACAACCTTAAATTTGTGGTGTGCCTATTTTGAAAGAAACAACAAACAATCTTAAACTTTTCAATTAATTCTTCTTTTTTTGGAATTCCTTGATTAGTCAGCATTAATCTTAATGTTGTTTTGAATAATCCATATAATGCTTCCTTCCTAGTTTCTTTTTCTAAATAATCTCTTAAATGATGATTTATTTCAAGACTTAATCTTTCAGCAATATCTTTTTTATTTAATTTAATCTCAACATTTGTAGGGTCTGCTCCAAAAAGGATTATTTTGTTTTTATCTTCTGATAAATTCTTTAGGAAAAAGGAATCTATTTTCCAATCCAAATCTAGCATTTGTAAAGGAATTATTGATACAGAATATTTGGCTTTCTTTTTCCTTTTTCCTCCTGCAATGTCAAATACTAATCCTTCATGATTTTTCTCGAATTTATCAATTATTTCAAACAAAACAAAATGATCTTCTGTTGAAAAGACTTTATCTTTTGAAAAGAAAACTATATCTGTGTCTTTTGCATTTTTAGAATATGTCGAAGACCTGAATTGAAGTATTCTGTGTAGATTAAGTTTTTCTCCACATTCCTTTGAAAATTGTTTTAAGACATTATTTATTTCCCTATGGTTAAAAAGAATTATTCTATTTAATAAATTTGTTGTTTTACGGCACGCCTTATTTATTCTCCTGCCCAAAAAACAATTTTTACTCTTCGAAATTTTTTTGCTTCGCAAAAAACCACTTAGAGTTATTTCTGTTTTATAAAAAATTTCAGGAGGTCCATTTACAATTTTTTTTAATGGTTTATGGAAACAAGCTAAAACTAGGTAACTTTATACAAAAACAAAATCAAAGGAATAGCCTCTTTATTTTTTCTTTAACTCTTTAATGAATTTTTCAAAAGATTCAATATCTCCGTGATAAATTAACTCATAACAAAATTTAGAACGCTTTTCTTTAATGCGGGAAATTCTGAAAATAATTCTTTTTTTATTTACTTATTTTGCAAGAAGACTTAATCCAAAGAAAAAAGCAAAAATAGATGTTAAGGGAAATCCAGAGAATGTTGGGATTAAAGATATTGACTGGAAACTGATAAATCAATTAAAAGAAAATTCAAAAAAGCAAGTGATTAAACTTGCAAAAGAACTTAATTTAACTGCAACATCTGTAATAAAAAAGATTAAGGAATTAAAACAAAAATAAATTATTGAAAGATTTTATCCTATCTTGGATATGAAAAAATTAGGTTATACAGAATACACTTACATTTCAAGAATTGACCCTTCTCATAGTGAAAAATTAGAAAAATTTATTGAATATACAAAAAAAGACCCAAGATTTATTATTGTAATCATAGCTGTTGGTCATGTAAATTTATATTATGCTTTTTTAGTTTATGACAACAAAGAATTAAGCGGGATAACTCAGGAAGTCCAGAAAATTTTTGGAGATGCTGTTTTAGAAGAATATAAAATTGAAGTTGATGAGATGATTAGCTGACTATTTCTTAGCATTAGCCCAATAAATATCAAAAATCATCTTCATCGCATTTGAGAGTTCTTTGTTTGAAATAATTATCCCAATTAATTCACCTTCTAAAGTATACATTGCAACCTTATTTCCATAAATAAAGATCATGCATGGAAAATCCTTTAATGAATTATTAAATCTCATCTCAGTTGTTTTTTTATAAGATTTTTTATGAAAGGTTTCTTCATCATACTTATCTATCACAATTTTAGCAGGAATTTTATTATCTAATCTCAATGTTCTAAAATGATCTGGAAGATGTTTTAAAACTTCAACAGATTTAGAGTATGAACCAAAGTAATAAGTTTGTTGTTTTTTCTTGAATACATCTAATAAGATTGTGGAAATTCCTTTAAATCCTTCATAAATTTCAACACTTGAAGATTCTTTTATTTGGCCTTTTAATGATTCTAATTCTGGAAGAACGGAAAGTATTGTCTCCTTTTTTTGATTGATAGTATCAATCATCTTTGAGGGTTCAACAGCCTTAAAATAATTAACATTTCCTTTAACAATTTTAGAAACTAATCCTTTTACATGTAAATAGTTTAAAGTATTATATATTGTTGTTCTGGGTAAGTCTATTCTTTTTGCTAATTCTTGAAGCTTAATCTTGCCTAATTTTAGTAATTCTAAATAAACCAATGTTTCTTTATCTGTCAATCCAAATTCCTTTAATGCAGTTTCTTTATCCATGAGGGGTAAGAGTAAATAGCATATTTAAATCTTTTTATTTGTCATCCATTTTGGTGGACTAATTTTCATATACCCCTTTTATTTAATATAATTAATTAAATTTAAGGAGAACTTAAAATGAAAAATACAATAAGAAGAGGACTGGCATATTTGGTAATAGCTTTGCCTATATTAACTGGATGTAAAGGTTCAGTTGATGAGGATATTCAGAATGTTGATTTGACTGCTAAGTATACCTTAAAGGCTGTAAAGGAAACTCCTGAAATGTTTGAACAGATTAAGCCTTGGGGAGATTCTTGGGCAAGTCAATGTGGTGTTAGGGTTACTGGATATGACAATCTTTCTGGAGAAAAGTACGAAATATCAGTAGCGGATGCGGAGTTGTGGAAGAAGTATAATCAAAAAGAATGATTATTCAAACAACCCCAAACATTCCTCCCTCAAAAACCCATCAGTAAGTTTTATTTTATCCCCTCCCTTTTTATTAAGTTCCTTGTCGGAGATGTTTATTTCATTAGAACCAAAATTAATTGCATCTTTGATATTTGCACCAAATACAATTTCATCAACATTTGTTATCCAAGCCATATAAAAACACATTGGACATGGCTCGCATTTTTCATTCCAGTAAAAAATTTATGAAGCTCTATTTCTTTAATTCTTATTATATCATCCAAATTATAAATTTCTTTGAATTTTTTAGCTAAAAATATCATTCTTGTTTTAATGGTATTAAGACTAATATAACTCCTTGCTCCTTTTTTATTGCCACTAGCAACATTTAAACCATGCTCCATATCTAAAAGATAGTTTAGAATTAATTTGGAGTTCTTATTTGATATTCCTTTAATCTTACCTTTAACAGAATTTTTCCATTTAATGTATCTCTCTTTATGTTTATATGGGTCTATCTTCATATTCTCCTCACGTTAGATTTATTTAAATAGAATCTGGATAAATCTTGAACATAAAAACTCTCACGAAAATCGCAAAAATTTCATAAAATTAAGTGAATGCGCGAGCCGGGAGTCGAACCCGGGTCACCACGTTTCTGCTTTTTTAGATTTTCTAAGTTTCAATCTTAGATCAAATTTAGTTTCTTTTGACTCTTTCCAAGTTTGAATCTTAGAACTTTTTGAAAGTTCTAATTGGCAACGTGGAGTCTTAACCACTGGACAACTCACGCATTTTTAAACTACTATCTAATAAAATTACCATATTTAAAAATATAACTATAAAACATAATAATCTATATAAGTTTCTCTTGCCCCCATATTATCTGACTCAAAGAGATCTTCTAACAATTACAACCTTAATAGGATTAACTACTGCTTTACTTCTTCCTTTAGGATATGGTTGCTTACAAAAAAGAGCTTATAAACAAACAGAACCAATTGCTATAAACCTATATGGAGATAAAAAACAGCCCTTAACAGATTTAGAAAAAAAACATGGTATTCTTAGATGAAAATAGAACAAGATGAAGAACCTACTAGAAAACAATTAGTAGATTTTATTGAAAAATATGAAAATAAAAAATAAAATCTATTTTCTTATTCCTATATCATAGATTCCTACTACTATTATCATCTCCATAAAACCTAACCATAATAAAGGATCTATAAAAAATTCTACATATTGTCCTTGCATAAATAAAGGAACAGTTATAATTGCATCAATTAATACTCCTGTTACTAAGAATATAAGTCCTAATAAAAAACCATTAACTTTTTCTCCTTTTTTATAATATAACCAAGCAATTAATGTTGATAGGGGTATAATCAAAATATAATGAATTATCCACTGATGTATCCCATTAATAGCTAATCCAACCTGAAATATGGAAATTTCAACAAAGATTAAAATCCATCCAAATATACCAAGCCCTATTGCTCTTGAAAGACTCATCTTACCTCCCTTATAAAACAAAGATAATAGAATTTAAAAACATAATTGTTCTTAAGTATAAAATTCAATTTCTGAAATAGAAATCTTTTTAAGTTACCTTACTTCTTATATATCTAATGGACCTGTGGTCTAGTGGTTTATGACATCTCGTTTACACCGAGAAGGTCGGAGGTTCGATCCCTCCCAGGTCCATTAAACCCAAAAGGAAAAAGATTTCTGTAATCAATTAAATAAAGGAAGAAAAATAGAAAAATTAATTAAAGCAATACTAAAATATCTTAATAAAAAATTTGTGAGAAAATATTATGATGAAAGTCCTTCTGGAATGCAAATACTAGAATTTAGAAAGGGTTCTCCTCCAATTGGTTCTGCAAATACAATCCATATTAGACTTAAAGATTTAGGATGAAAAAATACTGCAAGAGATAATTATAATGGAACTGTTGATATTTTTACACTAAATAAAGAACATGAAATTTATGATTCTTTAGGAAAATTAGCAAAAGCTAAAAAAAAGGGGCTTTTTACATAGTGATAAATATAGTATTCTTCTATCTTTTAAGATATACTGTTAATGCCATTAAATTTAAATAGTGACACTTTTTAGTTAAATCATGGCTGAAAAAAAATCAAGCAGAGAAGATAACAAAAATAAAGAAAGTGTAGAAGGAAAAAGCTTAGTTAAAGATATTTCTAAAGATTATCAAGGCAAACACCAATTACCTGGAGCAGTTGCAAATCTTCCTGAAGATTCTAAAAAAAAGATGGAAGAAACAAGAAAAAAACTAACTGAATTTAAAGATAAAGTTATTAAAAAATATCCATTTACTATTGCTATGGGAATTATCCCTCCTCAAGCAGCTGATAAATTTGATGAAGAAGCTGGTTTAACTGAGGAAGACAAAAAAAGTAAGCCTTTACATCTTTTGATGATTGTTCCTGAAAAAAAATATAAAGAAATAGGGAAAATTAAAACTGAACTTATTAAAGAGGTTAAAGATATGAAACCAAAAGTCTGGCTTAATATTATTACACCTGTTGATTTATGGAATTTCTGCCTTGACAGCAAGTATGATATAGCAGAAGCAATTGGAATGGCTTTTCCTTTATATGATAAAGGTATCTTAGGAAGTTTAAGAGTTGCCCAAGTTCATAAGTCATTATGTTTAAGAAAATTTGAAAAATATGTTGCAAGTTATGTAATTGCCGGAAGCTTAGTAAGAGGAACAGCAACAAAAACTTCTGATGTTGATGTATTTGTGGTTATTGATGATACAGATGTTAAAAGAATGCCAAGAGTAGAATTAAAAGAAAAATTAAGAAGCATAATCTATCAGTATATTATGGAAGCAGGAGAATTAGCTGGTGTAAAAAACAAGTTAAATGTCCAGGTTTATCTTTTGACAAATTTCTGGGAATCTGTTAAAGATGCCCACCCAGTTATATTCACTTTTATTAGAGATGGTGTACCATTATATGACAAGGGAACTTTCTTACCTTGGAAATTGCTTCTTAAAATGGGAAGAATTAAACCAAGTCAAGAAGCAATTGATATGTTCATGTCTATGGGAGATAAGATGTCCAAGACAATTAAAAGAAAGTTATTAGATATTGTTTTAGGAGATATCTATTTAAGTGTATTAACCCCCAGTCAAGCTTTATTAATGTTATATGGTTTACCGCCACCAACACATAAAGAAACTCCAGAAATGATGAAAAAAATATTTATGGATAAGGAAAAAATGCTCGAGAAAAAATATATTGATATTTTAGAAGAGGTTGTAATTAAATATTATAAAGGATATGAACATGAGAAAGTTAAAGAAGTTTCTGGAAAAGATGTTGACAGATTATTAAAAGATGCAGAAGATTATATGAAAAGATTAAAAGAACTTAGGAAAGAAATTGAAAAAAGAGCTCAAGAAAGAACAATTGAAGAAATTCATAAAAACGTATTTAAAGTTTTAGAAGGATTATTTGGTAAAAAATCAAGAAAAGATTTGATATCAGAATTTGAAAAAGAACTAATTAATAAAGGAAGAATAGAACCAAGATTTTTAAAAATTTTAAAAGAATTAGAAGATGCTAAAAAGAAATATAACAACAAGAAAAAACCTAGTAAAAGAGAAGTAGAAGATATAAGAAAAAACTCCACTCAATTAATGAATAATCTTATAGAATATGGACAAAGATGTGAGCTAGTTGAGTTACAAAAATCAAAAGTTGTTCTTAAATATAAAAATAATAAAAAAGCAGATTTGTTTCTTACAAATCCTGTATTTGTTGTATATAATAACCAAATTAAAAAAATTCAAGATAAGAAAATTCAAGATACAACTCAACAAGAATTTGAACAGATAATGAAACAACAAAAAGGCAAAAGCGGGGAACTTGATCAAGAAATTCTTTCTGTATTAAAAAAAGAATTTGGAAAATTTAAAATTGTTTTTTAATCTAATATAGATACTAATTTTTCTATAAAATACATATCTCTAAAAAATCCTCTTTGTTTCAATATTTTAAATGCAAAATCTCTTTCATCTCCATTATTCTTTGCAATTAAAAGTGCTTCATTATCTAAAGCATCTAGAAATTTGCATCCAGAAAGATTAACTACACTTAATATTGGAGGAACATATATTTCTGAATTGATAATCTTATCTTTGTAAATGTCTTTATATATACTTGCCCTTGCATTCTTAGTTTTTTTAGATTGTCCATCTTCATCTACTTTATACCATCCTCTAAAAGCTTCTGACAGATACAAAAGCCTTGATATTCTTTCTATACCTATTATTTTTTCTATAGAACCATCATCATAACTTGATTCTATTTTCTCTACCATATCTCTCAATTTTCCTTTATCTACTCCTTTAATATGAAGAAGATAATCCAGATTTCTTCCCATAATTTCCTTCATATATTAAAATATATAAATATTGATGTAACCCGATATATAAATAATAAAACTTAAGATTTAAAAACCCTTAAATTCTAAAAAGAATATGAAAGGAAAAGTTATCCAGTTTAGAAGAGGAAGAAAAACTTACAAACCCAGACACTTCATCTTAGATTTAGGAGCAAAAAACAGAGAACAAGCTCAAAAATTAAAAGGAAAAGAAGTAGAATGGAAATCTCCGAGTGGAAAGATTATTAAAGGAAAGATATCTTCTGCTCATGGAAATAAAGGATTAGTAAGAGCAATATTTGAAAAAGGATTACCTGGTCAGGCTATAAATCAAGAAATAGAAATCAAATAATAAAAATGTGCCTTGAAAATAATAATTTATATAGTGCATTTGAAGATTTAGGAGAATCTCTTACTAGGGAAATTATAAATTATATTAGCCAAGGAAGATATGATACTCTTCCAAATGAAAAAGATAAAATTCCAACTTCACAAGAACTAGAAGAACAATTTAAATTAGATATATGAAAAAATAATGGGAAAAAATTTAAAAACCAAAGTAATTCATCATAAACTAAAGGATAACTCATCAGAACAAGAACCTAAAAAAATAACATATGACACTGAACAAGATAAATACCCAAAACCAATAAATATATTCAATATAACTCCTTTAAATATGTGTTATCTGAATTCATTATCAAGATTAAATAAAGATAAATAAAATGGCATTAAGAAAAGCATCAGCTTATTCAAAAAAATTTGACAGACCATATACAAGAAAAAGCAACAAACGTAGTAAGAGCTATATTAAAACTATGCCTGTTCAAAAAATAATTAAATTTGACATGGGAAATACTGAGGATTTTAATAAAGGGAAATATAAATTTGTAATAAAATTATTAAGTAAAGAAAAAGTAATGGTAAGAGATAATGCAGTTGAAGCATCAAGAAGAGTTATAAATAAAGAGCTTTCAAAACCTACTTCTGGTGAATATTACTTTTCAATAAGAAAATACCCTCACCAGGTATTAAGAGAAAACAAAACATATAGTGGAGCAAGTAAAGGAGATAGAGTTAATGATGGAATGAGCAATTCTTTTGGAGCAGCTATTGGAAGAGCTGCTTTTATTAACCCAGGAGATACTATCTTCTATATAGCTGTTGGTGACAAAAAATTTGTAAAAATAGCAAGAGAAGCTTTAAGAAAAATCAAACCAAAACTTCCTTGTGGAACAAAAATAATAACTGAGAAATTAAATTAAAGGACTTTCTTAATCTCTTTTTATTTCTTAGAAATATTTTCTTTCTTCATATGGTATCAATTATATAAAACAGACAACCAAAAAATTGAAACCAAAAGGTTTAAATACTACTTATGAGTAGTAATAAGATGAAAATAAATAGATTATACCAAAGAGGAGAAAAAGTAGATAGAGCTAAAAAAGCTGAAACTGCTTATAGACGTTTAGCTGATGTTTTAGAAAGCAAGGGTTATTTAGTAAGTTCAGTTACTCAATCAAGAGAATATCCTGAACCAATGGCAAGTAGTGAAAATCATCCACTAGGAACAATAGATATTCCTGTAAGTGATTTAAAATCAACTGACCAAATACTAGAATTAGAAGAACTTAGACCATATGATTTTCAGATAACTAGTGGATTTGAAGTTGGACAATTAATTGATTTTAGACAAGGTTTAAGTGGAATGCTTTGGCCAGACATAAATACATTTTTACAAGCATATCGTGAAAAATGGAGTGATAATTCCTTACCAGATTGTATTAGAGCAGTTGGAAGAGATCCAGTTTCTGGAGGAAAAGTAGCTTTAAAAATAGGGAGAAAACTTCCAGAAAATAAAGATACATTAGTTGAAAAAGCAAAAAACTTTTTACATCCTACTGAAGTTAAATTAAGATAAATCAACCTTTATCTCCAAAAAAAACTTTTTCATTTTTCTTTTTATTTTATTCTTCTAATAAATTTTCTAAACTAGAATATTCTACTTCTAAAGCTGAAAATATCTTTTCTGCATTATGATGTTTTGGAAGTGTTTTTTTATGAACATATAAAGAAATTGTCTGTCTTTCAACATCTACCTCTCTAGAAAGCCATCCTTGACTTTTTCCTAATTCTTGTAATCTTTCCCTAATTAGTAAGCTAAACTTATCTCTAATTTTTTTCTTTTGCTCTTTATTAAGTCTGTTTTCATCTAAATACTTCACATACTCTCTATGAGAACTAAAACCCCATCTCCTTAATAATTCCTCGTTATATGCAGTAGGAGAGCCATAAAGAATATATCCTCTAGCAGCAGTGGGGGAAATATCTAATCTATGAGCTATTTCTGAATATTTTAACCCTTCTTTACCTAATTTCTTTATTTTCCTTATCTTTGCATCACTTAATTTCTCTGCCATATTAAAACTATATAAATAATTTTTAAAACCATTTATATTATCTAATATATATTACTTAAATTAATTAAACAAATAGTGAGACAAAAATAGCCTATTTATTGTTATAAAATTTAATATTTATTAGCTAATCATAATCTTATAAGTTTCTATTATTAGTTAAATAGCTATAGAACATTTTAATTTTTTATATATAGAGCATATTATCTAAGATAGATTTTCTCTTTTTATAATAAAGAATTAGGTATTTTTACGTAATATTATAGTTAAACTATCATGATAAAAAATAGAAGTCTATAAATAATCTAAAAGATTTTCAACATAAACAGAAGATTTTAATTGGAGTTTTCTTAATTTTGTCCCAAAACCAATTAAACAGAAAATATTAAATAATAGGGATTTTTGATTTAAGTATGGAAAAAGAGGAATCTAAGCAAAAAGATAATAAAAAAACAATAAACACCAAAGAACTAAAAGAATCTGATAACGTCAAATGGCTTTCTGAGCTTTCAAAAAATAGCATTAAAGTAGCTGGAGGTAAAGGAGCTAATCTTGCTGAAATGTATAATTCTAAATTTCCAGTTCCTCCTGCATTTGTAATAACTGCTCAAGCTTATAAATATTTTATTGAAAATTCTGATTTAAAACAAAAAATCCATGAAAGATTAGATAAAATTAATATTGATGATGCAAGAGAATTAAGAGAAAAAGCAAAAGAAATCCAAAACCTTATAAAAAAAGTAGAAATGCCTTCTGATTTAAAAAAAGAAATTATTGAATCTTATGATATTTTAGGAGCAGATAATGTTAAAGATGCAACAGAAGGAGCTCTTGCTATTTTAAAATCAGCTAAAGAACCTGTTTTTGTTGCTGTAAGAAGTTCTGCTACAACTGAAGACCTTGCAGATGCTTCATTTGCAGGACAACAAGAAACTTTTCTAAATATAAAAGGAAATGATGAAGTTATAAATGCAGTTAGGGATGTCTGGGCATCATTATTTACAGCAAGAGCAATATATTATCGTCAGAAAAAAGGATTTCCACATGATAAATCTCTTATAGCTGTAATTGTGCAAAAAATGGTTAATTCTGAAAAATCTGGTGTTGTCTTTACAAAAGATCCTGTTAAAGGAACTGAAAATGTAATTGTAGAAGCTATCTTTGGACTAGGAGAGGGAATTGTTTCTGGAAAGGTTCTTCCTGATCAGTATATTTTATCCAAAGATTTGGAAATAATAGATAAAAAAATAGCAAATAAAAAAATGGCCATAATAAGAAGAGGTTCTGGAGAAAACCAAAATGTAAAGCTAACTGAAAATAAATCAAAACAACAAGTTCTAACAACTGGACAAATTAAAGAAATAGCTAATCAAGGAATAAGATTAGAAGAACATTATGATAAACCTCAGGATATAGAATTTGCAATACAAGGAGGTGAAATTTATATTGTTCAGACAAGGCCAATAACAACTTTAGAAATGAAAAAAGAACATAAAGATATTGAAGGTAAAATTATTCTTAATGGACTTCCTGCATCCCCTGGAATAGCATCAGGAAAAGTTAAAATTATTGAATCAATGGATGACCTTGATAAAATAAAAAAAGGAGATGTTTTAGTTACTAAAATGACTAATCCTGATATGGTGGTAGATATGCAGAAATGTGATGCAATTATAACAGATGAAGGAGGAGCAACAAGCCATGCTGCTATTGTTTCAAGAGAAATGGGAATTCCTTGTGTAGTTGGAACAGAAAAAGCTACCCAGGAACTTAAAGATGGACAAAAAGTTACTGTTGATGGCAAAAATGGGAAGATATATGAAGGAGAAACAGGAGAAGAAAAAAAAGTAGAAATCAAACCAATAATTAAAACAAAAACAAAAATAAAAGTTATTCTTGATCTGCCTCATTTTGCAGATAGAGCAGCTAAAACAAAATCAAAAGCAGTAGGATTGCTTCGTTTAGAAGGGATAATTGCTGAAAGTGGAAAACATCCTTTGCTATTTTTAAAAAATAAAAATTTAGAAGATTATAGGAATTTAATAGCTAAAGGTATAGAAAAAATAGCTAAAAATTTTCAAGAAGTATGGATTAGAACCAGTGACATAAGATCAGATGAATATAAAAATCTAGAAGGAGCTCCTAAAGAAGCAGAAGTTAATCCAATGCTTGGTTTTCATGGAATAAGATTTTCTTTAAAAAATACCGGGATTCTTGAATCAGAACTTGAAGCTATAAAGATGCTAGCTGAAAAATATCCAGATAAAAAATTCGGTTTAATGTTTCCTCAAATTATATCTGTTAAAGAAGTTAAACAAACAAAGAATATATTTGAAAAATATGATAGAGATAATTTAAAATTTGGGATAATGGTAGAAACTCCTGCTGCTTGCGAAATTATAGAACAACTCTGCAATGAAGGAATTGAATTTATATCTTTTGGTACAAATGACTTAACTCAATATACTCTTGCTGTAGATAGAGGAAATGAAAATATTCAAGAACTATATAATGAAATGCATCCTGCTATCTTATCTCAGATTAAGAAAGTTATTAAAATATGTAAACAAAATAATGTAGAAACAAGCATATGTGGACAAGCAGCTTCAAAAAGAGATATGGTAAAGTTCTTAGTTAGGCAAGGAATAGATAGTATAAGTGTAAATGCAGATGCTGCTTATGAACTCTCAGTTTTTATCCATGGATTAGAAGAAGATATAAACCAACCTTCTGAATCTGCAGATGAAGAACAAGAGCTGAGTCAAGGACAACAGAAAAAAGAATCTTCAGAAACTAACGAGAGTGTTGAAATAGAGCAGGAAAAAAAATCTGCTCCACAAATAGAACAAATGCAAAATAATGAATCAAATAAAGAAGAACAAAAAACAGAACAAGAAAAGAAAGGATGGGTAAACATAGATGAACAAGAAAAAACATCTAATGATGAAGACAAAGAAAAAAAAGATGAATTAATTCCAGACGAATTTCCAGATACAGATATTGGATTTGATGTATTTTCCACTAATCAAAAACTAGAAAAGATGTATGGGAAACAAGAAGAAGATATGCAACAAAAAGCAAACAAAGAATCAAAAACTGAACAACCAGAGCAGAAAACAAAAGAACAAGATAAAGAAGGATTTATACAAAAAGCAGAAGAATTTGGAGAAAAAGCAATTCATCAAGCAGAAGAAGTTGCTCATAATGCATTTGAAAAAGTTGAACATGCTTTTGAAAATATATCTAATCGTCATAAAGAAAAAGCAAAACAAACACAAGACAAAAATTATGATAACTCTATAGATGAAGAAGCTCAAAAAGAGATTATGGCTCAACAAAAAGAACAAGATAAAGAACTATATGATAAATATGAAAAAGAATCAGA